>NZ_SJPW01000001.1:830103-1130103 GCF_007860125.1 Rubripirellula tenax
GAACGTGGGAGTCAACCTATGGCGCGGTCTTGAAGGCTAATGAGGCGTCGATACGACCTTACGCACCCAAAGCTACCACGAACCATCAATTGGCCGCGTAAACTCGCGCCCTGGCGAGACGACACCCCGTACGACATACTATTCTTCTGTTGCAATGAAATTAACATTTCCCGCGTCGAAAACGGCATGAACTATGTGGAGGCCACAGGCGGCCCAGAGTCCATGCAAAAATGGGTGAACAAAAACTATGACAACTTGAACATCTTCACGGACGCGAATAATATCCCCATGGAAATCAACAAAAGAGTGTTCCGACAATCTGACGAGATTTTTTCAGGATCGGATTCTGGGTGGGGCACGGCGATGATCGCGGAATAACAAAACGATGCACGCGAAGCCGGACTTGCGCGTGCCAATTGAAGCAATGATTTCCGTTCCGGCTCGGTGATCGTAACCGTTATCCGACTGGAGTTTCACCTCATCGAGTTGCAAGGTTCGCCATGAAAACGCTCACAAGCAGCACGCGTGACTACGCTTACTTCGTAGCTCCCGTGCTTACTGCGTTTACGGCTTTCGCTGCGTACGGAACACTGTCCGTCTACACTGGCTTGGTACCCGCAATCGAGCTAGCTGACGAGGCTAACTTCGTGCTGCCCCTGTTTTGCATTGCGTTGTTGCCCGCACTCGTTTGGTATGCCATTCGTTTGATTCACCCGATTTGTTGGACCGTTACGATTTCGACGAATTCAATACTGTTCTCCAAGAGCACTTCGACGGGCAATGATCTGTTGATTCAACGCCCGGAAATTCAGGCGTTCCTCCGACCTGCTAACTCCCTCCCATTTTCGGATCGAAGAGTTCCGCTTGTATTTCGGATGCGGGACGGTAAAACTGATCATGTGCCTCCTGAATACGTCATTCGTTTTGGCGTCCCGCAACTGCTTGATCTTGTCGATGCTGTTTGGGGATTTGGCTACGTTGAATCTCCCGAGCATGGCGAATGCGGCGGATAACCAAGCCATGCACACGGAGCACGGCTTGCGCGTTTTCACAAATAGATGCATCACTCTCCGTGCCCGGTGATGGCAGACGTTATCCGACTGGACGCCATGAATAACCGTAGCGACGCTACTGAACAATCGACTGACGACAAGCCGTACGTTCGGGTTCAATTTTCGATCTCGACCTTGCTCTACATCATGATCATTGCTGCGATCGGCTTGGCGGTGTACAACATCTCCCCTGATTACAAATTGCTCTCCGGGCTGAATGTGGTCTGCGCTGGATTTGCGTTTGCGTCGGCGTCGCACATTACTGGAATCTGGCCTTTTTCTGATCGTCTAACCCTGACTGAACTTGTTGCTCTATTCTTGTGCTGCCTAATTCTTAATGGCCTGCGCATTCCGCCTGTGACCACTCATTGAATGAACGGCTATGCCCAAGATCCCGCAAGGCCTTGCCCATGCTGGCGGCGTTCCGCCGTTGTTTGCTGCTCGCGCAGGGCATCGTGGCGACGTTCCGTCGATGTTTTCCGCTCGCGCGGCCCATGCTCGCTGGCGGTCCGCCTTGTAAACATAATTGCGGATAACCCTCCGATGCACCGGAGTCGGGCTTGCGGCCGTTTTCAAATGGAACATCAACACTCCCGACCCGGTGATCGGTAACGTTCTTCCAAGCACTACTGCCTGCTGTCGCCTGCGTTCTACCTACCTTACAATCACACTAAATCGGAACGGCAAACCTACCTAATCACCAACCGGAAATTCAACATGCCCAATAAACTTCTTTCTGCTTCAATGTTCGTCTTAGTTTTCATCTTGATCGCCGACGTTGCTTCTGCATGCGACCGGAGACGCCACCGATGTTGTTGCCAGCCTAGACGTTGCGTTGCGACATACCAATGCGCTGCTCCTCAACCCGCACACTGCGAAACGGTCGTTCATTTTCCAAACGGCGGTGCGTGCCTCACGGAAACCGCTGACTGCCTGCAACTCGATGCCACTGAGACGATTTATTCCGAAAGTTGTCCGATTGGCCGCGCTCGCAAGTACGAGGTTTGCAATTGGTACGGCTGCCATGATGAATGGAAGGCTCAGCGGTGGTCACCGCTTTCGCAACAATGGGTAGACTGTGGGCCATCATGGCTGACCAAACTGGAGGCATGTTCCTATGCTGCGTCACCTGGTTGCGCCGCTTTTCAGTAGTTGTCAAATATCAATCTGGAGTGTCGACAGATTGCAACACTCGGCCAGTCGTGAAGGAAGAACCATCGCATGCACCGGAGGACGGCAAAACGTTTTCACAAATGGAACGTCAACTCGCCGTCCCCGGTGATGCGTAACGTTATCCCAACTAATGCGCGGAGGTGCCGGCTGATCCTGCTTCGTTGCGGTTCGATCGGCAACACTCGACTGCCGGGGATGTCGGCCGACTTTGCTTCAAACGGTTTTCTCGAAATCACGTCCGAACGTGACGTACCGCATCGCCGGAAAATCTCTTGGTCGCGCTGATCTATTTTTTCCGGCGATGCGGAACGTCACGTTCTCGAAGTTGCTGCCCACGTTTCCCCATGCCCGAAGCTTGCGGTTCGTCCGGCATTGGAATGGTTTACTCCGCTGCAAGCTGCCGAAACGCGGACACTCTCGCCAATGGCTCCATTTGTCTTTTCCCACCGGGCCTCGCCATTGGCGAGAGAGTCCGCGTTTCGGCTCCCTTCGTTCGCCGTGCCCGACCCGCTGACGGTCGGCAACGCTCGAAACTTGCCGCACGATTCAATGCCCGCTATGCTGTCGAACGGTGGTCACCGCTGCCCATCGCTGATTCAATGCTCGATTCAATGCAATGGGATAACCACGGCATGCACCGGAGTGGCGGTGGCACGGTTTTCTCAAAATCACGATTTTCGCCGCCACCCGGTGATGCCAACCGTTATGCGTGAATCGTTGCCGCTGACCCCATACACTCGAGGAATACATGATGTTTAGACTGACTGCTTTGCTGACGCTACTCCTTACCGCCAACGCCTCGTATGTGAATGCGGATTTTGTCGACAGCTTCGACGTGGAGAATGGAGGAACTGGAGTGCTCGATTACACAAATTTCGAAAACTTTGTTATTACTGCAGGCTCCGTTGACCTTTTAGGTAATGGATTCTTTGATTATTACCCTGGAAACGGATTGTACCTCGACCTAAATGGCACATCGGGCGGCTCAGGATCGATTGAAACCAATTTTGATATCGCTCCCGGTCTGTATCGCCTTTCTTTTAACCTTGGAAATAACCGTGACTTTGCAGCCGAGAATATGGTGACCGTTTCGCTTGACGGCTACTCAGAAACTTTTTCCCGAACCGGAGTTGTTTCCTTAGAATCAATCGAACGTCTTATCACGGTTACATCTTCATCACGACTATCGTTCGTAACCCCCTCTTCTGATGCTGATTTAGGCGGCATCGTTTTGGATTCCGTTGCGGTTACATCCGTTCCGGAGCCCAGTTCTTCCGTTATGCTCGCGGCTCTGGCCTTCTCAATGTTTACATGGCGCAGGCACGCCAAACGCGCATAACAATGCCGTGCACACGGAGCACGGCTTGCAAGTTTTCACAAATGGAACGTCGTCTTTCCGTGCCCGGTGACGGCTGCCGTTATCCGCCTAGGAGACCATATTGAAGATCCATCACTCATTGCTGCCTCTTCTGTTGATGCTGTGTGTCGGGTGCGGCGAATCCAAGCCTGAGGCAACACTTTCGCTTGGGATGACCGAGACTGATGCTGTCACACAGCTTAAGCTTGTCGGCGCGACGGACATTAGCGATGGCATGCAAACAGCAATTCCTTACACTGGCGACGCTGTTGCGGACACGCCAGCAGCGAACAGTTCCAGTTGGCGGATGTGGTCAATTGACACTCCTGATGCGTCGATCGAAACAGCTTTCGAGCACGGCAAACTGACACAATTGAACTATTGGGATTGGCGCAATCGCAAAATGACGAGTTATCACCACACCATGGAATATGACGAACTATCGTCGCTTACTATCAACCCGAAGGACAACGATTTCACTGCGACTGTTGTTCAAACCCATAACGCAAACGACGGATAACAAAACGATGCACACGAAGCCGGACTTGCGCGTGCAAATTGAAGCATTGATTACCGTTCCGGCTCGGTGATCGTAACCGTTATCCGACTGAAGATGCAGGCTCCTCTATGACGCTTCCAGAAACAACGGTGGTCTATCGGTCACGCGACTACCAAGATGCGGAGGCATTTGCTGCTCATCTGGTTCAGGCTGGCATCAACGCGCGACTTGTCTCTCCACGGCAGGTTGGGCACGTTGGCGAGGGGCCGGTGTTCGATACCCTTCATGATGTACTCGCTTCGAACTGCAGTGAACCCGAAGTTCGTGAATTAATCTCGGACTGGCGTTCACGTTCAAATCAGGATGTAACTACACTCTCACCGTTCTGCTACCACTGTGGCTTTGAACTCGAGGCGGTGACACCAGCCTGCCCTAAATGCGGTAAACCTCTCGACTTTGGTGACGATTAGAAAACGGCGGATAACCACGTGATGCACGCGGAGTCGGGCTTGCGGCGGTCTCACCAATGGTAAGATTGTCTCTCCCGACCCGGTGATCACAACCGTTATCCGACTGAGAGATAACGTTTTCCCACTTGTCCTTCGACAATGCTACACCTCGACACCAATGAAACGCAACGCGATAGAGTGGAATGCAACAAAATGGGCACTCGGAATTGCGATTGTCGCTGGCGTGCTGCGGCAAAGCGGTTGGGGGTGGCAGGTGGGCGGCGATCTAGCCAACGCACTTGCACTCGCCGCTCTTGTTCTGGTAGCGGTCGTTATGGATGTGTTTCGCTCCCTGGATTGACTGCCGCGCTGAAACAACTCAGCATACCAGCTATTGCTGGATCGGCTACACTGCTGTGGCTGTTCCCCGTCCTGTACCAAAGCGGCGGATAACCATCGGATGCACCGGAGTGGCGGTGGTTCGCGTCTTGGCAATGGCAGAGTCTTTCGCCGCCACCCGGTGATCCGTAACGTTATCCGAATCGATCTTGTGCGCCCTAAGATGGTCTTGATTGAGCCTCAAGAATTGGTTCGCCAAATTTCAACCGCTATCTTGGAGCATTCTGTGTCCCGAATACAACGAATCGCTGAACGGTTGCTGCCGTCGCCATGGTTTCAATCCATGCAGGCGTCATCCCAGCAATGGATGATTCAATGCACTAAATGCGAATCTGAAAGGTCTGTTTGGGATGCCGGCGGCATTCGTTGGGGTGCTGCGTCCGTTGGAAAACGTATCATGGCCGCATGCTCATCTTGCCGGGCCGTTGTCCCCGCAAGGTACTACTATCGCGACTCCTCAGAGATCACGGCTGGTCACAATTCAACGAATGTCGGCGGATAACAATGCCGTGCACACGGAGCACGGCTTGCATGTTTTCACAAATGGAAAGTCGTCTCTCCGTGCCCGGTGACGGCGGACGTTATCCGAATGACATGCCACGATACATGGCGTTGAATTTACCGTGAAGCCTTCACTTGCAACTACCTCCGCCTTGACCGCATCCGCGCTGTGGCTTGTCGTCTTTAGGCTCAACTGGGGACTTGCGCTGTTCCTTGCAGCGATTGCCCCGCTCGCTCTAGGTGTTGCAAGACTCGTGCAAACCCAAGCGTCAAATCGCTGGGACTCGTTTTGGTTGATCTTCGGCGGCCTGCTGCTCGCTTACGCATTCGCTCCCGGCCCCTATGTGGGACTCGGACAACTCTACTACCAAGTTACTGGTTCGCCTGGCTTCTGGGGCGAGGCGTTTTCTGTCGTTTTTAGCCCTCACATGGCGCTGTCCGTCGGTCGCTTTGGAAGCGACCAGTTTAACACCGGACTCTGGGACTATATTGTACAATGGCAAATCCTTTGTTCATGACGTCCGGAAGATCCGACGTGGCTCCAGAACGGCGGATAACAATCGCATGCACCGGAGGACGGGTGGTTCGTTTTCTCTTCTGCTTGCATGCATTTCGCCCGTCCCCGGTGATGCGTGCCGTTATCGCGTCGGGGGTGATCGTTCAGTGCTCGTGATTGGTGCGCTTGATCCAGGGGCGTGATAGGTGCGCTCGAGTTGTGCTCGATCCGGAACGCTGATTTCAGTGCTCGATTCAGGACGGAAGACTTCACATGATGACGGTAGGGCAAGCCAATTGCCGATCCAAGCACGGACGTTTTGGGCCGGATCGAGATCGTGAGCAAACTGATTGCATCCGTGACTCGCCTGCGGTATTCTGGACTCTTCGGAGCCCATCACCGGTGGATTCCGGAGCGCCCCGATAACCAACGCGTGAACCGGAGAACGCGAGTTAAGCGATTTGGCCGTTAGAGACTTTCCCGCGTGTTCCCGGTTACGCGTAACGTTATCCGACTGGGCATACTCGATCCTGATGGACCGTCGAATCGTGCTTCCCACCCATAAAGCCAAAAAGGGACAGGCAACAACTTGGGTTGCCTACGGAGCTGGCGATCGGTAATTTATGCCTTGCCGACATAATCCACTCGTTTCGAGGCGGTCCCATGCCCAGGCTTGCTCGCGGTGAAGTCATTGATCCGGCTGAAATTCAGGTCGTCCATTGCATTCAACGCTGTGTCCGACGCGCTTTCTTGTGCGGCGATGATCCCGTCACTGGCCAGTCGTTTGAGCACCGACGGGAATGGATTCGGCAAAGGATGGAGTACTTGGCCAGTGTTTTCGCCGTCGACTGCCTGACTTACACGGTGATGCACAACCATATCCACGTGATTTTGCGGAGTCGGCCAGATGTGCTGGCTACGTGGACCGATGAAGAAGTGGCGCGGCGCTGGCTGCGTTTGTTTCCACACCGGCGTAACGAAGATGGTTCGCCCGCCGAGCCTTCGGCGCCCGAGATCAACATGATCGTGAACGATCCCGATCGGCTGTCCGAGCGGCGGCGAAGACTGAGTGACTTGAGTTGGTGGATGCGCTGTACGGCTGAAAACATTGCCCGCCGTAGCAATGCCGAGGACGGTGTGACCGGTCACTTTTGGGAAGGCCGTTACAAGGCGGTCGTTTTACTCGATGAAGCGTCGTTGTTGGCGTGCTCGGCTTACGTTGACTTAAATCCCGTTCGTGCCGCGATCGCAGCAGCGCCTGAGTCAAGCGAATTCACCGGGGCGAAGGACCGCATTGACGACTTGGCAACGCGTCAAGAAAGTGCCAGGAAAGATCGCTCGCGCATGAGTACTCATGATTGGGAACGAAGTCGCCGCCGCACCAAGAGTGGTTGGCTGAGTCCGGTTGAGATCAATGAGCGCGAAGATGCGATCGGCCCTGATGCGGACTCGAGTGGCCGTCGTGCGAGCAGGAAGGGCTTTCTGTCGATCTCGATGTTCAGTTACTTGGAGTTGCTGGATTGGACTGGGCGACAAATCAGCGAAGGCAAGAGCGGTTCGATACCGTCGCATCTTGCTCCGATTTTGGCGCGGATCGGCTTGGACTGTCACGGCTGGTGCGACTTGGTGAAGAAGTTCGGCCGGACTTTCAAGCGAGCAGCCGGAACGGCCGACAGCATGGCGAATGAAGCGGCCCGCCGCAGCCAAAATTGGCTGTGTTGCCCTGGCAATCCGCTCGCGCCAATCGCGTAGCTTCAAGCGACGTATCTATCGAGCCGATAGGAAGCACTGAAGGCTTCGCGCTGCGCCGTTGGCACCTGTGTTCGGCCTGCCTGGCAATGCCGGCTCAATCGCAACCGATTTCGGTGCGCGAGCAAGGTATTTCGCGATGCGTGAACAAAGCGGACAGCTCGAAAGCTTGTTGAAAATTGCCTGTCCCTTTTCTTTGTTTTCTTTGTTTTTCTTTTCTTTCTTTTGGGTGAGTTGGCCCTCGTTATTGCGATCCATCAAATCTTGCAATCGCTGGTCGGCTTGCTCAGGCAAGCGGAGCAGCGTGATGCTCTCGACCCATGGGCATGGTGCGACAACTGTCGTGTCCATCGGCCAATCTTCGGGTTGGGGTGTGTGGGGCCATTGCACCCACCGGAATTCAGCCCTGCGAAGCCCCGCTTTGAACGGGCCGCGGCGGGTGCGTTGGAGAATGTCCGCTGCCGTGAGGGAGGCAGCTCTTGGGGTACACAATCAAGCAATTTGAATCCAGGGTTTAAACGAACAGCGTCGCTGGCGATCCCTCTTTTGCGACCGGAGGCAGGCCCGTGATTTCCGCCGATCGACTACCTCGCCGGCAGTGTTCCTCGTTGCGTTTCTTCCTGTGTGGAAAGTCGTCTTGCGCGGGCCTTGGTTGCGACCAGCGAAACGAAGCGGCCGCGTTGGATGACGCGGCCTTCTTGATTGAGAAGTTGGCGAACCCATGTCACTCGACCGGCGCGGCGACCGTGTTGATCGATCGATTCGATCTCGGTGGAAACCTGGACTCGATCGCCAAAGAAAATCGGGGCTTCGAATCGCCAATCGGAAATTCCCACCAAGGCCAAGGTCGCGGCCCTGGGACGTTGGCTGCTCAGTCCCGCCAACACGCTCAGGCCGAGCAATCCGTGGGCCACCGGTTCACCGAACGGTGACGAATCGGCCGCCGGCGTATGCAGGGGATCATGGTCGCCGGACAGCGCCGCGAAATCGGCCACGTCGTCCGCCGTGATCTCGCGCCACTCGCTCATCCAGCGATCGCCGACTTTCATGTCTTCGAGGTAAAGCAGTTCGTTGTCGGTCGAGATTTCCAAAGCCGCCTCGATGGTTTAGTGAGTGCACTCCGCGTCTCCGACGTGGATGTCAATGACTACAATCATGTCGTGTGAAACCCATTTTCAACAGAGCGCTTCACGGCTTCGTGGCAAAACGAGCGATCAGCGGTCACGGTGGTCGCGATTGCATCAACCTTGCGCTCTGGGAAACCAGTACCTTTACGTGAGTGCTGAGTGGTTCCCTGCAGCCCCTATCTTAGTTGCCGATTCATCCGATTTTAGGATTTTGAAATGACAGTTCGACGATCCAGGCGGTTTTTTGTTGCTTTTTCCGCGGTCAGCATGATTCTGGGCGGGGCCGCCACAGCGGTGATCGGCGATGACAGCAACGTCGGGGACGGATCAAGTGTGCGATTTCGACCACGTCTGCTGACGCTCGATGCCAACGAAGGGATCGCAGCGGGAGATGTCGACGGCGATGGCCAGACCGATTTGGTCGCCGGCCGAAACTGGTTCCGCGGTGGCGACGGAACCGACGGCGGCAATTGGGAACCTCGTCCGCTGCGCGCGATCGATGACTGGAACGGCTACGTCGAAAGCAATGGCGACTACTTGATGGACGTCAACGGCGACGGTCGCTTGGACGTCATCGCGGGATCGTTCCTGCCCACGGAAGTTCATTGGTACGAAAACCCGGGCGACGAAGCACTTCGGTTGGGAAAGACGTGGCCCAAGCACTTGCTGGTCGATACGGGGAACTCGGCCAACGAAGGCCAGTTGATGCAAGATATCGACGGCGACGGGCGTCCCGAGTGGATCGTCAATAGCTGGAAGAATGATGTGCCGACGGTTGTGTGGCGATTGGTTCCGCGCGACAAGGGCGACGGCCAACGCGGCGGTGCGATGTTCGACGTGGTTTCGCATACGTTTGGTGACAAAGCCAACGGGCACGGCGTTGCCGTTGGCGACTTGAACAACGACGGTCGATCGGATTTGTTGGTCGGACAAGGTTGGTACGAACAACCGTCGTCCCAGCCATGGTCGGCGCCGTGGAAGTTCCATCAAGATTGGAAACTGCATTCGTCCGTCCCGATGATCGTTGTCGACCTGGACGACGATGGCGACGGCGACTTGATCTTTGGAAACGGTCACGATTTCGGTTTGTTTTGGTGGCAGAACGATGGTGCCGACGAAAACGGAACCGTCGGGTGGACCGAGCACGAAATCGACAAGCAATACAGCCAACCGCACTCGTTGGCTTGGGTGGACGTGACGGGCGATGGAAAGCCCGACCTGGTGACGGGTAAACGGTACTTCGCACACAACGGCAAAGACCCCGGTGGGACCGAGATGCCGTGCTTGTATTACTACGACTGGGATGCGAAGACCAAGACGTTCACGCGACACACGATCGAAGAAGGTCATGTCGGCACGGGCCTTCAAATCGTGGCCGAAGATCTTAACGGCGACTCGAAAACGGATATCGCCGTTGCCGGCAAGAGTGGCACCTACTTGATGATCGCCGAATGAACGACGACATGGCCATCAACCGCCAGGACCCGCCGCCGCTGTCGATCCGCGAGGCTCAAGACCGAGTCGACGAGTGGATCCGCACGATCGGCGTGCGCTACTTTCACGAGTTAACCAACTTGGCTCAATTGGTCGAGGAAGTCGGCGAGGTTGCGAGAATTTTGTCGCGATCGCATGGCGAACAGTCGTCGAAGGCGGGTGAATCGCCGGGCGACTTGGCTGACGAACTTGCCGATGTTCTGTTCGTGACGATTTGTTTAGCGAATCAGTCCGGGATCGACTTGACGGATGCGCTGGGCCGCAATCTGGACAAAAAAACGAAACGTGACGCCGACCGTCACAAGAACAACGACAAGCTGTTTTAGTTTCGGTTAAGCCGACGGGCTCAGCACACGGCGAAGGATGCCGCCGACAAGTGCGCCGACGATCGGGCCGGCGATGTAAACCCACAAGTTTTCCAGATGCCCCGATGCGATCGCCGGGCCGATGCTGCGGGCGGGGTTCATCGATGCAGCGGTCAACGGGCCGGCGACGAAGGCTTCCATCGCGATCGTCGCACCGACGGCGATGCCCGCGGTGATCGATTCTTCTTTCGCGCCGGTCGAGACTCCCATGACGACGAACATCAAGATCGCCGTCATCATCGCTTCGACCGCAAACCCGGCTATCGGCGTCAATCCGGCCTTCACCGTGGTCGCGCCCAACAACGATTCATCCAGCCCCAGCACCGACCGAATCGCCAAGGCGCCCAGCAGGGCGCCCCCGCACTGGGCGGGCACGTACGCAACGGCGTCTTTGATCGGCAATTTCTTGAAGCACGTGAACGCGATCGTGACCGCCGGATTCATGTGCGCACCGCTAACGCCGCCGACCGCATAGATCATGGTCATCACGATCAATCCCCACACGGTTGCGACGCCGACGTGAGTCAGCGCGCCGGTGCGGACATCGACGGCGATCGCGCCACAGCCGATGACGACCAGGAAAAACGTGCTCAAAAATTCAGACAGGCATCGCGTCGGCAACGGTGTCAGCATGGCAGCGAACTCATTTCGAAAGTGCAGGCGAATACAGAAACGCGTACAAACCGATCAGCGATTTCGCGTCACGGATTTTGCCCTCGGCAATGTATCGAGTGACTTGGGATCGCGAGGCAACGTGATTCTCGATTTGCTCGACGGCTTCCCGTTGGTGGTCTCCGGCCGACAATTCGGTGGCGACGTACAAGTGCATCAACTCGTCACAAATCCCGGGTGCGGAATAGAACTCGTGCAGCTTGGCTAGTTTCCCGGCCCGGTAACCGGTCTCTTCGATCAATTCGCGAGCCGCCGTGGTTTCGACGGGTTCACCGGCTTCGCGAGTCCCGGCGGGCAATTCCAAAAGCGTTTCGCCAACGGTCGGTCGCTGGTTCTCGATCAACACGACCGTGTCGAGATCGATCAACGGCAACAGCACCACCGCGCCGGGGTGGCGGATGACTTCACGAACGTACGTCTTCCCATCGCTGCCGGTCAGTTCCATCTGGTGAACATTGAAGCGGGCGCCTTCGAAGATCAATTTTTCAGGATTCAATTCACGGTTCCTTCATGTCTTTCGGTTTGGCGGGGTACTGGTCCGGCTTGATTTTTGTAAAGCTATCCCGACTGTCCCGCCCGCAACACCCCGACGCATTTCAGACGACATTGTTCGGATTCATCAACTGTTATAAGCCGCCCGGCATGACGTCGCGCGACGCTGTAAACGTCGTCCAGAGACGACTCAAGGGACTACGTACCGACGACGGCGCGAAAGTCAAAGTCGGCCACGCCGGCACGCTCGACCCACTTGCCGAAGGCGTGCTGGTGATGGGTGTCGGCCGCGCCGTGCGATTGGTGCCCTACGTCCAGCAGCAGCCCAAGCACTATCGCGCGAAGTTTTTGTTGGGGCAATCGAGCGAATCGGGCGACTTGGAAGATGGAGTTCAATTGCACCCGGACCTGCCCGTCCCCACGGCCGGCCAATTGAATTCAGCCGCCGCCACGATGGTCGGCCAGATCCAGCAGACTCCGCCAGCCCATTCGGCGATTTGGATTGATGGCAAGCGGGCCCATGAACGCGTGCGCGCCGGTGAAGTCGTCGAAATGCCGACTCGAATGGTCAATGTCTACTCGATGCAGATCCTGAATTACAGCTTTCCCGAAGTCGACGTCGACGTCGTCTGTGGCGGTGGCACCTACATTCGGACGATCGGGTTGGATTTGGGTTTGGCGGTGGGCTCGACCGCCGTGATGGCCCATCTGCGACGCGAAGGAGTGGGAAGTTTCGTTCACACCAAATCGGTATCGATCGAACGGCTTCGCGAAGACGACATCGAACCGATGTTGCTGCCACCGTCGATGGCGATTTCGCACATGCCGCAAGTCGCCGTCAACGAATCGGAATCGACGCGGCTCGGCCATGGGCTGTCGATTTCGATCGTCAACGACGTCGACGAAAGTGTGGATCCCGATGCCGAAATCGCAGCGGTCACCGAAGGTGGACAGATTCGCGGAATCGTGACGCGTCGTGAGGGTGCGTGGTGGCCCAAGCGAGTTTTCCCAGTCGAAGTGGAAGCGAACGACTGAGAACGCGTGACGCGAAGCGAACTAGCGCAACCCCTCGCCGATCACGGCGGGGACGTTGGTGGTGATGCCGATGCTGCCCAAGTCGGCGAAGTATTTGGCGTCGGCCACCGCGTCGACCGTCCAAACATGGAACTCGCCGCATCCGCCTTGCTTCATCGTCGCGACGAAAGCCGCATCGATAACGTCTCGGTTGGCTTGCATCCCGACGCCATCGGCTCCGATCCGCGAAATGGTGCTGACGATTTCGTCGGCGGTGGGGTGGAACGGAGCCGATGGAGTCGACTGCTTGAAACCGGTCAACCAATGGACTCTTTGTTTTGGCCGTTGCTTCTTGATCATGGCGACGGTATCGGCGTCAAACGCGATCACCAAAAATCGGATCGGCTCGTTTTGAAAACGGTCGATCGTTTCGATCAGTCGCGGCACGATCGACGCGTCCGATTTTAGCTCGATCACGATCGTTTTTCCGTCGGGTACGGTTTCGATCACGTCGTCCAGCGTGGGGATCGGTTCACCGTCGAACGACGCGTTTTTCCATCGTCCGTATTCCAGCGAACGAAGCTCGGCAAGCGTCGATGTTTCGACCGGTTTTTTGACGCCCGCCGTTCGTCGCGTATCCGCATCGTGAATGCAGACGATGTGGTCGTCGGCCGTCAAATAGAAATCGCCTTCGATGCCGTCGGCGTTCTGTTGCCAGGCCAACCGAAAAGCCGACAGCGTATTTTCAGGCGCATCATGCGACGCGCCTCGATGGGCAACGATCATTTGGGCATCCACCATCGAAGCAAACGACAACCAGGCAAGAACGGCGATGAAGGTGCGGCGAAACGAAATCACGCGACGTCTCCGTCGTTCAAGCGAGCCAAATAATTGTGCATCAAGTGCGACGGCATCCCCTTGGACAACTCGCCCCAGATCGCGTCGGCGATCGTCGGACTGATCACGCCCTCCATCGCACTGTCGATCGTCGCATTGGCCGTGGCGGTGGCGACATTCGAAATCACTTCGGCGGCTTTGACCAGCGACGACTTACCGACCACGATTTCGGTTTCGCAGTGGTTGTAGTCGTTGCTAAGCAGACTCATCATCGGCAGCCGCGGCACCAAGTCACCGGCATCGACGTAGCGATAGATTCGCCGTGGAAACTCGCGAGCAAACGCGTCGGCCGCCGCTTGGTTACCGATCATCGGTGCGCCGAAGGTAACGACTTGGTGAACGGGAATGAATTGTTGATGCAACCGCCACGCGCACAACAGCGCCAGCGCGCCACCGAGACTGTGCCCGGTCACCCACAATGGGCGTTCGCGTCGTCCAAAGACTTCATCGATCCGGTCATACAGCGGCGCCCAGATCTCGGCCAACGCTTCCAGGAACCCGCGATGAAAACGGGCTCCGACACCGGCGGCGGCAAAGTCGGTTCCGATGCGGCCTTCGGGCAGCACCAGAAAATTCCGTGCGTTGGTCAGCAGCCAATCTTTGACGCCATCGATGGACGTCGGCGACTGGGACCCTCGGAACGCGACGACGATGGAACCGTCGTTCTCGCCCACGAAGGCCTGCGTGTTATCGATGCTGACCAATTCGCCGACCAAACCCAATTGTCGGCGAAACTGCTTTGTCGCATCTTCGGGCCCCAGGTACGCCAAGTCGCATGCCGTGGCCAGATAGTGTGCGTGGTGTCGGTTGTGTTTGGCTTTGGCGTCGAGCATGTTGGTTTTTTGAGTCGAGTGCATGAGGGTTCTCTGCGGCTACCGGAACACGCGGCGGCCTTCACCAGCCGCTTTCCATTTTTCGATCGCTTCGTCGGACACCGTGGTTTCTCGCAAGTCCAAGCGTCGCAGGTCGGGCAAGCGTGACAAGTGTCGTTCCAGCCCCTCGTCCGTAATCTTGGTGGCTCGCAGTCGCAACGTTTGCAGCCCCGTCAATTTCGAAAGTTCCGCCATTCCCCCGTCGGTCACGGACGAGTCGTTCAAGTCCAATTCTCGCAGGTTCGCCATCGAAGACAAATAGCCGAGCGTTTGGTCGGTGACGTCCGCGTTCGCCATTTGCAGCACGATCGTTTCGGGATGGTTGCCCAAAACGGCGTAGCTCTCGCCGTCCCATCCAGTCAATGTGATGTGCTTTTCGCCCTGAACGAGTGCGATTCGCGGACCCAAATCGACGTCGCCAATGCGCGTGTAAATCGCCGGCGTCGCGATCGCGATCACGCCAAGTCCGATCATCATCAACGGAAACTGCGTGCGACTCCACCGTCGCAACACGACGGTCGCCAACAACCACGCCAAACCCGACCCCACCAGGATCAAGCCGGCGTAAAACAGAAACTCGGTCGCCAAGTACATGCGTTGAAAGGCCTGTGGGAAAATACGTTACGAGACAAACACCAAGCGGCAACTCATTCGTGCGGTTAGCTTAAGATAGATATAACGTGTCGCCCGCCCATTCCGAACGCAACCACCGGGTCCCTAATGTGAATGTTTTATCGATCAGTTGGATCTACATGATCACGACGTGCCTTACCTTCTTCTTTACGATCGGCGTTATCTTTTATATTGTCGCGAAGGTCAAAGACGGGACGGGAGCCAAGACGTATGCGATGATCGGCTTCGGCATGCAGTTGTTGCTGACGGTCATCGTTACGTTCAGCCCCATGGTGTTGGCCAAGGTGATCAGCGTTGACTCATACGGGACCGTGTTTGCGTGGCAAAACGTCGTCTTTCAGGTGTTGGCCATGGTCGCGACGGGCTTTCTGGTTGCGGCGATTGTGACCGGACGCGACCGCCGCGCCCCTGCAACTGATCCGTCGCTGGGTATTCCCCGGCCTAACACCCCCCCAAGCGACAATCCTTACTCGGTGAATTAGAAAACGGGCGTGTTTTCCTACTCCTTGCGAAATTTCCTTAAAACAAAACCCATGCAAAACCCAATTTCTCTGCTCACTCGCCGGTTCATGCTCTGTATCGCTGCCCTGGCATGCTTGTCGGCCGTCTCTTGTAGCGGACCACGACGCGGTCCCAACGAAGTTGATGCGGATGCGGAGACCGAATTCACGACGACCGAATCGGGGCTGAAGTACCGAATGCTGCGGAAAGGCTCGGGAAAACAACCCACCGCGAACTCCCGCGTGAAGGTCGACTATGCCGGATGGCTCGACAGCGGCCAGTTTTTCGATTCGTCGTACGACCGCAGTGAGCCGGCCGAGTTTGGGCTGGATCAGGTCGTTGCCGGCTGGACCGAAGGCCTGCAATACGTCAAAGAAGGCGGCATGATCGAGCTAGAAGTGCCCTCGGATCTCGGCTACGGCCCCAGCGGGCGGCCCGGAATTCCGCCCAACGCGACGCTTCACTTCAAAGTCGAATTGCACGAGATCCGGTGATCCCCCGTCGGCCGCGCCGAGTCGGGAAAAGGGACTGCGATTGACACGAAAACCCTGGTCCGTATGCTTTCGACACTGATAGACGACCCTAATCTACCCCCGAGGCCTCCATGGGTTCGGGGGTTTTTTCGTTATCTGCCCTTTCGAAGTATTCCATGACTGATCGACCGATCCAGATCTACGACACGACCCTTCGCGACGGTTCGCAGGGCGAGGGTGTTTCGTTTTCGCTGCAGGACAAACTGAACATCGCCCGTCGATTGGCCGAAATCGGCATCAACTTCATCGAAGGTGGCTACCCGCTGTCGAACGAGAAAGACGTCGCGTTCTTCAAGCAAATTCGAAAAGACAATCTGGGCGACTCGAAGATTTGTGCCTTCGGAATGACGCGTCGTCGTGCGATGAAAGCGGCCGATGATCCGGGCATGAAGGCGCTGGTCGCCGCCGAAACGCCTTGCATCACTTTGGTCGGCAAGACGTGGGATTACCACGCGACCGACGTATTGAACGTCACGCTAGAAGAAAACTTGGCGATGATCGGCGAGAGTGCCGAATTTCTTGGCCGCGGCGCCGAAGTGATCTACGACGCCGAACACTTCTTTGACGGCTACAAAGCGAACCCCGAATACGCCATCGAAACGTTGCGTGCTGCCGCGTCGGCCGGGGCGAAGTATTTGGTGCTGTGTGACACAAACGGTGGAACGCTTCCCGAGCAAGTCGCCGAAGTCACCCGCGCGGCCATCGATGGCACACGCGATTACGAAGTTCGCGTCGGCATTCACACCCACAACGATGGCGAACTTGCAGTCGCCAATTCACTGGCCGCCGTCGATGCCGGCGCCAGCCAAGTTCAGGGCACGATCAACGGCATCGGCGAACGATGTGGCAACGCGGATTTGATTTCCGTGATGGCCAACTTGGCGCTGAAAAAGAAGGGCTACCAAGTGCTCGGCGGTCGCGACATGAAGCACCTGACCGAATTGAGCCGGTATGTTTACGAAACTGCCAACCTGCAATGGCGGGGCGGCCAACCGTTCGTCGGCCAAAGTGCATTCGCGCATAAGGGCGGTATGCACGTTCATGCGATCAACAAAGCCGCGAAGACGTACGAACACATCGACCCGGCCCTGGTCGGCAACGAACGCCGGATCCTGGTCAGCGAATTGTCGGGCCGCAGCAACATCGTTGCCGTTGCGACGAAGCACAATATCCAAGACGACCGTGAATTGATGGACAAGATTTTGTCCGAAGTCGTGCGGTTGGAAAACCAGGGCTACCAGTTCGAAAACGCGGGCGCATCGTTCGACTTGTTGATCAAGAAACTGTCCAACACGTTCACGCCCCACTTTGAACCGATCAAGTACCGCATCGTCGCCGGTGATCGCGACTCGTCCAGTGGCGGAGTATTCGCCGAAGCGATCATCAAGTTGAAAGTCGGCGAGGAATTGTGGTTCGACGCGGCGGAAGGGCACGGGCCGGTCAACGCGCTCGATGCGGGACTTCGCAAGGCTCTCTCCGGTGCGTTCCCTTGCTTGCACGACATGAAGTTGATCGACTACAAGGTGCGCGTGGTCGATTCGGGTGCCGGAACCGCTGCGGCGATTCGCGTCAACATCGAAAGCGGCGACACGAAAGAAACCTGGGGCACGATCGGTGTCAGTGACAACATCATCGCGGCCAGTTGGCAGGCGCTGACCGATGCGGTCGAGTACAAGCTGCACAAAGAGCGATCAGCCAACAGTGTTTAGGAGCTCGGCTTTGCTCTCCGATTCCGAGTTCTCCCAATACCCAATACCTAAACCCTAAAACCTATCTCGCCCGATGAACGACGACTCGACGATCCCGACTCGATTTGAACATGCCGACGCGGCCGAGCGAATTGCGGCCCAATGGGATCTTGCAAAGTGCGCCCACGCGGAAGTGAATCCGAATAAAAAGCCCTTCACGATCGTGATCCCGCCGCCCAACGTCACCGGCGCGCTGCACTTGGGACACGGGCTGAACAATACCCTGCAAGACATGGTCATCCGCACCAAACGCATGCAGGGCTATGAAGCATTGTGGATGCCCGGCACCGACCACGCAGGCATCGCGACCCAGGCCGTCGTCGAACGACGGCTGAAGGAGAACGAAAATCTGACCCGCCATGACTTGGGTCGCGAAGAACTGGTCAAACGCATCTGGGCCTGGAAAGATCAATACGAAAAACGCATCCTCGGGCAACTCAAACGGATGGGGTGCAGTTGCGATTGGGAACGTGTCCGGTTCACGCTCGACGATCGCTGCGCCGCAGCCGTTCGCGCCACGTTCTTCGACCTATTCGGTAAGCAACTGATCTATCGTGGCAAGCGGCTGGTCAATTGGGACACGTTTTTGCAGACGGCCGTATCGAACGACGAAGTGGAGAATGTGACGCAAAAAGGTCACTTCTATCACTTCTTTTATCCCGTCATTGATCCCAAGGCCGGTGAACCCACGCGTGTCGAAATTGCCACGACCCGACCGGAAACAATGTTGGGCGATACTGCGGTGGCCATACACCCCGACCCGGAAAGAGCGTTCGATAAGGTCGCGGCCGAGTTGCAGGCGAAGCTCGCCGAGGCAACGCCCAAAGAAGAACCGTTGGTGCAAAAACAAATCGATGAACTGGAGTCGCGTCGCAAGACGATGTTGCCAGGGTTGATCCAATTGCGCGACATGGCCGCCGACGGACGCATGCTGATGCTGCCGCTTGTCGATCGGCCGATCCCGTTGGTGGCCGACATCTGGGCCAAGCCCGAACTGGGGACCGGATGCGTGAAGATCACGCCCGCGCACGACCCAAACGATTACGAAGTCGGAAAGCGAGTCGGGCTGCCGATGATCAATATTTTGAACCCGGACGGAACGCTGAACGCAGAAGCTGGTGCTTACGAAGGGCTGACGATTCCCAAGGCTCGCGTCGCCGTGGTCGAAGCACTCGACGAATTGAAATTGCTGGGCGACATCGAAGATCGTGACATCGAACTGCCGCACAGCGACCGCAGCAAGACGCCCATCGAGCCTTACTTGGCCGACCAATGGTTTGTCAAAATGGACGAACTGGCCGAATCGGCAATGACATTGGTGCGTGACGAAGACGTCAAGATTTTCCCCACGCGGTATCGTAAGAGCTACCTCGACTGGTTGAGCGAAAAACGTGACTGGCCCGTCAGCCGGCAATTGTGGTGGGGACACCAGATTCCGATCTGGTCCAAAACCGGATTGTCGGACGCCGAACTGAAGGACATCGTTGCCAAAGTCGACGAAGTCATTGGCAAGGGCGTTGATACGGCCAGTCACCAAGTCGATACCGCCGAGGACGGGACGCACGGAATCTTCGTTTGCTTGATGAGCGAAGGCGACGATCGTGAATCGAAGATCGAAGCGCTCGGGCTAGAACGTGACCCCGATGTTCTGGACACCTGGTTCTCGTCGGCGCTGTGGCCGCACGGCACCTTGGGCTGGCCCGAAGCCACCGAGGAACTGAGCTACTTCTATCCCACCAGCACGCTGATCACGTCGCGCGACATCATCACGCTTTGGGTCGCGCGGATGGTGTTGATGAGCTGGAACAATCTTGGCGTGGTTCCGTTCAAGGAAGTCTTCATCCACCCGAAGATCTTGGACGGATTGGGCGAGACGATGTCCAAGAGTAAGGGCAACGGCGTCGACCCGAACGACATCGTTGACAAGTTCGGACCCGATGCTCTGCGTTACGGGCTGGCTCGCTTGGCAACGGACACGCAAGACGTGCGGATGCCGGTCCAGTACGAATGTCCGGCGTGCGAAAAACTGATCGACCAAACGAAGAAGAATCGATCGCTGCCCAAAATGGCTTGCCCGGCATGTAAAGCCGAGTTTTCGACGCAGTGGGCCGAAACGGAAGCCGACAAGGCGTTGCCCAAGGGCGCCGTCGTCAGCGAACGATTCGAAACGGCGCGCAACTTTGTCAACAAATTGTGGAACGCGGCCCGGTTCGTGATGATGAACCTGGATGGTTACAAGCCGCAAGCGATCGATGTCGACAAGCTGCCGCTGGAAGACCGATGGTTGCTAAGCCGATTGTCGACCGTCACGTCGCAAGTCACCGAAGGCATCGAGTCGTATAAATTCGCCGATGTGACGCGGGTACTCTACGACTTCGCGTGGGATGAGTTCTGCAGCTTCTATGTCGAAATCGCGAAGCCACGATTGGCCGATGATGAACAACGGGCGCTGACCCAATCGGTGATGGCGTACGGACTGGACACGCTATTGCGATTGTTGCACCCGACGATGCCGTTTGTGACGGAATCGATCTGGGGATACCTGAACGAGCTGGCGCCGGAACGCGGTTTGACGCAGACGACCAAGGCCGGTCCGTTTGTGATGACGTCGGCGTGGCCCGAAGTGATCGCCGATCACCATGACGAATCGATCGAACAACAGTTCGCCGAGTTTCAAGAAGTCGTCGGTGCGATTCGGAAGATCCGCGCCAGCCAAAACATCGCGCCCCGAGAAACGTTGCCGGTCGCGATTCGCTGCAGCGAGTCGTCGACGGCGCGGTTGTTGCCGATGCGGACGTACTTGGAAGGTCTGGCCGGCGCCGAAGTCGTCGAGATCAGCCCCGATGCGAAGCCTTTCGAGACCGATGGGCCGCTGTCGATTCCCTCGATCGATATCGACGTACACGTCGACTTGGAAAAGTTCATCGATGTCGAAGCGGAGCTGGCGAGACTGGAAAAACTGCACGCCAACCTGATCAAACAGATCACCGGAAAGCAACAGAAGCTGAACAACGAGAGCTTTGTGTCGCGAGCGCCCGAGGAGGTCGTTCAATCCGAACGCGATAGCCTTGCCGACTTGGTCAAGCAGCGCGAATCCGTCGAGGGCGACATCGCAAGGTTACGCAAAAAAACGCGTTGATCAGCCGGTCGTCGGCACGCCGGTTACCAATCGGCCAGCGGGCCGGCGTCGTGCGCGGTCGCGTTGATGTACTGTTTGTCGCAAAACGAATCGGTCATTCCGGCCAGATATTCGCCCACGACTTTTTCGATGGGCGATCGTTCGGCACGTACGCGGAATCGCAGTGGTAAGCGACTCGGCTTCTTAACCAGCAGATGGAACAATGTCCGCAACCGATCGGCTGCCGCATCGCGAACGGGAATCAGTCGTTTGTGGCGGTAAACGGCGTCGAACAAGAACGCTTCGAGTTCGCTGCGCTCGCTGCCGACCAAGTCGCTGTGTCGCAGCCGCAGACCGGCTTGGCAAACCTCGCCGCTGCGGTGGCCTTCGAAAGGTCGAAGCTGATCGATTGCAACTTGCAGCAAGTCGCTGACTTGCAGGTCAATCAATTCGTGAACCAGCAGTTGCCGAAGTTGTGTCGTCGGCAGCATGCCGTGTTTGTCTCGAACCGATTCCAACGCCCGTTGAACGACGGCCAATTCCGACAACTCGTCGATCGACAGCAATCCCATTTGTAACGCATCGTCCATGTCGTGCGCGTCATAAGCGATCGAGTCGGCGAGGTCGACGATCTGGACTTCAAGAATTGGCGCCCGCCCGATGGCGGCTTCGGCCTTGTGCGCTCGTGTATCTTGGCCGGCCAATGTTTCTCGCGAAAGGTTCAGTCCGTCGAATCGGCTGTACCGTTGTTCCAGTTCGGTCACGATCACCAACGCGAAACCGTTGTGAGAAAACCCGCCGACCGATTCCATGGCTTCGCTAAGCACGTCTTCGCCACAATGACCAAACGGCGGGTGCCCGACGTCGTGCATCAAGGCCAGGGCCTCCGTCAGGTCTTCGTTCAATCGCAGGACGCGTGCGATCGTTCGGGCCACCGATGCGACTTCGAACGTGTGCGTCAAACGAGTGCGGTGATAGATGCCCATCTCGCCGGTGAAGACCTGCATCTTGCCGCTCAATCGTCGGAACGCGCTGCTGTGCAGGATCCGATCTCGGTCACGGGCAAATGGGCCGCGGTACGCGTGGATGGGTTCGTCGTGAATACGGCCTTCGCTGTCCCGGCTATGCATCGCATAAGATGCCAGCAGCAGGTGTTCGCGATCGGCAAACCGTCGCAGGTCGATCATCGGCTGAATTTCCGCCTGTTCCAACGTTCGCCTCGGAGTGTCATGTTAGGTAACGCTTCGGCCTTGACTCAGCGGGCCGTTTCGGAATTGTAGGTTGCCGTTGGGCATTGGGGGGGAATCAGTCGCCGGTCGCGTGACGGACCCTTTGCGGTCCTGACGCAGGATGGAAAATACTCTCCCAACCCTTACGATCCTACCACCCGGCCTCGAAAACGCCCACACTGATATACGGTCATTGCTTTGTCCGCAGCCATCGAAATTCGCGGCGCACGCGTCCACAATCTGCAAAGCGTCGACATCGACGTTCCGCGAGATGCGGTCACGGTGATCACCGGCGTCTCGGGCAGCGGCAAGAGTTCGCTGGCGTTCGATACGTTGTACGCCGAAGGCCAACGGCAATATATCGACAGCCTGTCGGCCTACGCGCGGCAGTTTTTAGACCAGATCGCCCGTCCCGACGTGGACTCGATCGACGGGTTGGCGCCGACGCTGGCCATCGACCAAAAGGCGGGCCAGTCCGGCGGCCGCAGCACCGTCGCAACGGTCACCGAAATTTACGACTATCTACGCCTGCTGTACGCGCGCATCGGTACGCCCCATTGTGCGAATTGTGGCAGCGCCATTGCCCAGCAATCGGCCGACGACATCCGCGCATCGCTGATCGGATTGCCCGAGAAAACGAAGTTGACCTTGATGGCGCCGATGATTCGCGGGCGCCGCGGCGAACATCGCGAAGTCTTCGAAACGATTCAAAAGTCGGGACTGATCCGCGCTCGTGTCGATGGCCAGACCTACTTGTTGGAAGAAGTGCCGGTGCTTGCGCCTCGCAAGAATCACACCATCGAAGCCGTCATCGACCGATTGGTGATCCGCGACGGTATCGATTCGCGGTTGCACGATTCCGTCGACTTGGCACTCCGCTTGGGTGAAGGCTTGATGTCCGCCATCGTTCAAAAACCGGACGAAGCCGAAGGCGAAACGATCTACAGCACGTCGATGGCGTGCGTCGAATGTGGATCCAGTTTCGAAGAACTCGAGCCGCGAACGTTCAGCTTCAACAGCCCCTACGGTGCCTGTCCCACGTGTGACGGTTTGGGAAAAGTCGGCGATGGCGACGATGCAGACATGTGCTCGGATTGCGAAGGTTCGCGTCTGCGTCGCGAAGCGCGGCGAGTCACGATCGGCGCCGTCTCGATTGATGCGCTCACCGCGATGCCGCTGTCCGATGCAAAAGCTTGGATGGAGACCGTCACGTCCCATACGTCGGCGCTGGCCACCAAGGTCGCCGAACCGATCGTGCGAGAAGTCAGGCGGCGGTTAGAGTTTCTGATGCGTGTCGGGGTCAGCTATTTGACGCTCGACCGGGCCGCCGATTCGCTTAGCGGTGGCGAACTGCAACGCGTGCGTTTGGCCACCAGCATCGGCAGCGGACTGGTGGGCGTTTGCTATGTCCTGGACGAACCATCGATCGGGTTGCATCCGGCCGACCACGATCGGTTGATCGACTGTATCCGCCAACTGCAAGTCCAGGGCAACACCGTTGTGATCGTAGAACACGACGAAGCGACGATGCGCCACGCCGACTTTTTGGTCGACGTCGGTCCGGGGGCCGGCAAGCATGGCGGCCACATCGTCAGCCGCGGAACGCCCGACGAAGTCGCCGCCGACCCGAACAGTTTGACCGGCCAGTACTTGCGAGGCGATCGCCGCCTTCCGATCCCCGCCACGCGGCGTGAATCGAAACAATGGCTGACGATTACCGATGTGACGACGCACAATTTGAAAAACGTCACCGCCGAAATTCCATTGGGCACTTTGGTTGGAATCAGCGGTGTGTCGGGCAGCGGCAAGAGTTCGTTGATCAACGATACGCTGTATCCCGCCTTGGCGAAAAAGTTGGGTTTGGTGTCGGCAAAGCCGGGGCCGTTCAAGAGTCTGCGCGGCGCTACGGCGATCGACAAACTGATCCCAATCGACCAAGCACCGATCGGTCGCAGTCCGCGCAGCTGCCCGGCAACGTATGCGGGGGTGTTGGATGAAGTTCGCAAAGTGTTCGCGAAGACGCGCGAGGCGAAAACGCGAGGGTTCTCGACCAGCCGATTCAGTTTCAATTCCAAAGAAGGTCAATGCGAATTGTGCAAAGGCCACGGCGTCGAACGCATCGCGATGAATTTTCTGAGCGACCTGTTCGTGACTTGCACGCGTTGCGGCGGCAAGCGGTTCAACCGACAAACGTTGCAAGTGCGATTCAAAGGGGCCAACGTCGCCGATATCTTAGAAATGTCGATCGACGCGGCGTCCGAATTTTTTGAAAACGTGCCCAAAATTCATCGCCAGCTCGTTTCGCTGCAAGACGTCGGGCTGGGTTACGTGCATCTGGGGCAAGCCAGCACGACGCTCAGTGGTGGCGAAGCCCAGCGGATCAAGTTGGGAACCGAACTGGCAAGAGTTTCGACGGGAAAGACGCTCTACCTGCTAGACGAACCGACGACGGGTCTGCACTTTGCCGACGTCGAACGGTTGGTAGGCGTGCTGCAGCGACTGGTCGACGGTGGCAATACGGTGCTTGTGATCGAGCATCATATGGACCTGTTGGCGGCCTGCGACTGGATCATCGACTTGGGACCCGAAGGCGGCGTCGGTGGAGGCGAAATCTTGGCCGCCGGGTCTCCCGAAACGATCGCGAAAACAAAGAAGAACGCAACCGGAAAGTACCTCGCGATGACCTTGGCGTCGGGACAGGCGAAATGAACAATCGCAACCCGTCACTGGATCCGGATCGCCCTTACGCCGTCGTCCGCGAACGGGAACCGGACGGCCGGGGCGGACAAGTTGATGTGACGACCGTTTTTTTGACCGCGTCGGAGTGCCCGATCGGTTGTTCGATGTGCGACTTGTGGCAAAACACCTTGCAGATTCCCACGCCCTCCGGTGCAATCGTGCGTCAATTGGTTGCGGCGATCGGTGATGTCTCACCCAGCGGTTGGATCAAACTTTACAACAGCGGTAATTTCTTCGACCCGCAAAGCATCCCGCCGAGCGACTATCGGGCAATCGCCGAGCGGCTAGCGGGCTTCGATCGCGTCATCGTTGAAAACCACCCAAAGTTTGGACGACGCCGATTGAGCGAATTTCGAGACTCGATCGATGCCAGGCTTGAAGTCGCCGTGGGATTGGAGACGGTCCAACCACGATGGCTGGACCGTTTGGGAAAACAGATGTCGCGTGGGGATTTTGATCGCTACGCGAGTTTGCTTAGGACCGAAGACGTCGATCTGCGAGTCTTCTTGATTGTGGGTGTGCCGGGTGTCAGCGCACGGGAAGCCATTCGATGGGCGCGTTTGTCGGTTCGCCACGCCGTCCACGTCGGGGCGCGTCACGTCAGCTTGATTCCAGCTCGCGCGGGTCACGGATGGAACGGGCGTTCGGACGAGCTGCCCGCGATCACAACGCCGGACCTTGCCGACTTGTTGGCGTCGTCGATCGACGACGCCGGCGGTCGCGCGTCCGTGACGATGGACTTGTGGGACCAGGACGTCCACGATCGGATGGTTGGCCAGATGAATGTTTGGAACTTGAATCAGCGAGTCACTGTGTCATGAACCGTATCGACGTTGCTGTCATCGGATCGGGATTCGCCGGGTCCATCATGGCCCGCGTTCTGGCTTCGCGAGGCTTGACGGTCGCGATGATCGATCCCCATCTTCATCCACGGTTCGCGGTGGGCGAGTCGTCGACACCCATCGCCGATTCGATTCTGCGGCGATTGGGAACGACCTACGGGCTTGACGATTTGGTGTCGCTGTCGACGTGGGGCGGCTGGATATGGGACCATCCGGATCTGACCTGCGGTCGCAAGCGTGGGTTCAGCTACTTTGCCCACGAAAAAGGGATGCCTTTTTCGGAAGCGTCGCTCGGCGAGCAGAGTTTGTTGGCCGCGGCCAGTCCGTCGGACGATGTCGCCGACACACATTGGTACCGCGCGGACGTTGATTTGCATCTTTGCCAGCAGGCAACCAGCGAGGGTGTTGCGTTGGCGGCCGGATTCTCGGTGGTTGGGATCGAGCGTGATGGCAACGGATGGAAACTCGAGCTGCAATCGTCCGACGAAACGGGCGAACGGTTGAGCATGCGGGTGGACTGGGTCATCGATGCCTCGGGCCGCGCCGCGGTGCTCGCAAAGGCCTTCGCCGCCCGAGACATGGCCGACCGAATGCGGACGCGGACGCACAGCACGTTCGCGCACTTGCACGGCGTTTCCCGTTGGGCCGATGCGCTGGACAGCCTCGGCATCGACGGCAAAGATCCCTTCGATTGCGACGATGCGGCTCAGCATCATCTGCTGGGCAACGGGTGGTTGTGGATGCTGCGTTTCGGCAACGGCGTCACCAGCGTGGGATACACCGCGCCGCTTGAATCGTCGCTCGATTGGACGGGCCATCCGTCCATTGATGCGATGATGAAGGCAGCGTGGTTGGTGCATCCAGGGATCGGCTGGCACCAGACCGAGCGACTGCAACGCTGGTACGATCCCCTGTGCGCCGAGCGCGCGATCATGTTACCGACGGCCGCGTTGACGATGGATCCAATGCACAGCACTGGCATAGCGCATGCGTTGGCGGGCATCGAACGAGCCGCATGTGTGATTTTAGATGGGCACTCGGCGGACGATTACGCGGCCAATTTTCACCGCGAGACCATGCTGTTGGACCGAATGATCAGCACGGCCTACCACGTCATGGACGACTTTCCCCGTTTTGCAGCCGCCTGCATGGTGTACTTCGCCGGCGCGATCGCGTGCGAGGAACGGCTGCAAGCCGGTGAAACGCCAGCAGCAATGTGGAGTGCCGACGACTCCGCGTTCGTCAGCGCCGTTGAGGTGGCATGCGCAGCGATCGAAAACCGCGAGATCGCTGATTTCGAATCGCGAGTACGAGAAGCGATCGCCCCGTGGAACACCGCCGGGCTAATGGATGCATCGGTAAACAATCGATATGCCTACACCGCAACAAAGTAGTGTGTGAATTACAGGGCGTGCGAAAGGGATGTTGCATCCATCGCGGACGAACTCCTCGGATGCAAGACTCTGCGTGCATCCGTGTTTATCTGTGGTTCCAAGTGGGACACCACTCTCCGGCCTTAAACGCGAGGGTCGCAGGCGGTCGTCCGCTCGCCATTCAACCCTCCATGCTCCGCCGGAGCGACGCGTCGCGCGACCTAACGCTATTGTCAACTCCATCGCCCAATTCCATCTACCCCAATTCCTAAACTCTGCGGCTCTGCTTACTTGCGTCTCTGCGTCGAATCGATCTCAATCCGCCGCACAACATGGTTTTAAGGCTAGTCGCTTCGCGATCACCTTCGCTCTTTGGCGACGTACGTTGACCTTGGTAGAATCACTCAAGCTTTAGAGTCAATCGCTTCGTTCACGGAGGTGATGGAGAACCTTTGCGTTGTGCGACCTGCCGCACATCTTTGGAACAACCAGAAGACAATTGATCGCCAAAATGGCTGCAAACCGAAAAGACCCAGCTGCGAAGTTCTACTACTTCATTGACATCGACTTGTACTCCCGTCAGATCGTGAGCTGGGACTCAGGCACGCAAAACAACGTTGATTTTGGCGAGCTCAAGAATGGCTGTTACCGCGTGTTTCTGTCAAAAGGGCAGTACAACAAACTCGTCAAGCAACTGGAAGAAGCCCGAGCGTAGTCGCTCCTCGTCTGAGGCTCCTGCTTGGTTCACCGGTCGCACAACATGGGGTTTTCTCATAGTCGCTTCGCGATCACCTTCCATGTTTCGCAGTTCGGACTTTTGGGGGTAAGCTGGTTAGCGATTCTGAGTCAACCGCTTCGTTCAGGGCGATGACTTGAGATCCTTCCGTTGAAAAAACTGGCTGGTGCCTATGGACGGTCCAAATCCTTACGAATCGCCTGCAATCGTTACGGAGACGCCGTCTCCGGAAACTGTGTATTCTCAATCGCTCCATTGGTTTGCGTTCGCTTGTCTGGTAGTGGCACAAATACCTTGTGCTAATCGTCGTTTTGCTCCCCGCAATGGTCGTTTTTATTTGGCTGCTCTCCTTCACACTTGAACAACTGATTGGTGGCTTCTGGACTACGGTTGTTCTCCTCACAATTGGTCTCAGCTCATTTGCGAGTTTAAACCTGCCGCTTTTTCGGCACCGCAAAGGCTGAGACGCGTTCATGCGACGGGCGACTCTTGGGTACTGCTGTTCACGAACTCGAACTCGAAATCTTGTTTCCGAGAGGAGCGTTTGGAAGGGGGGCGGATTCGCGTGCTTGGTGCGTTATTTTTACGGCCAAACATTCGCTTTATTTGCGGGCAGGCGGTCGTGGTCGTTTGCTTGCGAGCGAAAGCACATACGGTGATTCGAGTGTGCGGTCGGCTTGGATACCGGGTTGGCATTTTCGTGCGTCGGCTACCGACTTTGGCGGATTCGGAAGTACCTTTGCCCGAAATTGGTCTTGCCGGCGGTGGGGACCAATTCTTAAGGTCCGGCCATCCCCTGTCTGTGACTTTAGGAAAACAGGATGTTTTGCCTACAATTCTTCCGCCCAGCTCTGCCGACGACCGCCAGTCTTCTGGTGGCTATTTGCATGATTTCGTTGGCCGGCTGTAGCCAGAATCCCTATTGGGCTGCTCCTGGGGGAGCCGCTTGGAACATGCCTCAGAACGCGGCGATCTCGCAAAACGATGCTCGACTTGCAGAGTTGAATCGGCGCGTCCAACTGCTGGATGACAACAACCGCCAATTGCATACCCAGTTGGCTCAAAGCGATCAACAAATCCAGGTCTATAAAGACGAATCCGACCTGCTGAGAAACCAACTGGCGGCCGTCACAACACAAATGGAATCGACCGCGATCGCCGCTCGCGACGCTCAAAGCCAAGTTCGCGGCATGCAGGCATCGACCCAAATTCGCGGCGGTGCGGTGATTCAGCCGAACACGAATTTGACGCAAATGGCCAGCCGGTTGAACTTGGGCGGCATTCCCGTCCAACAAGACGGCGAAGTGATCCGCGTAGCTGTCCCGTCGGATCAGCTTTTCGCACCGGGAACGGCACAGCTGACGCCGCAAGCCGCGTCAACGCTCGATCCCATCGCAACTCAATTGGCCCGGGCATTCCCACGCAACCGTATTGGAATCGAAGGCTACACCGACAACGCGCCCATCTACGGTGGCGGCTATGCGAGCACCCATCAATTGACGGCAGCTCAGGCGTCGGCGGTACTGGATGTGCTGAGCCGCCGAAACGGGATGCCACCGAACCAACTGTTCACCGTGGCCCAGGGTTCCAACAATCCGCGTCAGTCCAACGAAACGCCTGCCGGACGGGCCGCCAATCGACGCGTCGAGCTGGTCATCTATCCGGACAATTACTAGTCTCCTGGTACTAGTCCTCTGTGCGGCCGCGTCCACCACGGACCGTTCGAAAGCCGGGCTGACATGGCATGGAACGCCAGGCGAAATTCGCCAAATTTCGGGTGAAACGCCTTTCATTGGGCTTCTTTGTTAAGCAAATTCCAGGGAATCGGGAACTCTTTCCCCCCTGAAGGGCGTCTAAAATGGCTCCTTCTAAAGTTTGCTTGTCCGATATCGGATCCCGAGGCGTGGTGATGAAAAAACGTCGATCGAATTTCGAGTCTCTTGAGACTCGCCAACTCCTTGCCGCGGGTCTGGAATCTTGTGTGGCCGCGGATTTTGGCGTTGCCGTACCCCCATCAAGCGACGTGTTCGTTGTTGGTGACAATCGAATCGGTGAAAGCCGCATCGCGGTCGGGATGGGCTCGGACGAACCGGCGATCGGGTACGACATTGCCTTGCCGGTTCTCTTCAACCCGGCCATCGATTTCGAACGTTACGACGCCCTACAGCAGCATGGCGATCGCATCTACGCGATCGACCGGAACCCGTATTCGCAGACGTCGGCCTTGTTCGTTTTCAGGCCCAACGACGAAGGTGCCTTGGAAGCGATTGCCGAAGTTCCGTTGGATTTTTTTGTTGAACGCATGATCGTCGATGGTGATCAAGTTTTGTTGCTGGGCCGCGCGTCCCCAATCTATTATTTGACCACCGCCGAAACGACGGCTGAAACGGTGACACCGGGACCCCGCGTCGATGGAACGATCGCGGTAACGATCACGTTGGGCGAAGAAACCAACGTGGTTCGCCAATCGCTGGACGGCGTGTTCCAAGATGCACACTACGACGACGGTCGGCTCGTCTTGACGTCGGCCGACTATGACTATGATCTGCCCGACGTTGCCGGGATTCCTCCGTTCACATGGCTATTACGGGCCTTTGAATTGAGTGACGCAGGCTTGCAAGAGACGGCGACAATCGAGCTTCCGTATGTGGTTCAGACCCTACTTCGTGGCAATGAGTTGTTTGTCGTGACTTCAATTTCAAGTCACTTCGAAGACGCGTTGCCCGATGAACCGGCGCCGGATGACTCGCCGGACGACGCGTCCGGGACTGCGTCGCGGGATATTCCTTCCTTCCGACGCGAGTCGTCACTGACGCGTTATCGGTTCACCGACGACGGAATCACGGAAGTCAGCAGTTCGTCGCTGGGCAGTGGTGAGTTCATCAGTCTGCGTGTTTCAGAAGACGCGACAACGGCGGTCGCGATTCGCGTCGATCAGGCGCCCTTTTCGCAGCAGTCGATCGTCGACCTACTGTCGTTTTCCGACGACTCGACGGACGTCTTTGAAACCGTTGCATTTGATTCGTTTCATCCAAGCATTTTGCATGCCGATTCCGACTACTTGGTCCTGCAAGATTGGAACGACGACGTCGTGATGATTATTTCGCTCGACCAAACGGTTGATCTAGCGTTGGAAGATCGCGTTCACAAAATTGAGTTCGGAGTCGCCGACGTTTGGAGTCTCAGTGCGGCGAGACTTGGTGACAGCCTTGTCGTGGCCCTGCCTTGGTCGACATCGCGTCCCGCCGATGATTCGACGGACATGAGAGCGCCGACGCAGTTGATTCCTGGTGCGGTAGTGACGATTGATTTGCCGTCAGCCGAAGTCGTCGCGAGAACGTCGCTTGAGGGAGGATTGTTGATTTCACAGTTCTTTGTGATCGATGCCGAGGAGCAGCGTTTCGGTTTCGAACAATACAATCCAGCCGCCTTCACAACATCACGTTCGTTTCAGTTCGGTCGGTTGAATGCGAACGGTTTGTTCGAGTCCGAGCACGCATTCACGCTGGATGAACAAGCCGAGATCGAGACAACGACTGACCACTTGGCTGTGACGACGAGTGATCAATTGATCATCCGACGCTGGAGTGATTTCGAGAACCCGATCGCGTTTCCGCTGGGTGATCCTGATCCGGTAACGACGGCGGTGAACGATACCTATTCGCTGCCGACGCTTGGCGAGGAATTCCTGCTTGAAGTGCTGGCCAATGATCAAATCGTCGGCTGGAATGGAGACGCCCAGATCGTTGAACTGATCGGCGCACCCCAGGGTACCGAGATCGTCCGTTGGCGGTCCATTTCAGTTCCGGTTTCAGCCCTGCGAGGTGTCGACTCGCTTGAGTTTCAGTACACGATCCAGTCGGGTACCCAGACGTCTACCGCGACCGTTCGCATCGAAGTGATTTCGGTCGATCGCGATCAGATCGATGCACTCGTCGATGCCGTTGTCGCTCGCGCGGCCGAGGATTTGGGTGTGTCCGTCGAGGAGATCGAACGAGGCTCTGTGCGTACCGATTACGAGGCAACGCCGCCGATCGTTCATTTGACGGTGTCTACGGTTGACGATGTGGCCAAGTACACCGTTGACCTGGACGGTCAGATCGAACAGCAATCCGTCGAGCAGCGAGAACTGTTGGTCGAATTGGCACTGCGTGCCGTCGATGGATTGGGGGACTCGATCACGACGATTCACGAGGGCGATGACTTCTGGTTGGAATTGACCGCGAAGGATCTGCGACCCGATGGGGATGGAGTGTACGCAGCGTTCTTTGACTTGGTCGTCCCCGAAGACCAACTGGCGCTGACTGGCAGATTGACGTATGCCGACGAATTCGGGCCGATCGGTCCTAGCAATATCACGCGGGCCCGGATCGACGATTTGGGCGCGATCAGCAGCGAGGTCACGCACCCCGGAAACGGTTTGCAATCCGTGCTGAGGGTTCATGTAATTGCGATGGCGGCCGGCGAAGTAATGCTGTTGCCCAACCAAGCCGATGAAGTCGGCCACGAAACGTTGCTTCGTGGCATCAACGAAGAGCCACCTGCATCAAGTATTCGCTACGTGCCGCTCGGGCTGACGATCTTGCCAGCTCTGGTCGACGATCCGCTGGATATTGATGGTGATGGAAAAATCAGTGCCGTCGATGCCCTGCGCGTGATCAATTTCTTGGGCCGTTACGGTTCGCTGACCATTGACGATGTCCTTTCGTCCAGCGGCGAAGTCGACGCCAACGGAGAGTCACGTGTTCAATTCGATTTCACCAATCTGCGCCGGATGGATGTCAACCGAAACGGTACGATCACGGCCCTGGATGCGCTGGTGATCATCAATCGATTGGGCCAGGTAACCACGCCGGCGGACGCCGAATCGATCGACGAGATCAAGCTGGTCACGCAAATCGGCGACTGAGAACGCAGGGGCGGTCGATCTCCGCTCGGTACGCCGCCAACACCTGTCTGGGAACGTGGACGAACATCCGATAGATTACCGGGCTCCCGATCTATCCCCGTGTTTGACGCGTGAAATCCCGCCATGCTTGTTTCGCTGAAATGGTTGACGAAGTACATCGAATTGCCGATGAGCCACGAAGAATTGGCCCTCCGGCTTAGCCTTTCGGGGCTCAATCACGAAGAAACGACCGAGATCGGTGGCGATGTCGTCGTCGATTTGGAAGTAACCAGCAACCGGGGCGATTGCTTGGGACACCTCGGTGTCGCTCGCGAGATCGGCGTGCTGTACGGGTTGGACGTGGCCACGCCGGCACCCAAACTGAGCTCGGGTGGTCCTAAAGTCGACACTCTGTTGTCGGTTGAAAACCAGTTCACCGAAGCCTGTCCGCGATACACCGCGCGAGTGATCCAGGGCGTCAAGGTTGCCCCCAGTCCGGCGTGGTTGGTCGAAGCACTGCAATCCGTGTTTTGGAAACGACGCATCGATGGAACGATCGAAACGTACCAACCGATCAACAACGTCGTGGACGCGACCAACTTTGTGATGATGGAATGCGGCCAACCGCTGCACGCGTTCGACTATGACAAAGTCGGCGGAAAGAAGATCGTCGTTCGTCCTGCGGCCAAGGGCGAAAGGATGGAAGCGATTGACCACCAAACGTACGACCTGGACGATTCGGTATGCGTGATCGCGGATGCGAGGGATCCTCAAGCGATCGCCGGCGTCATGGGCGGCGCAGCATCCGAAGTCTCCGATGCAACGACAAGTCTTGTCATCGAAGCCGCCGTGTTCACTCCGTTGTCGGTTCGCCGAACCGCGCGGCGATTGAAGCTCCACTCGCCGTCGTCTTACCGTTTCGAACGCAAAGTGGACCCCGTCGGTGTCGAGTGGGCTTCGCGACGCGTTTGCGAAATCATCGTCGACATCGCGGGCGGCAAAGTCGCCGACGGGATCATCGATACCGCTGCTGCATTGACACCCAATCCGCCGGTCGTGTTACGCCAAAGTCAGATCGAACGCATTCTGGGCATCAAGATCGATGCCGCCGAAGTCCAACGCATCCTGACGCGATTGGGTTGCCAACCCGGCAAGTCCGATGCGGCGTCAACGGTCTATGTGCCTCCGTCGTGGCGTCATGATTTGACACGCGAGGCGGATCTGATCGAAGAGGTCGCGCGAATCCATGGATACGACAAGATCCCCGAAGACGCACCGATCCCGGTCGCACCGAGTTCGAAACGAGACTTTGACACGGCGATGGAACGTGTGCGGACCGTGATGATCTCGGCGGCGATTAGCGAAGCGATGACGCCCAGCGTCGTGACGGCGAAATTAGATCAATCGCTCAGTCCGTGGACGACAAAACCCGCGCTGCAAACCGAAACGCCGATGCTCAAGGGTGCGCGCTCGCTTCGTCGATCGCTGATTCCCAGCTTGCTAGAAGGCCGTGCCAAGAACTGGTCATCCGCTTCGATCAGTGCAGACCTGTTCGAGATCGCGCACATCTATTTGCCATCGGGCGAAGGCGACGACACGTTGCCATCCGAACAGTATTCGTTGGGTATTGTTTCCGGCAACGACTTCTTCATCGTCAAAGGCACGATCGAAACGCTGTGCCAACGGATGGGTATCGACGGGCGATTGGAAGTCGAGCCGACCGATGTTCCGGGGTTTGCGAAAGGTGCCGGCGTCTCGTTAAAGATCGGTGATGCCCACCTGGGCTATCTGGGCATCGTCGATGCGAAGGTACTCAAAGGATGGAAATTGCCGGGGCCGGTCGTCGTCGCCGAGATTTCGTTGCCGACGCTGTTGGAACGGTCATCCTTGGTGCCCCAACAGAAGGCGGTCAGTATGTTTCCATCGATCCAACGAGACTTGAATTTCGTCGTCGCCGAATCGGTACGTTGGGTCGATCTTGAAAACGTCGTACGGGCAGCCGTGGGCGACTCGTTGGCCGATGTCAACTATCGGGAAACGTATCGCGACGAAGCAAAGGATGGAAAAGGTCGCAAACGCGTCCTTTTGTCGGTCCAATTGCAACGCCACGACCAAACGCTCAGCGGTGAACAGGCCGACGAGTTGATCGGAAAAGTGATCGCAGATTGCGGCAAAGAGCTTTCCGCCCAACTATTGTCATAGTCTTTTACCGATCGCAAATCTGAACATGCAACCCCCAAAACTTCTCGGTGACCTGTACCTCGGCATTGATGTCGGTGGCACCAATGTCAAAATCGGATTGGTGGATGACGCCGGAAATGTCTATGCCAGGACGGCCACCGCGACACCGCCACTTGGAACGCCCGAACGGGTGTTTCAGTTCGCACATCAATTTGCCATCGAACAATTGCGGTCTCATGACGTTCCGGCAACGCGATTGAAGGCCGTCGGATTGGCGGTCCCCGGTGTTCTTGACACGCAGAGGTCGGTGCTCCGCGAAGTTGTCAATTTGCCCGGTTGGCTGGGCGAGTCGCTGAAACAGATTCTTTCCGATGTGACGCGATTGCAAGCAGCGGTTGTCAACGATGCCAACGCGGCCGCGTACGCCGAACACGCGCTGCGAAATCTCGGCAACCAATCGCTCGCGCTGGTCACGCTTGGCACCGGAGTCGGATGTGGTGTTGTGGTCGCCGGACGCCCCCATGGTGGCGACCACGGGTGCGCTGGCGAACTTGGGCATATCGCGATCGACTTCAGCTCCGACGCAATCCCTTGCACCTGCGGCAGTCGCGGCCACTTGGAAAGCTATGCCGGATCGGCCGGTGTCGTCGCTCGGTTGCAATCGTTGTGGACCGATAACGCGGAATCCATGCCCGCAACGACGATCGAAATCGCTAGCCGTGCCGAACAAGGCGATCCGCTTTGTTTGCAGGCGATCGACGAGACGGCCATGTACGTGGGGCGAGCCATCGGCATGATGGGCCAGACCGTCAATCCGGCCGTCGTGCTGATCGGCGGCGCGATGACATTCGGTGGCAACGAAACCTCCACCGGCCTTCGTTTTTTGGACGGCATACGGAAATCGGTGGTCGCAACGACGTTGGTTCAGGTTGGTGGTAATTTGAAGATCGAGTATGCGTCGCTTGGAAATGATGCGGGTATGCTTGGCGCTGCACGGGTAGCGAAACGAACTTTCTTGGAAGGATGATCGATGGTTGCGAGTCCCAACGAACGAATTGCTTGTCGAATTTTCTCGCGAGCGTCGGACGCATCGATCGCCGCCGCAGCCGAGATCGCAAATCTGATCCGCGCCAAGTCGTCACGTGGTGAACAGACCGTGCTGGGCTTGGTTGCCGGGTCGTCCCCGGTTGGCGTCTATACCGAATTGGTACGATTGCATCGTGCCGGCGAGTTATCGTTCGCCAGCGTGGTGACGTTCAATTCCGATGAGTATCATCCGATGCATTCGGGTGAACTGCAAAGCACGTCGCGGTTCATGCACGATCATCTGCTCGATCACGTCGACATTGACCCGGCCAATGTGTATTTGCCCGATGGAACGATCCCCAAAGACCAAGCCGCCGCGTTTTGTGCGCGATACGAGCAATCCATTCGCGATGCCGGCGGAATCGACATCCAACTGCTGGGCGTCAATCGCGCTGGGCATATTGGATTGAATGAACCCGGTTCCGATCGCAGTTCGCGAACCCGTTTGATCACGCTGGACACACCGACGCGAACCGATGCGGCGAGCGACTTTTTTGGTGCCGAAAATGTCCCGCGTCATGCGATCACGATGGGCGTCGGAACGCTGTTGTCGGCACGCCGCATTTTGATGCTGGCGTTCGGCGAAGGCAAAGCAGACGTCGTTGCAAGGATGGTCGAAGGTTATGCCGGCGCGAACGTGCCGGCGACGTTCTTGCAAGATCACCCGAGTGCGGAAATTTTGCTGGACGAAGCATCTGCGTCGGCGCTCACTCGCATCCGATCTCCGTGGTTGTTGGGTGAAGTGGCTTGGGACGACGCGGCGATCCGACGGGCAGTGATCGATTTGGCCGAGGGTTTGGACAAGGCGATTCTGAAACTGACCGATGGTGACTACAACGAGAACGGGTTGCAGGATCTGTTGGCTGCCCATGGCAACAGTTACGACATCAACTTGACCGTGTTTCGACAGTTGCAATCCACGATCACGGGCTGGCCCGGCGGGAAACCCGAACATCGAAAACGACCGGGCGATCGTCCCGGGCATCGCGACGACATTTTTCCCAAACGCGTGATGGTGTTCTCGCCGCACCCCGACGACGACGTCATCTCGATGGGAGGAACTTTGATTCGATTGGTCGACCAGGGGCACGACGTTCACATCGCCTACCAGACGTCGGGAAATATCGCCGTGTTCGATGAAGACGCGCTTCGGTTTGCCGAGTTCGTCGAAGACTTCTGTAGCGAATTCGAAATCCAAGCCGACGGGCTGGATCAGCTATCCCAACACATCGATAGTTTTTTGCGAAAGAAACAGCCTGGCCAATTGGACAGCGATGAAGTCCTGCGGATCAAGGGTTTGATTCGACGCGGCGAGGCTCGCCAGGGCGCCCGCTGCTGTGGCGTGCCGGATGCCAACCTGCATTACCTTGACCTGCCGTTCTATCAGACCGGCCGAATCACCAAGAGTCCGCTGTCGAAAAAGGACGTCGATATCACGGTGGATTTACTTCGATCGACTCAGCCGCATCAGATCTACGCGGCTGGCGATTTATCGGACCCGCACGGAACGCACCGCACGTGTTTGTCGGCGATCCTTCAGGCCTGTGTGATCTGCCAGAACGATCCTTGGTACGAAGCATGTGCGGTGTGGATGTACCGCGGCGCTTGGCAAGAATGGTCGCCGCATCAAATTGAAATGGCGGTACCGCTTAGCCCGTTGGAAGTATCTCGCAAACGCGTCGCGATCTTCAAACATGAATCGCAAAAGGATCGAGCCCTGTTCCCCGGTTCGGACATTCGCGAGTTCTGGCAGCGGGCGGAAGCACGAAACGCCGACACGGCGATGCGCTATGATAAACTGGGTCTCGCCGAATACGCCGCGATCGAGGGCTTTGTACGCTGGGACGGAAAGACCGGCATCGACTTGTAGAATTTCGTTACAACCCGTGTTCTGCCACGGCAGGAAACGTCTTGGCCAGAGCGCTCTGTTCTGACTTGCAACTCACTTTTCACCCCGATCAAAACAGTATGACACCACTGACACGACGATTCGCACTGAAGTGCATTGGACTTGGCGGCGCATGGATCGGTTTTGCACCGAAGGTTTCGGCTCAAGACACCTTGACGGCCACGACCAGCACGGCGGCTTCGGTTTCTTGGTCCAACACCAACGACCGCGTATGGTTGGGCGGGAACGTTTGGGCGAACCCGATGGAAAATTGGCGCGTCGTTGACGGTGCCGCCGAGTGCCAATCGGCGGGAGGCAACCGAAACGTGCATTGTTTGACGCACCAAGTCACGAACGCGAAAGGATCGATGTCCATGTCGGTCGTCATTCGCCAAATCGAAAAGAAGATGTCCGACGGCGGAGTCGGGTTTCGCATCGGCGTTCGATCCGACATTGGTGACCACCGTGCGAACTGTTTCGCTGGCGGCGGAATCAACGCGGGAATCATTGGCGGCCAACTGGTGCTCGGCAACAAGCGGCAAGCGATCGATGTCGATGTCACGAAAGATACGCTGCTGTCGTTGATCGCAGTGCCCGGTGATGGCGGCGGAGTCGAATTGACGTTGGCGGTCGCTGATGACGAAGGCAACCCGATCGGCCAAATTTCTCGGATGGTCGATGCCGATGCCATCTTGGGCAACGTTTCAATCGTCAACAACTTTGACGGAGCCGCCAAGGTCAGCCAAGGGGCACGCTATCGGTTTAGCGATTGGTTGATTGATGGTGATGCGTTCGAAGCGAAACCGGAAAACGCGTTCGGTCCCATTTTGTGGTCGATGTATTCGCTAAGCGATTCACGGTCGGATGAGGGCTTTGTGTTGAAGTCCAGTGTGCTGACCGGGCCGATGGGCGACGACGACAACCAGCAAGCTGAATTCTGGGTCCAACGTGACGGCCAATGGAAGTCGATGGGAACGGCCAAGCTAGACACGGATGCCTGGACGGCAACCATTCGAATCCCCAATTGGGACGAAACGAAGGAAACAACGTACAAATGGGTTTACGTCGAAAAGCATCGTGATGGAACGGAAACGGTCAACGAATGGGTGGGAAGGATTCGTCCGAATCCTTCGGGACGGCCCCTTCGGATCGGTGCGTTGACATGCCAAAACGATTACGCGTTTCCCTACGAACCCGTTGCCAAGAATGTCGCCAAGATGGATCCCGACTTGGTCTATTTTTCCGGTGACCAGATTTACGAATCGCACGGTGGCTACGGAATCATCCGCCAACCCGCCGTGCCAGCGATTTTGAACTACTTACGCAAGTACTATCAGTTCGGCTGGTCGTTTCGCGAAGTGATGCGAGACCGTCCAACGATTTGCTTGCCCGACGACCACGATGTTTTTCAAGGAAACATTTGGGGCGAAGGCGGCGCGCCGATGGATGTCGACGACGGTGGCGCGTCGTCCAACGGCGGCTATATCGAACCGGCGCGGATGGTCAATGTGGTTCACATCACCAACACGGCGCACCATCCCGATGCCTACGATCCGGCACCCGTCAAGCAAGGGATCAGCGTCTACTATGGCGACATGGTCTACGGCGGCGTCGGCTTTGCGATCCTGGCGGATCGTCAATTCAAGAGCGGGCCCCAGCACGTCGATACCGGCAGTGGCCGCGCGGACCACGTCCACGATCAGGGCTTCGACACTTCGGTCTTGGACAAGCCGGGATTGATTTTGTTGGGCGACCGCCAGGAAGCTTTCTTGAAACATTGGGCCAACGATTGGCGCGGTCACTCGATGAAAGTGCTACTCAGCCAGACCGTTTTCGCCGGTATGGCGACGCACCACGGCGGTTACGATGGTTACTTGAAAGCCGATTTGGATTGTGGCGGTTGGCCGCAAACGCCTCGCGACCGTGCGATCGAAATCCTGCGACCCAGCAAGGCGCTGCACATCAACGGTGATCAACACCTGACGTCGCTCTGCCAGTACGGTGTCGATCGTCAACGCGATTCGAATTGGTCATTCTGTACGCCGGCGATTGCGGTGGGATATCCGCGTTGGTGGCGAGCCGACGAGATGAACATGCCGCACGCCAACCGGCCCAAGCATGGAAATTCCGACACCGGTGAATACTTAGACGGACTGGGCAACAAGGTTTACGTGTACGCGGTGGGCAATCCCGAAGTCGCGACAAAAAAGAACCGCTACGAAAAGGCTCACCAAAAGGCCAGTGGATTCGGGTTCGTGACCATCGATACGGACGCGAAAACGTACTTCGTCGAAGCGTACAAGTTCGCGATTGATCCGGCCGACGGAAATCCCGATAACCAGTTCCCGGGCTGGCCGGTGACGATACACCAAGATGAAAACGCAGGCGAGAATCGCTTGCAGTGATGGGCGGGCGAACAATGGTGTTGGTGATCGCGCCGATGGCGTCTGATCAAACCACGGACACCCGGGTAGAATGTCCACGATGACGTTGACTAGCCATGCAATCGTACTGCTTGCGAAGTTGTTTAGCGGGTTCACGGTCCGGTGGGTGGATTGCCAACCGGACACGTGCCAGCGAATCTACTTTGCCAATCACACAAGCCACCTGGACGCGGTGGTGTTGTGGTCTGCGCTGCCGCGTGAATTGCGGGCGGTGACGCGTCCGGTCGCGGCCAAAGACTATTGGTCGTCCAGCTGGTTCAAGCAGCACTTGGCCCACAGCTTCAACGCCTTGCTGGTTGACCGCAAAGAGATCAAGGTCCACAAGAGTCCAATCGACATCATGTTGAAACAGATGGGCGACGTTTACTCGTTGATCATGTTCCCCGAAGGCGGACGATCATCGGGCGAATCCGAAATGACGGACTTCAAGAGCGGGCTGTTTTATATGGCCAAGAAACGCCCGGACTTGGAACTGGTTCCCGTCTATATTGATAACGTGAATCGGATTTTGCCTCGCGGCGAGATTTTGCCGGTGCCGCTGTTGAGCTGCATCACGATCGGGCCGCCGATCTTCTTGGAAACGGGCGAGCCGAAGCACGTGTTTCTGAAACGGGCCAAAGCCTCGGTCCAACGGCTCAAAGAACTGTGATGCAGCGCTGCCAAAGATGCTGTAGCAGCCACGCGAATCGACCGAAAATTCGTCGTGGAAAATTCGTGAGGCACTTTGGCTGATCATCGGTATACTTTGGGGACACGCCCGTTCGTCATTCGCCACCGCTGGTGGGATGCCCATGCCACTTGTGCCCTCGTCGACTCCGCCCCAGCCTGATCGGTTGATTCCCGACGCCGCGCCGCCGTGGGCCGTTCCCGTCGGATCGGTCGCTGGCACTCGGTTTAGTTTGTCGTATGGCATTTTCATCGCGGCCGGTATCGTGATGGCGGTGGTCGTGATGGCTTCGGGACAACCGGGCAATGGTGACCTTCCGCTAACTGCCGCAATTGCAACGGCAATCTGGGTCACCGGTTGGGGCACGCAAGTGTTGGCGTACACCGCCATCGCTTGGATGGTTGGCATGCGAGTGGGTGAAGTGACGCTTGGTTTGATCGGTCCCGAGTCGCCACCGCGCCGATGGTCGGCCGTTTCAGCCATTACCGTTGCAATGGGGACCATGATATCGTTGTTGGTTTTGGTGATGGTGTTTCGTTGGATCGGTGGCGGCTTTCAAATGCCGACGATCGGCCCTGCGGATTCCGAAACGATCCCGGGCACCGGCACCATCGAGGCATTGGCGATGGGATCACCCGACGCGATTTGGCGGGCGGCGGCGTGGCTGTGTTCGCTGCAATTGTTGTGTCAAATGTTCCCGCTGCCGAGAACGTTGGGGCGACAGACTTTGGCCGCACTGACAGCGATCTGTGGGCGACGTTTGGATCTACCGACTCAAGTGCAACTTCTCGGTCGTGGCTTAATCGTCCTATCGATGCTGACGTTGGTTTCGGCCATTTGGTTTCTGTCCGAAACGGCAAACAGTTCCTCCGTCGAACGGGTGCCTCGATGGCCGTTGCTGTTTGCGTTGAGCATCTTGCTTTGGATTTCGTCACGCCGCAGTGACGTGTCCGAATCGCTGCGCGGTTTCGCACTGGCGTCGGACACCGTGTCGCAATCGGCGCCGGGTCGCACCAACGTGATCACCAAGATCCGCCAGTCGGCTACCAGTCGTCGACGACACAAAGACTTGCAGGCCGCTGTCCTTCGCGAACGGACCGAAGCGGTCGATGCGGATAGGTTGGACGGCATTTTGCAACAGCTTCACAACGAGGGTATCGACTCGCTCAGCGACGAAGATCGAAAGATTTTGAGCCGCGTCAGCGAACAACTTCGCAAAGCTCGCCAGCAACAGTCCTAGTCGTCGCCTTCCGCCGCAACACCTCGGCCGCCGTTGGGCTAGAATCTGCATCAAGATTCCCACTCACAGCCAACGTTGATCAAGGCCCGACCGGATGCGCCCATCGCTTTTCGTCGTCTTTCTTTTTCTCGGGGCCCTCTGCGGCTTCCCAGACGTAGCCTTGGTTGCCCAAAAAGTGGTCGATCTAGCCGCCATCGCCGGACTGATGGTCACCATCATTTTAAGGATTGAGCGGAAAACAACTGTCGTAATTCCGGCACTTTTGCCCGAGATGTTCGCGACGGACAAGAGTGCCCATCATACATTTATTTCCCGCTCGATCCTTAGCCAAGTGCTTCCTTTGCGAGCCGACCTGTGATTTGGAAATCAACCGCGGACGAACGGAGTACCGTATCGGCCGGCTGCATTCTGGCGATCGGATCGGCGCTGGTGACTTCGTTCATGTTATTCATCAACGGTTCGTTGGTGATGGCTCTGATCAGCGTCGTTTCACAAGCCGGTCCCGAATGGGCTTCCAACGCACAGTTGTCGCAATTCCTGCTCTTCACGTTGCCGGTGATTCTCGTGATCATCGAATGGATGATGATCGATTACGTTCGAACGCGTCTGCGCCAACGACGTTAGTTTGTCTCGCTTCATCACCCAACGAATATCGGTGCGGTTTCAACGTGACGCGATTCAAAGCGTAAGCTCCCAAGATCCACTTTCAAGGCCCAGGAACTTCGTCATCGCTTCCACCTCGGCTTCTGCTAGCGAACGAAAGTCCTTCGCCCTAGGCCGGCCTTCGACGTATCCGAATTCAACGTGCAAACGATCGTCGACGACTTTCGCGTTGGCCCAGCCAACCACTTGATCTCGCCACAGTACGGGCATCGCATAGTAGCCCCGCTCACGTTTCGCCTGCGGGACATACGCTTCGAATCGATAGGTCCAATCCCAAAGCATCTCAAATCTCTCGCGATCGCGGACCAACGGATCAAAGGGAGCAAGGATTCGAACTCGCGAGGGAATTTCGTCTGCCATCCAATCCCTTCGTCGCCAAAGATAGGTGACACCCGCGACTTCGACTTCGGCCAACGCCCCTGTCTGAACCAAGGACTTCACCGCAGCTAATCGGTCGGCGCGCGACGGAAGCAAATGGTTGTGGCTTCGCAGTTCGGAAACAAGAAAACGCTCGGTCGTCGGTCCAAAGACAAAAGAAGTCGTTAGGGCGAGATGGCGATATCGTTCCAACGCATTGGAAGGTTGCTCGCCCGGTTGCTCATCGGTGTCCGAGGGAACTTCGTAAACCCGAATTCCCTTTTCCCGACGACTGACCCGCAAGTATCCATGATGATGAAGTCGGTCTAAGGCTTGCTTCGTTTCCTGTGACTTGCCGCCCCAATAGTTCGTCACGGATTTGCGACCGAATCGATCGTCCAATCCACGCGGATGAACCTCGCCCATTTCGGTGACCGCGCTGAGAACGTCACGTTCCAGTTTCTTTAGCTTAGGATGCGGTCGATGTCGAAGGCTTCGCCAGACCTCGGGCGTCATGATCCCATAAGCGAACAAGTAGCCTTCTTCCGCATCCAGTTGGGGGAACCTTTGTTCCAAGTCTCCCGCACCGTATCCGACAACACGTTGCCGTAGCACCAAATCCTGAGCCCGGGCCGGTGATCGAATCGGGTCAGCCTGGACGAAATGCAATTTCTTCAAAGCGTCGGCGACACGATTGAATTCAGGGAATGAACCAGCAACCACGCGCCGCCGGAACTCGCGTATTCCCAGTGCTTCAACCATCTTCATGTCCGACTCCAGCATTCCATTGGGGTATCACTTCGTAGAACGAAACGGTCGATGACCCTAACGCGATAGATTCGATAGGATAGGGCCTTTGCCCACAAAACCAAGACTCAACAATCCTCAGTGCGAGCCCGAATCGTCGGCGCTGGCGCGGCGGTTCGCAGAGAATTTTTCACCCATGCAACTTTATCTGATTCGACACGCCGAAAGTGAGAACAACGCGCGGGCACCGTACTTGCGAGTCGAAGACCCGGCTATTACCGCGGTCGGTCGGTTGCAGTCCGAATGCCTGGCATCGTGGATCAAGTCGCTGTGGATCGACCATCTGATCACCAGCCCGTTCCTGCGCACCCTCCAGACGACTCGGTTCGTTACCGACGTGAACCCCGCAGGCGTCAACATTTGGCACGATGTGTTCGAACGAGGTGGCTGTTTTCGTGGATATGGCCCTGATGCGACGGAAGGCGGCATCGGTTTGGGGCGTCACGAGGTCGCGCGGCACGTTGTCGAAGACGCGACGCGCTGCGTCGTCGATGAATCGATCGGTGAATTGGGTTGGTGGGGCGGCAAGCCTCGCGAAACGGACGAGGAAGCGCAGCAACGTGCGACGCGAGTCGTGCGTCGCTTCGTTGATACGTTCGGTTCGTCGGGAAAGACGGTTGTCGCCGTGATTCATGCCGACTTCAAACGCGCGTTGTTGGCCGACATGCTTGGCGTGACGGCTGATCCGACCATTTTCGGGGCCCTCCGCAATACCGGAGTCACTAAACTGGATTACGACGGCGATCGTTGGACGCTTGATTGGTTCAACTCCGTCACCCATTTGCCCTCGAAATTGATCACTGGTAACGAAACGTAGCGATGACAGGCTCTTCACCGGACCAAGTTCGGATCGCACGATTGGAATCGTTGGGGGAAACCAGCGTGACGCAACGCAGCGATGTGCTGCGATCGACGAATCCGATCGTCGGACTGACCAGCAGCCGACTCGGTCGCGACGTGTTTGTTCATCGACGACTGTGTCAGTTTCTGTGTCGCAGCCTGCTCGATTGCCGAACCGCAGACGCCAGTGTTGCCGTCGCAAAAGGGTCGGCGATCGAGCCCTGGGCCGTTCGCGCGGCCAAGCTCTTCAACGTCCCGCTGCTGTTGATTTCCGTCGATGAGAATGACGGTGACATAAGCGATGTCGTGATCCGCGGAATGAAGGTCTCGCGAGACGCTGCGGTCATCACGCTATCCGATCGTGTCGATGCGATTCACGTCCGCAAGGGCGGTAACGTCGAGCGTCACTTGCGCGATCGCATCCTGCGATTTCGCGATGCATCCACTCGCGTGGCGGTATCGGTTGACTCGGGTGACGCGTCCCAAGGGCTGATCAAGGACGGTGCGATCGGATGGTATCTGGGTGGACGCGACGAAGATCCCGCGCCTGATTTGCCACTCGATGCGACGCAATTGCCACGTGGCCCGACGCAGTGGATGCACACCGACGGTCAGTGGCTGGTGCATTGCACGCGAGCTCGCCAGGGGCCTTGGCCAGGGGAAACTGTCGACCAGTATCGAGATGCCGTTCTGACGGATCATCCCCGTGCGACGCGGCGAGGCCCGATCGATGCACTGCAGCGCATCGTGCAATCCCGATCCTTGATTGCGTCGGCCGTCACGACCGCAAAGAACGCACCGGTGGTCTGTTTTTCGTCGCTGCCGATGGCCCAGATTCTACAGCGACGATGTTTCCGGCCGCACCTGGGTCGATGGGACTACGAACCGTTTGGAATCGCAATTCGCACCTCCGCACTTATCAAGATGGGTGTAAAACCCGTCATTTACGGACAACCCGGCGATCGATCGGCTATGCATCCCGAGGACCGCTATCGATTTCAAGCTGTTGGGAAAACCTACGACTGGCGTTCCGAACGCGAATGGCGATCGAAAACCGGAATCGACCTGGGAAGCCTGTCGCCGGATGATGTTCGCGTGTTTGCGAAGACTTCCACCCAGGCCCGTGATTCCCTTCACGGTTGTCCATGGCCGGTGACGTGGATCGAGTGACTCTTTTGAAACGGTCAAAAGGAAACACATCGCGAACACAACAGTCCGTTCATTCCATGGGGTATCATCGAACCCGTCGTACTTTGGCGCGTTGGAAGAGAGGGAAGGGAAATGAGCGAGACATTTCAAATTGCCTGTACCGAGTGCAAACAACGCCTGAAGGTGCGTCAATCGGCTCGAGGCAAGGTGGTCGCCTGTCCGAAGTGCAAAACGAGAGTACGCATTCCTTTGGCGAAGCCCGATCGTCCGTCGTACCCTTCGACACCCCAAGCAAACCTTCCAAAACAATCTCGGCAACAGCAGTCACCTCCGACCGCCGGCGCGCTGCAACCAACGAACACGCCCGCGCCAGGCAAGATGGCGAGCAAAGACGACGAAGACTTGCCGGTGGGTAAATTGTTGGGCAGTGTTTCCATTCCATCGCCCGAGTCGTTCGACTTTGGTGCAGTACCGCAGACCGAAGCCCAGCACGCCGATCAGCCCGATGACTTCTTTGGCATCGCGATGCCGCCCGCCCAAGCAACACCGTTTGTCGCACCAAAATCGCGGTCCGCGACAACACCGGCCATCGCCCCGGGGTCGACGCCCAAAGCAATTCAACAAGATTTGTCAAAGGTCATCACCCAGCAACTGACGGGCAGCATTCCCAACCACCGCGTTTCGCTGGGTTACCGGATCGGATTGTCGGTCAACGCAGTCTTTATGTTGATGCTGCCGATGGCCTATCTCGGTTTGATTTTGCTAAGCATCTATGGCATGTATCACTACACGTTTGACGTGATGCCGACGATGCTGCAGCGATTGCCACGCGGACGTGTGGCGATCATTGCGATGGCACTTTATTTGACGCCGATCATCGCCGGCATCACCGTGATCATCTTCATGATCAAGCCCATCTTTGTTGCCATCATTCAGCCCGGTGACCCTAGAAAGCGTTCGATCAATCGCGAAAATGAACCGTTACTGTTTGAATTGGTAGACCGCATTTGCGATGTCACTGGCGCACCGAAGCCCACTCGCATCGACGTCGATAGTGAAGTGAACGCGTCGGCATCGTACGGCCGAGGGCTGCGAAGTCTGTTCAGCAACGATCTGGTTCTGACGATCGGTGTCCCGCTTGTCGCCGGTTTGAACTCGCGAGAGTTTGCCGGAGTGCTGGCCCATGAATTTGGGCATTTTTCGCAAGGCGCGGGAATGCGAGCGAGTTACCTGATTCGTTCCATCAATCTGTGGTTCGCGCGAGTCGTCTACCAGCGTGACGGATTGGACGAAGCCCTGGACGAAGCGATTGCCGAGAGTGAAAACGGATTCGGGCTGATCCTGTTGGTCGCCAAGTTGTGCGTGACGCTTGTCCGGGGCGTGATGTGGGTGTTCATGATGATCGCCCACGCAACAAGTTGCTTTTTGATGCGACAAATGGAATTCGACGCCGATCGCTATGAAGCATTCGTCAGCGGAAGCGACACGTTTGCGTCCACAAGCCGGTCGATGCGACTTCTGGGGCACGCGCAACATGCGGCCATGATCGGTTTGACCGACTTGATCGACAAAGCAGTGATGATCGATGATCTGCCCAAGATGATCAGTGTGCTCGAGCGTTCGATGGCCCAGAAGTCGCGCCAAAGAATCTTGGACGGCGGCGAGAACGAACGAACGGGCTTGTTCGATTCGCACCCTTGTGATGCCGAGCGGGTCGTGGCTGCGGCGAAATGGAATGCGCCGGGCATGTGGACCGTCGAGCGACCGGCTCGCGATTTATTTCGGCACTACGACGGGCTTTGCCGCGGCGTCACGCAAGACTTCTATCGCAATCAAATCGGCCGTTTGATCGACCCGAACGAGCTTCAGCCCGTCGAGCAGCATCTGGCGGGCTTTTCGGCTTGGTGACCAGCCCGGGGGTCCCCGCCTACGTCCATCACCGGCGGGAGCCTATAATTCGGACGATATCCGCTTTTTCGCCCGTTCGAAGGAACCCGACCGTTGACGACTGACAACCTAGTCAAGCTGAATGCCAATCCCAAAATGGTTCACGAATTGGCACCGTACAAGACGCTCAGCAGCGACGAACTGAACACTCGCATTTCGGCGGTTCGTGAACAACTTGGCGAGCGTCTGTTGATTCTGGGGCATCACTACCAGCAAGACGAAGTCATTGCCCAAACCGACCTGCGCGGCGACTCGTACAAGTTGTCCGAGATGGCGGCGGCAAGTAAGGCGTGCCGAACGATCGTGTTCTGTGGCGTTCACTTCATGGCCGAAACGGCTGACATTTTGGCGAATCGTCCGGAGAAAGTTGCCGAACGCGACGGGGCGAAAGTGACCGTGATCCTGCCGGACATGGCGGCGGGTTGTTCGATGGCCGACATGGCCGGCATTGCGCAGGTTGAAGCGGCTTGGGCCGACATGGCGGAGGTGATCGATACGAAAAAAGTCATTCCGGTGACATACATCAACAGCGCGGCAAGTTTGAAAGCGTTCTGTGGTCGCAACGGCGGCATCGTTTGCACCAGCAGCAACGCGGCGGCCGTTTTGGATTGGGCATTCGCGCGTGGCGAACGCGTGTTCTTCTTTCCCGACCAACACCTCGGTCGAAACACCGCATTAAAGATGGACATCACCGAAGAACAGATGCCCGTGTGGGATCCGTACGCGCTGGAGATGGGCGGCAACACCGACGAGCAAATCCAAAACAGTAGAGTGATTCTATGGAAGGGGCACTGCAGTGTTCACCAGATGTTTCGCGCCGAACATGTACACGGTTTCCGCAAACAGCATCCCGGCATCCAAATTTTGGTGCACCCCGAGTGTCCGCGCGAAGTCAATGACTTGGCCGACATCTCTGGCAGCACCGGGAAGATCATCGACACCGTTCGCAAATCGCCGGCGGGCACCAAGTGGGCGATCGGGACGGAGTTACACCTGGTCAATCGATTGAAGGCCGAACATCCCGAGCAAGAGATTCACTTTCTTAGCCCCGTCCTATGCATGTGCGCAACGATGTATCGCATCGACTTGCCCCACTTGTGCTGGACGCTCGAGAACTTACGTGACGGGGCGGTCGTGAACGAAATCAAGGTCGACGACGAAACCACCAAGTGGAGTTTGATCGCGTTGGAACGAATGTTGGCCGTCAAGTAACGGGCCAGCCAACGTGGTCCCGCAACTCCGTTCGCGGAACGGAAACGGCAAAGCAGTTTACGTAGGTAAAAAGTACACCCAGCGAACGGAGTCGCAGGGCCACATAGGGTTACCCGAATACTTCTACTTCTTGCGGCGATGGCGGATTGCGATTGGTAAGGCTAACGCAATCGAAAAGAACGCCAACGAACTCGGCTCAGGCACAGCGACGACCTGCAAGTTCCACGAAACCGTCTGTGACAACTGTGACGGATCCGAACGCCACCAATCGAAGCTTCCACCGGTGAAGGATGAATCCAACAGACTGTCGTAGGCTCGAGCCGACAGCGTGTAGTCACCGCTAGCGAGTCCCAGCGACGCGATGTCAAGCATCGTTCCCGTCATTCCGCTGTCGACACCATCGATCAACCATTGGACGTTGATGACGCTGTCGTCGATCACGTCGACCCAAGCGTCATCGGAAATCGACAGCGTAAACTCGGTGTTCAGCCAATCGTCCAACGGATCGACCTCGTCATAAATCTTTGCGATGAAAGCTTCGCGACCGACGGCGTCCAGCGGCCGATTCAAGTTTCGCATCAGCGAGTTATTTGACGGCCTATAGATGCCTTGTTCAAAATAGCGGCCGCCTTCGTAGTAACCGATCGGTCCAATGTTGTTGTCGGGGTCGTCGTATCCGACCCATCGATCCCACTTTCCCGTGTTGGGGTTGGCAGTCACGTTCACTTCGCTCGGTTCGCTGCCCGATGCTACCGTACCGGCGGTGAAATACTCATCGGCCAACCTTGCAAACGAATGGCCGACTTCGTGAACGGCGACTTCGCGAGCGCTTCCGTTGCCACCGGCGTACACGGCCCACTGGCCACCACCGCCACCGTATTTCGCGTTGTTGACAATGCCGATTCGCATATCAACGTCGATTCCCGTTCCCGCGATCGCAGTGTTCACCGCCGCGTTAGCAAGCGAGGTGCTGAAGTACAGTAGCCGGTCGACGCCTCCGCCGAACGCGTAACTCGAATTCAACGCCGTATCGCGAACGATCCCGTTGATCGGATCATCGGCGCCGGATTCGTTGCTGATCACATCGACGCGGTGCAGGTTGAAAAAATTCTGGTAACGCGGAAAAGGATCCTTGCTGCCGAAAAAATAACTGACCGCCGAATCGATGTGGGCGGAATACGTCGTATTGATTTCCCCGGCCGTGTACCCGTCACCGATGAATACTAAATCGACGCGATTGGATGATTCACCACTCCGCGCAAGCGTCGTCAACTCAGCGGCGGCAACGGGGTTGTTGGATACCGATGGTATCGCAGACCAAAAAAACGACATCACAAAGAGCGGCATCAAACTTGGACGCATAGCAATTGAACGCATAGCAGTTGGGTTCCACGATAGAATGCGAGATGAGAGAGCGAACGCGGGTCGCGCTTAGGAAAGTCTAACGGGCTGACGTTCGCGAAGATACCTCGATCACCATCGTCCCAGAGGTATCCGAATCCCCCATCCCCATGCGAGGTCCTGCTATGTCCACCGCTGACTTGTCCGTCGTCCCCGAGTCATTGCGATCATTCCTCGGTACGCCGAAACAATTGTTGATTGACGGCCGATGGGTCGATGCAAAGAGCGGGAAACAGTTCGACGTCTACGATCCGGCGACGGATCAAGTCGTTGCCCGTGTCGCCGAAGGTGATGCCGCTGACGTCGATGCTGCTGTCTCCGCCGCTCGCCGCGCGTTCGATTCTGGGCCGTGGTCCAAGATGACCGCGTCGGATCGGGGACGCCTGATTTGGAAGGTCGGCGAGTTGATCGAACAGAATGCCGATCAATTGGCGGCACTGGAAACGATCGATAACGGTAAACCGTTCGGCGTCGCCAAAGCGGCTGACGTGGCCTTGGCCGCGGATATGTTTCGCTACATGGCTGGCTGGGCAACGAAGATCGAGGGCAACACGATTCCGCTGAACGTTCCTTATGCTCCGGGACGCGAGTTCCATGCGTTCACGTTGAAAGAACCGATCGGAGTCGTCGGCCAGATCATTCCCTGGAATTTTCCGTTGTTGATGGCAGCTTGGAAATTGGGTCCCGCGCTGGCGACGGGCTGTACGGTGGTGTTGAAACCGGCGGAACAAACTCCTTTGTCAGCGCTGCGATTGGGTGAGCTGTTGCTTGAAGCCGGCATCCCCGACGGAGTCGTCAACATCGTGACCGGGTTCGGCGAAACCGCCGGCGCTGCGATCGCATCGCACGATGATGTCGACAAGGTCGCATTCACGGGATCGACGGAAGTGGGCAAGCTGATCATCGGCGCGGCAACCGGAAACTTGAAAAAGGTCACCTTGGAATTGGGCGGCAAGAGTCCCAATGTCGTTTACGACGATGCCGATTTGGATCTGGCGATCGCCGGTGCGGCGGACGCGATTTTCTTTAACCAAGGACAAGTATGCAGCGCGGGTTCTCGTTTGTACGTTCAAAACGGAATCTACGAAGACGTGGTCGCGGGCGTCAGCGAGATCGCGAAAAATCTGAAAGTCGGAAGCGGCTTCGATGCCGGCACACAGATGGGGCCGCTCGTTTCACGCGAACAATTCAATCGCGTCACCGGATACTTGCAGGCGGGTATCGCTGAAGGCGCCGAAGCGTCCGCTGGCGGCGCGGCGATCGATGGCGCCGGTTATTTTGTCCAACCGACGGTGCTGAAAAACGCGACGGGCGACATGTCGATTGTTCGCGAGGAGATCTTCGGTCCCGTCGTCGCGGCGATGCCCTTTCGTGACGACTCCGAAATCGTCGGCAAAGCGAATCAGTCGGCGTACGGTTTAGCCGCAGGCATTTGGACTCGCGATGTTTCCAAGGCTCATCGGTTAGCCAAGGCGGTGAAGGCGGGGACCGTGTGGATCAATTGCTACAGCATCTTCGACGCGGCGTTACCGTTCGGCGGCTACAAACAATCGGGTTGGGGCCGCGAGATGGGCCACGCAGCACTCGAAAACTACCTGCAAACCAAATCGGTTTGCTTGAGTTTGTAGTGCTCTGTGTCGACTCCGTTAATACCCCACGCGGTTCCATGGTGGATCGGAACTTTCATGATGTCGGATGGCCGGCACCATGAAAGCTCTTCGCCGAGTTATCGTCGACCGTGGCCTCGATGACCTCGGTGGTGGCGTCCATGGCCGTTGCCGCCCGAGTGATTCGATTGTGAACCGAGTCCAAGTTCGGTCGTTCCGCCAATCGCGGCGGTCTCGGCAATCGTGACCACGTCTAGCTCGTTGGTGCTGACAACACTCAGGTCACCATCAATGGCTCCGTCGACTGCAACGGTGTTGTCGCCGCCAGTGAGCCGAATCGAAACATCGTCACCGACCGTCGCACCGCTGCCGATAGCGACATTGTCGTTTCCGTCACCACCATGGAACTTCAGGTCGTCTTGGATCGACCCGTCGAGCGAAAGCGAATTATCGCCGTCACCAAGCGAGATGGACGCAGAGTCACCAACGCTTGCCGTTGCCAGAATGTTCACGGTATCGGCATCAACGCCACCGCGAACTGCCAAGTCATCGGCGACTTGGCCTGCGATATCGACAACGTTGTTGCCATTGCCTAGTTTGATTTCGGCATCATCGCCTACCGTCGCAGCATCGCCGATCGAGACAGTGTCGTCGCCGTCGCCGACGCGGACATGCAGATCGCGACCAACCGCACCGTCGATCGAAACCGAGTTCGCGCCGTCGCCCAGACGGGCGCTTAAACTTCGGCCGATCGTCGTTCCGGCTTCGACAACCAGAGCATCGTCACCATCACCGGCGCGAACGCTCAGATGGCCACCAATCGCGGATCCGGCGACAAGCGTAAATGAATTGTTTCCGGCACCCAGCGAGGCGTGGATCCGATCAATCGCAACCGAGCCCGCCGAAAGGTCCACCGACACCGCGTCGTCCGTTGCCGAACCATCGGCGTCCAGTCGAATGTAGATGTCGTCGGAAACGCCTTCGACAAGCGTCACAATATCAGACTCAATCGCCGCAGCATCCGGTGTCTCGGGGTCCACAGGTGTCGCTGCTGATTCGGTGACTTGCAGCGTCCCATCGCCAAGGTCAACGATCGCGATGGCGCCTTCGGCGGTCCCATCGATAAACAAGTCACCATTAACAACTTCGATCGAAGCAGCGAGACAACGGCGGGTTTCAAGAGTTTCTAGACGGCGCAATTTTCTTGTTCGTGTTCGCATTTCTTCGACTCGTTTAAATTAGACAGAAAAGTAGATCGAGCGCTCCATTGCATTCGACTAAGGTGAAGAGGACGTTTCCAAGTGGAAAGTGTCACATAACTATGAAGATAAATTCAATTTGAATCCAGCGTCGTCAATCGTTGGGCGCACGAACAACACCCTGCACAGGCTGGGCGGCCTCAGTAGATTGCGTCGGTGGGTGCCGCGACGGCAAGCGGGTGGTTTTATTTGAAGCGAAGCGAACGATGGGTCGAGCCATAAAAAAACCTCGGCAAAGAATTTCTCTGCCAAGGTTTTTCGATCTGTAGTTAACCGACTCGCATCAGTCTTCCGGATCCCGTTCGGTTTTCTTTTCGGCATCCTTGGGAGTGTCGTCGGCATATTTCGCCGTCGGGATCGCTTCGCTGTCCTTGGTCGGCAACACGTTGTGGTAGACCGCGAACTCGCTTGGCTCTTCGCCCGCTTTCTTGTCGACCGGTTCTTCGGTGACCTTGGCGCTTTCGACAACCAGTTCGATGACTTTACGTTCGACGATCTGGTTGCGCAGGGCATCCATTTGTCCTTGCTTTTCCAAGCGGGCACGGACGCGGCGTTCGGGCATATCGCTTTGTTGGGCGATCAACGCGATCTCGGCGGCGTAATCGGCTTCTTCGGCGTCGATCTTTTGCTCTTCCGCGATCTGTTCCAGAATGAAGTGTTCACGCAGCGCAGCTTCGGTCGTTGCTTGTGCGTTTTGGCGCGAAGCGTTCACGAATCGGCGAATCATGTCGTCGTCGAAACCGTTGCGGCGAAGTTCCAAAACCTTTCGCTCCAATTCGCGACTGGTTTGGCGTTTCACCAACGTTGCCGGCAGTTCAAAATCGGCCGATCCGGTCAACAGATCGACGACTGTCTTGCGAACCGCTTGTTGAGTTCGGTAGTCAGCTTGACGAGTCAACGAATCGCGAACGAAGTCACGCAGTTCTTGCTCGGACTCGAAATCGCCCAGCTCTTCCAAGAACTCTGCCGTCATTTCGGGATGCTCTTGCTTCAAGACTTCGACAACCGTGAATTCGGCGTCTAGCTCCTTGCCACGCATCGCTTCGTCGTTGGCACCGTCGGCGACTTTGACTTTGCCCTTGCGGGTTTCGCCTTCTTTGACGCCGGTCATCAACTTCGCGAAGTCTTCGCAAACGGCGTCCGAGAAACTCAAACGATCGTCCAAGTCGACACGTTCTTCGTCCATCGTGGTCAGCACTTTGCCGCCTTCTTTGAACTTCGCGGTGACCAGCAACTTGTCGCCGGCTTCGGCCGCCGCATCCGTGGCTTCCAGCGTCGCGTAACGGGACAGGACGCGGTTGAGTGCTTCTTGAACATCATCGTCGCTGATCGTTTCGACCGGCTTGTTCAGTTTGATGCCCTTCCAGTCGGGCGTCTTGAATTCTGGACGAACTTCGATTTCGAACTGGAACTTGAAGTCGCCTGATTCGGGAATCTTGATCGCGTTGTAGTCAAAGTTCGGCTCGCCGATCGCGTTGAAGCTGTCGGCCTCGGTGATCTGGGCCAGGCTGTCCATCAACAGCGAACCCTTGACCTGTTCTTCGACGCGGTCCTTGAATTGCTTTTCAACAAGCTTGCGAGGAGCGCGGCCACTTCGGAACCCGGGCACCTGTGCCTCAGGAACCAATTCGTCGTAAGCGTTCTTGAGATATCGCTGAACTTCGGACTGTTCGATCGTCACGATCACTTCCCGCAGGCATGCCTGCGGGCTTTCGACTTTAATATCCAACTTCAGCGGTGTCTTTTCTTCAGCGACGTCGGTGAGTTGGGTCTCGGCGGAGGTGGACATCGGTGCGAAAGACCTCGGTTCTTTTTCTTAGGGCGTAGTGGGTAACGTTCAGCGGTTACGTTCAACACGGGAGTTTACCGAGAAATAGCGAAAACCGGCAAGCGGGGTCCGGACGGGACTTTTCGAATCTCGCGAAGTCCTTCCCGCTCCTTCGCGATTCCTCGCTCAAACGCTCGGGTTCCGGAATTTTTCGACCCGTCAAAAAAAACGTTGCGAAGAGGCCTTGCCGAGTGCCGATGCGATCTTATAATCTGCCTCTCAATCGAGAATGATTTGCGGCTGTAGCTCAGTTGGCAGAGCATCACGTTGCCAACGTGATTGTCGTCGGTTCGAATCCGATCAGCCGCTTTTTCTCTTCTTTTCCCCCACCGGGCGGTGTTAGTCCCCAGGGATAGCCCAGGGATAGAACGTGCCGTACGCTCAAATCGGGAAGATCGCTGTTCATTTCCCACAGCGGATCGAAACCAACGCGATGCTGGCCGACCAGTACCCGCGATGGGACATCCCCCTGATCGAAGAGAAGACCGGAATCCGACAGCGGCACATCGCCCAGCCCGATGAAACGGCAAGCGACTTGGCCGTTGCCGCCGCAGAAAAGCTTTTCGCTTCGGGTGCGATCGACCGAAAAAATGTCGATTTTGTACTGCTGTGTACCCAGACTCCCGATTATCCACTGCCCACGACCAGTTGTTTGGTCCAAGACCGGCTGGGCCTGCCGACGCGATGTGGCGCCCTGGACTTCAATCTTGGTTGCAGCGGATTTGTTTACGGGCTGGCGATGGCCGATGGATTGATCCAGAGTCGGGCCGCAAAAAATATCCTACTTCTGACTGCCGAAACTTACAGCAAGTACATCGACGAAGATGACCGCAGCCTGCGAACGATCTTTGGCGATGCGGCGGCGGCAACGCTGATCACCGCCGGCGATCAAAGGTCGCTTTGGGGTTTCCAATTTGGCAGCGATGGCAGCGGCGGCGATATGTTGATGGTCGGCGACGGCGGAGCGAGGTCCGAAACCGGTGCGATCAAGCCACGGCACCGCAAGCGATGGAACAGTCGTCTGTATATGGACGGGCCGAGTTTGATCAATTTCACCGTTGACGCCATCCCGCGACTGGTCGACGAGATCCTAGCCGACAACGGGCTGACCGATGCGGACATTCACAAGTACCTGATGCACCAAGCGACTTGGAAAATGTTGGACCAATTGCGCAGTCGGATGAACGTCAGCGACACGCGATTACCGATCGATATGGCTGAAATCGGAAACACCGTATCATCGACGTTGCCGATTTTGATCGACCGCTTGCGATCACGAGGCGAGTTGGGCGAGGGCGAAACGAACATGCTTGTCGGTTTCGGCGTCGGTTTGTCTTGGGCCGGTTGTCTGTGGAAAGAAACGACAGCCTGATCGGCGCCAGTCGCACCGCCCGCGGATTCATTTCGCCGTCACGCGGAATCCCATCTCCGCCAGCGACTTGCGAACTTCGGCGGCGTGATCACCCTGCAGTTCCGCCAGGTCTTCTTTCGCTTTGACGGTCCCACCGCTGCCGCATGATGATTGCAGAGCCGCCAACAAAGCGGACAGGTCGTTCGCCTTAGCCGCCAACCCCGTGACCACCGTAACCTGCCGCCCGCCTTTTCGTTTCTCGACGCGAACGACCGCCGTCTGCTCGCCAGGCAGCAACCGATCTGCTTTCACCTGAGCAGCCGCAGCAGCGTCCGCCTTTTGCTTATCAGTACACTGGCAATCCGATTCCACTTTGCCACAGAGATCGCACTCGGGCGGAATATCAAAAGCGGTGCCAGCAAAAAGTCGAGTCATGGAAGGTCTTTAAAAAGTCACGGCCGTAAATGAGATGACAGTCATAAGTCTATCGAAAGCGACAACCCGCGTCCCTCAAGGCAAATCAGATCCGGGTAAGCCTATTTTCACACGCCCAACCTTTCCTCTCGTCTGCCGACTTCTCCGTGCTTGCTTGATGCCGCAACGAAATTGGCGATACAATCCGCGGTCTGGTCGCAGGTCAAAATTCGAGACGAGACCGTAAGCCACTTGCACCGATTCGAAACCGAAATAAGACGACCTGTCCCGCCTATTCGCAGGGCAGCCCAGCTAACGGGAAGTCGCCGGTATCGAGTTGCGGTCGTCACGAATGACATGAATTATCGATGATACAGCCCACGTCAGGACAAATACGCATGGCAGAAAAGCTCCCGGTTCAAATCGACAATGACATGGCGGCACTCGCTGGAATCAAGCTTGAGGCATGTGCCGCGTACTACAACGGCGACGATGAAATTCGCATCCTCGGCGAGGCGGTGACGGCGAATGGTAAATCGATTGAAGACTACCGCGAAATGCAAGCCGTCGCATACGATGCGGACGGAGACATCATAGGGAGAAGCTACACTAACTGGGGATCATTTCAAATACGCCAATCGTTTGAAATATACATTGATGAACTTCCTTGCGACCCAGTACGCGTTCGAGTGTTTCCATCCAAGAGTGATTGATTTGGAAGCGTCCAAGAAATTCTTCAATGTTGAAAGTTGGTCTCCCGAAGGGCAGAATTCAGCCTTTCGCAATCTTCAATTTTCGTCAGGTGCAACCGCCGGGGAGACCATCATGAACGAAGTTTCAGCAAAATCGAATGAACGCTAAAGGACCGTCCGTAAATAAGTTACCGTATTAGCGAAACGGCGCAAGCCGTCCGGTGCCGTAAAACCGGAGGGCTTGCGCCCTGCCGCTACAATTCGATCCGGTAACTTATTTTGGGACGGTCGCTAAATTGTATTTTTAATCGTCATCGTCGTGATTGGCATACCGATCGTCATCGTGACGTCGAAGTTGGTCGACTTCGCGTTCCGATTGTCGTCCGGCTCATTTTCACGTATTGAAAACAGGTCTCTTCGCTTCGTTTGCCGAGCTGGTTTTCTTGCTGTTGCGGTCGGTGTTTCAATTCCAGTTTCACTTTCACTCCAGCCGCTTTTGCCCGATTTCCGCGCTCAAGGGGACGGTGGTGTCGGGATGGCGCACAATGCACTTTCAAATGCTGCTCTGTTCGCTGCAGTTCCGTGCGGGCTGATGCTCGCTGCGGCCTTGATGCTGTCCCGAGCGGTGCCCGCAATCCCTGAAGCACCCAAGGATCCGTTCGAGGCTGACTCGACGTAGATCCCGTTGCAACGAAAAACCATGCCCTGCACCGGAAGCTCGGCGCTTGATGCTTGAGCGGTTGGAAATGCGACACCTGCTCGCTGCCGACATTGCGATTGATGCGAATAGTGCCGCGACGCAGAGCGAGTCATCCTTCACCGCAGCGGCTCAGGTCGGCGGCTCAGGTCGGCGGTGCAGGCGACGAGTTCGAGAGTGTCTTGTTCAATAACGCGTCGTTCAACGTCCTTGCCGTTCCCGAGCCAGGCAGGATCGCGTTCCTAGCAATCGTTGCGCTGGCGTTTACCCGACGCCGCTACCATGGCTGAACGTGTTCGGGAATCTGATTCTTCCGCGATGCGAGTCCATTGACGTTGATCGTCAAGGAATGCGTTCTCGCTAGAACAATGTTGCTACCGGATCGAACTGCGGCCGAAAATCGTCGTCTTCGCTACAAACTTCATCAATCAGCGGCAGCACCGTTCTCTCTTGCCGCATTCGATAGATCACCTGCAACGCATCCAGCGTTGATAGCCTTCCATCACCCGAAACGGCGAGCGCTGTCGATGACGGCGTGGCCGCGAAGCCAAGTGATTCTCGGGCAAGCACGTTGATGATGTTCAACGCATCCAGGCTCGTGACGTTGCCATCGAGGTTGACATCGAATCAGTTCCACGGAATCTGGAACGGGCGGTTCACTGCCGCAAGCCGAAAGCGTTGTCATGTATCCGACGACGGGCCCGGATCCATTGGGGCCAGGCAACAAGTCGGCGACCACGGTCGCCGGCGGCGAATCGCTTTCGCTCGCCCAAAGTTCTTGGCCGAACCGCAGATCCACATGAACGAATACATGTCTCGCGCCAAGATTAGCAAGCTCACCATCGGAGTTGCTGTATCCATGAGCCGAGGCAAGGTTGCGAGGCAACTTCAACGTCGGAACCCGCCAACAGATTCCGAGACTCGAGGGTCTCGAATGAAAAGGCTCGTCGCGACGCGCGGTACGTCGACTTAAATGAGAAGGCGGGGACGATCGCGAGCAGTTTTACGACTAAGGTAACTCCTCATCGTAATTCTCCGATGCAACCGTCCGCTCCCTGAAATGGCCCCGACCGCGAAGGAAATAGATGTACGATCGGTACTCTTCCTCGTCGCGAACATCTCGGACAAAAGTGCCCGAGTTACGACAGTTATTTTCCGCTCAATCCTAAGCTCGGCGACGACGGCGAACCACGTAGCCTAGGCCTGCGAGGCCAACCAATGCGATCGAGCTGGGTTCAGGAACAGCAACCACAGTGAGGTTGTCTAGCCAGAAACCAGAGTTTCCGCCTTGGTTGAAGTTGACGCTGCTGAACTCCAGTTGGCTGAGATCCGTTGCTGCCGAATTCTGGCCGAAAGTCAACGTTGAACCCGCAGTTCCGCCCGATAATCCATAGGTCACTAGTCCGTCGAGAACAGAAATGGTCAACGTTTCCAATCCTCCCGGCTTCGAAGTATTGTTAGTGCCGATCCAACCACCTCCAATGTTGTCGTAGACCAATGTCCCTGCGGGTGTACCCGCGGTGGACGCGGTGCGAAGGTAGGTTGTGTCACCTGCTTCGCGGGCATAGACGAAGCGAGTGCCATTACCGCTTCCAAAGCCAATCCAAGCTTCGAAAACTTCGTCCCCGCCCGAGCTCAAGCCACGAACATTCAACGCCTTAAAGGCTCCGCTGTTCTGTGTTCCAAAGGCACCCACATCAAAAGTCGTCACCGCGCCATATCCGTTGGTGATATTCGCCGGGGCGAAGTTTGCGTACAAACGATTCGTAGCCGCTGTTCCGCCGAATGATGTACCCGCAGATGCTTCGAACGCAGTGCCTAACGGGCCGTTAGCCGCGGGAATTGTATTCCGAGTATTTGCGTCATTGCCGGTCGTGAACGCGCGATCGACGCCAGCGCTGATAAAGCCGTATGTGGCTGGTGATCCTTCAATCGCAAACGTCCCAATGGAAGGACTGCCCAGATCTGCAGCTGCGTTCACCGCTCCAGCAACTCCGCCGTCGAAATCGTGAGAAAAAATCACGTCAGCGGAGCAAATACTGGGCGAGTAGCAGAGTCCAATGCCGAGGAAGGCCAACATTAACTTCTTCATAAAAAATGACTCACTTGTGAATAGGTGAAGCAGGACAGCGTGTGGGGAACCAAAATGTTATTCGACGGATAATATAGTCCCACGCGAGGGTGCATGGGGCGAGGTTTGTTCGGATTTTCGTGATTTCGCAAGGTTTTTCGGCGACGTCGTGGGTTACATCTGCCTTGTGACCCCATTTTGGATGGGGTGCATTTGTGCACGGTTGCGAGAAATTAGGGAATCGGTGTGGTATTCTTAGATCGCACGCATTGACTCCTGCTAGCACCCACATCACGAATGGGAACTTGGCAAGCCTGCGAGGGTGCCGGTTGGGGGGCTGGGTTTGGAACCTCTATGATTCCTTTTTCGCCCCACTGATGAATGCAGACTTTTTCGTATTGCGAGTAGCAGTGACGTGGATCGAATAACTTTGCAGTTCGATCTCTAAGTGCGGAGCTAAAGGGTGTACTCCTGTTTCGTCGGCTGCTTTGCAGCTTACATCCCGCGAGCGGAGTCGCGGGTCCACGTAGGGTTGCCCGTTTTGGATCACCCTTCGTGGCCCTGCGACTCCGTTCGCAGGGTGTACTCCTGTTTTGTCGGCTGCTTCGCAGCTGACATCCCGCGAGCGGAGTCGCGGGTCCACGTAGGGTAGCCCGTTTTGGATCACCCTTCGTGGCCCTGCGACTCCGCTCGCAGGGTGTACTCCTAGTTTCGTCGGCTGCTTTGCAGCTGACATCCCGCGAGCGGAGTCGCGGGTCCACGTAGGGTTGCCCGTCTTGGATCACCCTTCGTGGCCCTGCGACTCCGTTCGCAGGGTGTACTCCTCGTTTCGAAAGCTGCTTTGCAGCTTACGTCCCGCGAGCGGAGTCGCGGGTCCACGCAGGGTTGCCCGTTTTTGGATCACCCTTCGTGGCCCTGCGACTCCGTTCGCAGGGTGTACTCCTTGTTTCGTTTGCTGCTTTGCAGCTCACCCACCCGCGAGCGGAGTCGTGGGGCCACATCGGGTTGCCTGAAAAATTTTTATCCGACTCGGCGGCTGAAGACCCACCATTCGGCCGCCAGCAGGCCTAGCACTCCCATCAATGCCCATCGCCAGTACTCGCGGCGTTGTTCGATGCCGCCGGTTGCTGCTTCGACGGCTTCATAACCCAATTCGACGCTAGGGGCGACCTTCAAGTCGCTTTCGCCTCGGTCGAACAGATTGATTGCGAACGAATCGGCCAGCCGATCGCCGTCTTCGATGCGATAGTTGCCCGGCACATCGACGCCGACGATTTCGATGACTCCATTGGGGCCGGGCGTTAAATCTCGCGTCGTCGTGTCACCGACGCGGCGCAGTTTCGGATCGGCGATGGCACTCTCTAATCGTACTCGCACGGTTTCACCCGGGCGCAGCGACGGCGATCCGGTTGCTTCGGCGGCGCCGGCCAGGTATCGCAGTACGTTCAGCACGAACACTGGCCATGATCGTTCGGCGTACCAGTTCGTGTTGGTTTGAGTCAGGCCGTCGGCGTCGGTCGAAATGATCTCGAACCCCAGCACCATGTCTTGGAAACCGTCACGCGGCGCGATCACCAACATCGCTCCCGCATCGGCGGCAACCAACTCGGTCGCGCCCGCCGGCCCAACGACGCTGCGACCTTCGAAGATCAGTAACGAGAACAGTTCCAGAAACCGCATCATCGGATGCGTGCGATCGATGTCGATCAACGAGACCGTCGAGGGTTCCGACCCCCAATTCCAATCGTCCGTTGTCTCGTCGTCATCGGCGGGCGGCAATGACCCGATGAAGAACGTGTTGGTCAGCGGCATTTCCTTCGGCTGGCAGCGGTCGAAAATCACCAAATCGTCCGTGCCCGCGTCCGCTCGATTCACCCACGCGTCGGACCCCAAGTAAGACGGCAGCACAAATTCAGCTTCGCAAATCTTGGCCGCTTTCTCTGTCGCCAAGCCCAGTTCCAGCGGCGTGTTCCCGGGTGTGACGACCAGCACGCGGACATTCCGTAGCGGCGATAGGCCCGCATAGGCGACGTTGTCGACCGCAAGATCGTCTTTGATATCCAGAGACAGGCGTAAAGCAACGCCTTCGTCGTTGTCGATCACGAACGATAGTCCGGTTTGTTCGCCTGGATCGAGTGAAACCGTTGCCGCGTCCAGGAATTCAGTGTCCATCGCCAACGTCGCTACCGTCTCGATCGGTTCGCTTCCCAAATTCACGACCGTTGCAAAGGCTTGCACCTGAGAAGGCTGTTCGATGTTACGTTCCGCCGAAAACGCCGTGATCGCGACGTTCTTGTGGCTTTTGCCGCCAATCGCGATGTATTGGGGAACCAAGTTGCCGAGACTGAATTCGGTGACCGGTTGAAAGCTGCCGTCGGAAAAGATCAGCAAATCGGCCGGCATGGCATCCGCGACTTGGACGTCGTTGATGTTGCCGACTTCGCTGCTGCGTCGCGGATTGGCCAGTCCGTCGGCGGCCTTCAGTGCACCAAGAATATCGGTCGGATTGTTCGTGACTTCCACGCGCTGCAGTGCTTCACGCAATCGCCGCCGATCCGACGTGAACGACTGGACCGTGTCGGGGCGATCGCTGAACGTGACCAGCATTGCAGTTTCAGTATCCGACATGCCTTCGATCCGACCCAGGATCATCTCTTTCGCCGATTCAAACCGTGTTTTTCCGTTGGGCGCATCGGTCGACTGCATACTGGCAGATGTGTCCAGCAAGTAAACAGACCGCCCCTGGGACGACGCTTCGCCGCGGATTCCCGGACGAAACAACGCGATCCCCGCCAGCGCGACGGCCAACAATTGCAGGAATAAAAGCAGGCTGCGCCGCAGCCGTTGCAGCAGACTGTTGACGTGCAAATCCTCAATCGTGCGTGACCAAAGATAGGTGCTGGGTACTTCGACCGGTTCACGGCGCAGCTTCAAGAAACACAGCAGCACGATGCCGACGGGGACCGATGCGAACAGGGCCCACTGCCATGGGGCCAGTGAAGAAATCCAGCTCATCGTACGACTCCCCGTTCTCGCAAGTATCGGGTCACGATGGTTTCCACGGGAACATCGGTTCGTACTGGGATGTAGACGATGCTGCGGCGACTGCAAAATTGTTTCGCGCCGCCGATGAACGACTTCACCGTTTCTTTGTATTTGTCGATCACGTACTGGTTGATCGTGATCTCGGCCGCGTCGCCGTCTTCGATGTCGATCAGCTTTCGGTCACCCCGCAGCGGCGGATCGATTTCTTCGGGCGACAAAATGTGCATCACAAACACGTCCATGCGCCGCCCGATCAACATCCGCAGTGCCGATTCATAGCCCGCCTTGTCCATCAAGTCCGTCAATAACACACAGATGCCGGTTCCGCCCGCGCGAAGCGAAAAATCTTTGACACCGTCGTGCAGTGAGACGTTGTGCCCCGGTTCGATCGACTCGAGATAGTTCAGCATCTTCCAGAGGCTTGCCCGTCCCCGCAGCACCGGTGCCCGGCGGCCTTCGGGACCGAGCGCCGAAACGCTAATGCGGTCGGCGCGACACATTCCGACGTAACCCAGCGCGGCGGCTAATTGCTTGGCAACGTACAACTTTGTCGGGTCGCCGAAGTTCATCGAGTCGCTGGCATCGATCAACGCGAAGAAGTGCAGGTCTTCTTCTTCCAAGAATAGTTTCAAGAACAGTTGGTCCAACCGCGCGTACAAGTTCCAGTCGATCAAACGCAAATCGTCACCGGGGACATAGTTGCGGAAGTCCGCGAACTCGACGCTTTGGCCTTTGCGTTTGCTGCGCCGTTCGCCCTTCATTCGCCCGCGGAAGACTTTTCGCGAAACCAATTCCATGCGTTCAAGCCGCCCGAGCAATTCGGGGCTCAGCAACGTTGAGGGGGTCGCCAGTTTCGCCATGGTTGTCGTCGTGCGTTCGGGGTTGGACGTTGAGGACTGGACACTTGAGCATGGCCGGTTACTGCCACCGCAGTGGCAAACGTTCGTCGTCGGGAAGCAATTCGCCGGCCGGTCGAATTCCACTGCCTTCGCGGTTTGTCAATTTGTCACCCAGGTCGTCACGGGCAACTTCGGCCGCGGCTTGCAATTTCGCCACTTCATCGGGAAAAGCATCCATCACGTTGGTCGTTTCGGCGACGTCATTGTCCAAGTCGTAAAGTGCAAGCGTTGCGTTCTTTTGTTTGTAGGCGACGGGCAGTCCCTGCATGCCGCCGGGGTGTCCGTTGAGGGTGCGGTAGTTGTGCGGAAAAACCAACTTGAATCGCTCGTTGCGAACCATTTGCAGTTGGCCGCCGCCGTAATATCCGTAGAACGCAGCGTGCGGCGAAACGGCGTCGTTCTCGCCGAACATCAGCGGCGAAATGTCGTGGCCGTCGATCTTGTGGTCCGGCAAATCGGCATCGATCAGCTTGGCAACCGTTGGCAAGATGTCGATCGTGCTGCACAGCTTGTCACACGTCGTGCCGGCCGGGATCTTGCCCTTCCACCACATGATGGTGGGTTCCCGATAACCTCCTTCGAACATTGTGCCTTTGCCCTCACGCAGCGGCGTCGCCTTGCCTGAGTCGGTTCCGTACGACAACCAAGGTCCGTTGTCGCTGGTGAAGATGACCAGCGTGTTTCGTTCGACGCCGATGTCTTCGATCGCGCCAAGAACTTGGCCGACGGACCAATCCACTTCCATCACGACATCACCGAATAGTCCCACACCACTTTTGCCACGGAACTTTTCCGATGCGTACAGCGGAACATGAACCATCGGATGCGGCAGATACAAAAAGAAAGGCTGGTCGGCGTGATCTTTGATGAAGTCGACCGCCCGCTCGGTGAACTCGCGAGTCATCTGTTCCTGGTCGGCCGGTTGCAGATCATCGTTGACGATCTTGACGCCCGCTTCGGTCGTGGCGCGAATCATCGGCAGTGCCGGCCAATCCGGTTTTGCATTGGGATTGTTTTGCCGCTTGGCGATCGATGCGGGGTGACGCGGCCACATATCGTTGCTGTAGGGGATCCCATAGAACTGGTCAAAGCCATGACGTGTGGGCATGAATTTCGGTTCGTGGCCGAGATGCCACTTGCCGAAGATGGCTGTCGCGTAGCCCTTGGATTTGCACAGTTCCGCCAGCGTCGTTTCGTTCTCGGAAATGCCGATCTTCGACTTCGGTCCCAGCGCGCCGCTGATTCCGATTCGCTTGTGGTAACAGCCCGTCATCAGTGCTGATCGCGACGCCGAACACACGGCCGACGAAACCACGAAGTCCGTGAACTTACAGCCTTCGTCCGCCATTCGATTCAGATTCGGCGTCTGATACCCCTTGGCCCCGAACGGATTGATGTCGGCGTACCCCATATCGTCGATGAAAATCACGACGACGTTGGGCGGGGGTGACTGTGCAGTTGGAGACTGTGCAGCTGGAGACTGTGCAACGGTCGACTGATTTTGGAAAACGGTCAACACTGTCAAAGCAGTCAGCATCCACTGGAAACGTTGCATCGATGTCTCAAAAGGAAGGATGAAAAGTCGGTGAGCCCGCCGACGTCTATTCCACGAACTCGAATTTGCTGACGCCACGTGCACCGCTGGGCAGTTGACCGGTCACGACGACGTCCTCCACATCGTACTTTACTGGGTTGAAGCGTTGGCTGCTGCGTTTGTCCGTAAAGATACTCTGCGGCATCGTCAGCGTTTCGCCGACTTTTAACGGAGCGCCCTGGATCATCAGATACTGGCCGTTGATATCGATCGTCAGTTTCGGGATCTCGTGATCGGATGCGTTCTTGACGATCACAACCTCGGTGACCATCGCACCGTTGCCGCTGGTCGTTACGACCGGTTCGTTGCCAAGGGTGACCTCAACGGGCAGCGGCGGGCCGCCGACGCTGGACGGAAACAGCGAATAAACCGCCAAGCCGGCAACGACCATCGAGGTCAGACTTGCGATCAGGCCGGTTCGCGTCAGCCGCATTGTCGGCGCGATTTTGGGCTCGGAAATGACTTCGTTCGCATCGGGAACAGACGGACTCATTCAGGAAATCGTTGGCTAGAAGGATTCTTTGTCGGCGGGAAATTCGCCACGTCGGATCGAGTCGGCGTACGTCGCCGCGGCATCGCGAATGACGGACCGAACGTTGGCGGTCTGTCGCACAAACTTCGGCAGGTATCCGGAATGGAAACCGATCAAATCGTGCGTCACCAACACTTGGCCTGTCGTATTCTTCCCGGCGCCGATGCCGATGGTGGGGACGGACACCGCGTCGGTGATGGCTTTGCCGATGTCGGACGGCACACATTCGATCAGTACCGCGAATGCGCCCGCGTCTTCGGCAGCTTTGGCGTCGGCGATCAATTGTTGTTCATTCCGCTGGACTCGGTAACCGCCATCGACATGCACGTTTTGTGGACGCAGCCCGACGTGTGCCATGACGGGGATGCCGGCGGTCACGATCGCGTCGATGCGTTTGGCTGCTTCGGCGCCGCCTTCCAGTTTGATGGCGTGGCACTGGGTCTCTTTCAGGACACGAGCACTGGCGGCGATGCTGCGCCGGATCGACAACTGGCCTTCGGGAAACGGCAAATCGACGACCACCATCGCTCGCTTGGCCGCCCGCCCGACCATTTCGGCGTGGTACAGCATTTGGTCCATCGTGACGGGCAAGGTCGTCGAATGGCCCTGAACGACCATGGCTAGCGAATCGCCCACCAACAGCACGTCGATGCCGGCTTCGTCCAGCACTTGAGCCATCGGGAAATCGTAGGCCGTCAGCATCGAAATCGATTCGCCATCGCGACGCATTTTGGCCAAAGTGCGGATCGTTACCCGCGATGGAGGCGTTGACGATGTGTCGGGCGTGTTCGGTCGAGACATCGAAGATCTTTGTGAGGATGGGGCGGCGGTCAATAATGACTCATCTTACCGGACAACGGTTGGTTTCAAACGGGGCCAGCATGCAGCGATCGTGTCATCGGGAGGGCGACAATGGGTGCCGATCGACGTACAATGGCGATTCGGACAAGAGCCCGATCGTCGACCGACTGGACGTAAAAACTACGGGCGAAACGCCCTCAACGAGGTTCCCAATGATGTCACGTTTCTTCCATCGATTCGTTGTCGCTGCCGTTGCGGCGATGGTGATCGCCAACTTGTCCAGTAGCGGCGCGGTCGCCCAAGACGGGGTTGCCGATGTCGGTTCGAATATGGTCACCGAGTTCAAGGGCAAGCTGAAGTCGTTTCAGCGTGGCGTGGTCATCGTCGTCCGTGATGATGACACCGAAGTGATGGTACAGCCCCCGGATTCGCCCGATGCGCTCGTGTTTGTCGCCGAAGCTAAACCGGCGTTCCTGCAACGCGGCATGATGGTCCGATTCCGCGGCGAATTTACTCAAGCCGGCGAAGCGACCAAGCCGATCACCAAAATCGAATTGTTCCAACCAGTCAACGGGAACCTGTCGGGACACGCTCGTGAAAGCTTCATCCCGGGTATCTATGGCGATCGCCGAGGTCGCAATGAACCGGCGCCGCCGGTTGCCGAAGTCAACGTGGTCGGCGGTTTGCTTGGGATGGATGGGACGGGAATCATGGTTCAAGCCGGTAAAGTCCCCGTGCGTGCTCCCGTTGCACCCGACGCGAAGTTGGAAGTCCGATTCAATAATTTGTCGCTAGCCCAAGAAGGCGACATTGTCAGCGTTTCGGGTTTCTATCAACCACCCGACGAAACCAAAGTCAAAGCCGAACGGATCGTGATCACGACCGATCGCGTCTATGGCGAGCCGACGGACATCAAGCCCGTTCGGAAAACTCGCCGTACGACGACCCGGCGAACGGATGCGGAAGCTGCCGCTGATAACGCGGACGTTACCGAAGCGGCGGCTGAGTAAGACGCCTGCAATGCGAACAAGAATCCGATTCGGCCGTTTGATTGATCCGGCTACGGGAATCGACGGAGTTGCCGATCTGTTGATCGACGGTGATCGCATCGTCGAGATCGATCGTGCGCCCGATCCAATTTCGATTCCAAATTCGAAACACTGCGATGAACGAATCATCGATGCATCGGGATGCGTTGTGATGGCGGGCGCGATCGACCTGCATACTCACATCGGTGGCGGCAAGGTTTCGATCGCGCGGATGTTGCTGTCCGACGAAATTGCTTCTCACGCCGCTGCAGCCAATTCGCTCGCAGCCGAATGCGAGTACCTGCCCGCGGCGGACGTGACGGCCCGGCGTTACCTAGACATGGGTTACACGACGTGCTTCGAGCCGGCCGTGATCCCCTGTAACGCCCGTTCGGCGCACGCGGAAATGGCGGACGTCGTGGGCGTCGACACTGGCGGCTACTGCTTGCTCGGTAACGACGACGTGTTGTTGTCGATGATCGCCGATGGTTTGCCGCAACCGCTGATCAATGACTACGTCGCCTGGATGGTGGCGGCGACTCAGTCGATCGCGGTCAAAGTCGTCAACCCGGGCGGAATCAACGCGTTCAAGTTCAACGTGCGGACTTTCGACGTCGATTCGCGTCACCCCAAGTACGACATCACTCCGGGCGACGTGATTCGGACGCTTTGCCGCGCCGTTCACGAGATCGGTTTGGCGCACCCGCTTCATGTTCACTGCAGCAACTTGGGTGTGCCGGGCAATATCGAATCGACGCTCGCAACAATCCGCGCCGCCGACGGATTGCCGATCCATTTGACGCACGCGCAATTTCATTGCTACGCAGCCGATGGTCCTTACAAAATGTCGTCGGCCGCGGCCCAGTTGGTCGAAGCCATGCAAACGCATCCCAACGTCACCATCGACGTCGGCCAAGTCATGTTCGGCCAAACGGTCACGATCAGTGCCGATTCGATGCACCAACACGAGAATTTTCGGTTCGCCGATCCGAAGAAGTCAGTCCTCGTCGATGTCGAATGCGAAGCCGGTTGTGGCGTCGTTCCGTTCCGATACCGTCGTCGACAATTTGTCCATTCGCTGCAGTGGGCCATCGGATTGGAACTGTTTTTGATGATTGAGGATCCGTCACGCGTTTTCCTGACCACGGATCACCCCAACGGTGCACCATTATCGACGTACCCGCACTTGATCGCTCTGTTGTCGGATCGAAGCCTACGCGAGACGGCGCTGGCCGAAATCAACGCTGATGCAGCCGCGTCGAGTGAATTGAAGGGAATCACGCGGGAATACAGCTTGCCCGATATTGCAACGATGACCCGTTCGGCGCCGGCTGCGATCTTGGGGCTCTCCGACCGCGGAAATTTATCAGTGGGCTCGATCGCCGACGTCGTCGTCTATCAGCAAGACAAGAACATCGAACGGATGTTTTCAACGCCAAAGTTTGTCATTCGCAGTGGCCAGATCGTTCGAGGTGCTGGTGCAGCAGCCTCGTCAACGCGCTCGACGACGTTGAAGGCCAATCTGGATTGCCAACGCGACGATGCGGACGTATTCGCCGATCGCTATCACGCGACTTCAACGATGGATATGCGGCGACTGTGGATCAGTGATGACGAAATGGAAAACGTGATCGGATCGTCGCCGGTGACGACTTTGACGAAAGCTCGTATCCAATGAGCGAAACAACGATGCTAGTCAACGGAATTCCGATCGAATCGGAATTCGCCGAAGCGTTCGACATGAAGGCGACACGCGTCATCATCACCGGACATGACCGGCAATGGGCCCTGGACGGGGCGACCGCGATGACGGGATTCGGGACCAGCGTGATTGCGTGCGGCATTGAAACCGCGATTGAACGAGAGTTGTCGCCTGACGAGACTCCCGACGGTCGCCCGGGATTCGCAATCTTGGCATTCGCCGTTTCGGGTGCCGAAATGGAAAAACAGATTCCCCGCCGAGCCGGCCAATGCGTTTTGACGTGTCCCACGTCCGCCATCTATGCCGGCATCTTGGGTGACAAGTCGTTGCACCCGAAACGGATCCCGTTGGGCAAGATGATTCGTTACTTTGGTGACGGCCACCAGATCAGCAAAGTCACACCCGCCGCTGGGTACGCGAAGGGGCGAAGGTTTTGGCGAGTCCCCGTGATGGACGGCGAGTTCGTGTGTGAACACGATGTCGGACGCGTCGACGGAATCGGTGGCGGAAACTTTTTGCTGCTCGGTGATTCGGTCGAGGGTGTTTCGATTGCCTGTCGCGCGGCCGTCGCGGCGATGTCTGGTTTGCCCGACGTCATCACTCCGTTTCCCGGCGGCGCGGCACGAAGCGGTTCCAAGGTCGGATCGAAATATCCTGCCCTGTTTGCTTCGACGAATGATGCGTTTTGCCCGACGCTTCGAACGGCGACGGACTCGCTGCTTCGCGACGGCGAAACGGCGGCGTTGGAAATCGTAATCGACGGTTTGTCGTTTGACGCGATCGCGAACTCGATGAAGGTCGGCATCACGGCGGCCTGTGAAGCGGCCGCAGACAAAGGACTGTTGCGAGTCACGGCCGGCAACTACGGCGGCAAACTGGGCAAGCATCATTTTCACTTAGCCAAGGTGATGCAATGACCGTTTGGACGATGACGCGAAAGAGGAATTCGCCGACTTCGGCGGTGGATTTTTCACACATCCACATGGATTTGCTGGCGGGACGATCGATTGATTCGATTCGATCTTTGCCGTTGGGCGACGGCGCGATTGACGACCACTTCGAAGTGTCATTGGACGATCGCGACTCGAATACAAAGCGGATCGTTTTGCGTGGTGACTTCACAGACTTTCACCATATCGGCGCGCATTTGTCGGCCGGCGAGATTTGGGTGGATGGCAACGCAGGTGACCATTTGGGCGCTGCGGCGGACGGGAAACGCGTGGGGATGTTGGGGGGACGGATCACGGTCACCGGGAATGCAGGCGACCACCTCGGCCATCGAATGCGTCGCGGCGAGATCTGGGTCGCGGGGGACGTGGGGCGTTTCGCGGCGGCGAGCATGATTGCCGGAACGATCGTGGTGGCGGGACGCCTGTCCACCGATGCGGCCATTGGGATGCGACGGGGCAGCCTGTTGGTCAACGAAATGCCGACGTTGGCGGACGGACGTTTTACCGCAGCGCTCGAAAGGGAATACTTGATCGCCTCGCTAATCGACTCGCCACAGGCATCGCCAAACAACGCAGCCCCCCAAGCCGATTTTGGTTCGATGTGGGACCGTTTTCGGCACAAACGCGTCTTGGTGCGTCGAGGCGATCGCGCGGTCCAAGGACAAGGTGAAATAGTTTCGCCCCTATGAACTTGGTTTCCCTGGTCCCCAGCGGGTGGTTCGATCTTCCCGTTGGACACAAACGCCCAACGGACATTCAACGATAGAGTCGGAATTCACTTCCAAAGGGACATATCCAAGGCAACTTTGCGCAGATCTATCTGGGCGAGAATGCTACTATCCGCGTAAACTACCCCTTGTCGAGGCGACTGAGTCTGCTTTCAACGCCCATTTCAATGTGACGCTCAGCATCTTTCACAGTGCGGCTTCACACCTTCCACACGACATGAGTCAACTTCCTCACTATGAAAAATCGAACGCTCCTTTCTGCAATGTTGGTCGCTGCCGTTTCTTGGACTGCGATTTCATCGAACAACGCTGACGCGAAAGATCTGGGGATTGGCTCGAAGGCGCCCGCAATCGATGTCGAGCATTGGTTGGAAGTCGGCAAGAAAGAAGCCGCCAAGGTGACGACGTTCGATGAAGGCAAAATCTACGTCATCGAGTTTTGGGCCACCTGGTGCGGCCCGTGTATCGGCAGCATGCCGCACTTGGCCGAATTGCAAAACGAATACCGCGACCAGGGCGTTCGCATCGTCAGCATCTCGGATGAAACCATTGACGAAGTCAAAGATCTACTCGGCAAAGAACATCCCGATTCTGGAAAGACTTTCGCTGAAGTCACGTCGGCTTATTCGTTGACCACAGACCCAGATCGATCGGTCTATGAAGACTACATGGAAGCGTCCGATCAACAAGGCATTCCAACCGCGTTCATCGTCGGCAAGACTGGTTTGATCGAGTGGATCGGACACCCCGGAAACATGGACGAACCACTCGAAGCCGTGGTCAAGGATTCATGGGACCGCGAAGCGTTCAAGCTAGAGCTGAAGGCACAAGAAGAGCTGCAAGAAAACATGGTGAAGGTTGACGAACTTGCTAGCGAAGGAAAGTTCGACGAAGCGATCAAGTTTACCGAAACGCAAATCGAATCGGCGGCCAATGAGATGATGAAAGATCATTGGGGTTCTATTCGCCACAGCTTGAAGTTGTCGTCGGACAAGTTGGATGATGAAACACTTGCGTTCTATCGCGAGCAGATTGGTGAAATGAAAGGTGACCTCGGCGGTCTGATCCGATTCTCTTATGCGATCATTGGCGTCGCCCAAGACGGTCGAAATATCGGACCCTTGGCTAGTGAAGCCGTGAAGGCGCTCGAGGGCGAATCGAAAGATGTCGCCAAGGAAGCACAAGCGACTTACCTCAGCACGATCGCGATGCTGCATATGGCGGACGGCAAGGGCGATGCAGCGATCGCCACGATGGAAAAAGCAGTGGAGGCCGCCGACGTTCGTCAAAAGCGACGGTTGACGCCAATGCTAGAAGAGTTCAAGAAAATCAAAGCCGACGAAGAATCCAAGTAGCTTCGGCAATCTATCGCCAACGTCCGCATCGCCGCGTCACGCATGTCACTTTTCGATACCGTCTTTGCCTACAACACTCTCGTCGTACTGGCGGGAACGATGTTGCTTGGTGTCGCCGCGGGGATCACGGGAACGTTCCTGTTGCTTCGCGGACGTGCGCTTGCCGGTGATGTGATCGGGCACGCCGCGTTGCCCGGTGTGGCGATCGCGTTCTTGGTGTATTCGATGGTCGCGCCCGGCGCGGGCAAGAGTCTGCCCGTGATGTTGTTGGGCGGCGCGATCAGCAGCGGACTGGGAATGCTCTCGGTACTTTGGCTGCGCCGTGTCGCACGCTTGCCCGAAGACGCGGTGCTTGCGATCGTGCTGAGCACGTTCTTTGGCGCGGGTGTCGTTATCATGCCCATCGTCCAAGCGTCGCCGACGGGCAGCCAAGCCGGGTTGCCCGGATTCATTTTCGGACAAGCCGCGTCGATCCGCCAAGCCGACGTGATGCTGCTTGGTTCCATCGCGATCGTGACCATCGTGACGGCCATGATGCTGTTGAAAGAATGGACGTTGATGTGTTTCGACGAAGGGCTGGCTACCGTTCTTGGATATCCCGTTCGTTTGTTGGACCTGTTATTGATGTCGCTGGTGGTCGCCGTTTGCGTCGCCGGCATGCAATCGGTGGGTCTGCTGCTGATCGTTGCGCTACTGATCATTCCGGCAAGTGCGGCGCGGTACTGGTCGGATTCGATCCGCCCCAACATTTGGATCTCGGCCGCAATCGGGGCGATCTCGGCTGGGCTGGGATCGCTGGCCAGTGCGATTGTGCCAAAGTTGAGTACCGGGGCGATCATCGTCGTCGTCGCGGCAGCAATGTTGGCGTTCAGTGTTGTCGTTGGTCGCCGGCACGGATGGCTGGTCACGCGGTGGTCGGGTCGACAGGACTTGCCAAGCATCTAAAATTGTCGAACGCGTCGGTCGAACGAAGGTGACGACGTTTGTATTTTGGATGAAGCCCCATCGACATGCCCGCACACTGTTTCGAATCGCTCGCCGCCCAAGCCATCGTGTTGGCGGGCCCGACGGCGTCTGGAAAAAGTGCACTTGGTATCGAACTGGCTCGGCTGGTCAACGGCGAAATACTGTCTCTTGATTCGATTGCTGTTTACCGCGGCATGGATATCGGCACGGCGAAACCAACGGCGGCGGAACAGAGTGCGGTGCCGCATCATTTGATCGACTTGGTCGAGCCGACCGAGGAGTTCAGCGTCGTTCGATATTTGCGGGCCGCGCATGCGGCAGTCGCGGATGTCCGCAGTCGCGGTCGAACTCCGATCTTTGTCGGCGGGACGCCGATGTTCTTGAAGGGGGTTCTTCGTGGCTTCGATCCGGGACCGCCTGCGGACTGGGAATTTCGTGAAGCGGTCGAAGCCGACTTGCAAGCTCATGGCGTCGATGCGCTACGCGACCGTTTGCAGCAAGTCGATCCATTGGCGGCCCACCGAATCGGCAAGAACGACGCACGAAGAATGATCCGTGCGCTTGAGGTGGCACGGTCGACTGGACAACCGATCAGCCATCGGCAAATCCAATTCGACCGCCCCATCGCAGCATCCAAGTGCCGAGTGGTCGCGCTCGGATGGCCGCGGAAGATGCTACACGAGCGCATTGCCGCCCGTGTCGAAGCGATGTTCTGTGGCGGGCTGGTCGCCGAGGTGCAAGGACTGCTCGACCGACACGACGAACTTTCCCGGACCGCGGCGCAGGCCGTAGGGTACCGTGAAGTCATCGACCATTTGAAGCGAGGCACTCGCATCGAAGAAACGATCACCTATGTGGCAACGCACACGCGTCAATTGGCAAAGCGTCAAGAATCATGGTACCGATCGTTCAGTGAAATTCGCCGAATCGAGGTCGACGAATCCTTCGACGTCGTCGGCGTTGCGAATCGAATCGTGGATCAGTTTGCAGAACAATCCGACCAAGCAAACCGTCGCAAATCGAGCTAAGCCAAGACTTCGTCCACGACACGGCCGTGGACGTCGGTCAATCGAAAATCGCGGCCGGCGTAGGGATACGTCAATCGTTTGTGGTCGTAGCCCATCAATCGCAGCACCGTCGCGTGCAGGTCGTGAACATGGACGCGATTCTCGACCGCCTTGAATCCAAGTTCGTCGGTCGCGCCGACCGCTTGGCCTCCTTTGACGCCACCACCGGCAAGCCAGCATGTGAACCCATAGTGGTTGTGATCGCGACCGTTCATTTTGCCTTGGTTGGATCCCTCTTTGGGCATCTCGACGACCGGAGTCCGCCCGAATTCGCCACCCCACATCACCAACGTCTCGTCCAGAATCCCGATGCGTTTCAAATCGGTCAGCAACGCGCCGATTGCCCGGTCGACCGTTTCGGCATTCTTGCGATGACGGACTTCAAGGTCGTCGTGGTCGTCCCACGGTTGGCCGGCGCCGGTGTAGAGTTGTACGAACCGAACGCCGCGTTCCACCAATCGGCGGGCGATCAATGCTTGCCTTGCAAACGCGCCTCCGCCGTACAACAAACGCGTCTGGGCGGTTTCTCGCGATACGTCAAACGCATCGGCGGCTTCGCTTTGCATTCGATAGGCCAGCTCGAATGATTCAATGCGCGACTCCAACTTGGCGTCGGCACCGCGGTGCGCCGCGTGAGCCCGGTTCAAGCGGGCCAACAGATCCAATTGTTCGCGTTGATCGTGCGGCGCGACGCCACGACTTTGGATGTGATCGATCAACTGCTCGACGCGTTCGCCCGCGGTATCGACGTAGGTCGCTTGGTACTTCCCCGGCAGAAAACCGTTCTGCCAATTCTGGGATTCTTTGATCGGATAACCGCCCGGGCACATTGCAACGAACGCCGGCAAGTTCTCGTTCTCGCTTCCCAAACCGTACGTCAGCCACGACCCCATACTGGGACGCACCAATCTTGATTCGCCCGTGTTCATCAACATCAGTGACGGTTCGTGATTGGGTACGTCGGCATGCATGCTGCGAATGACGCAGATATCGTCCATGTGCTGTGCCGTGTGCGAGAACAACTCGCTGACCGGCAACCCGCACTCGCCATAGTTTTGAAACTTGTACGGCGAAGCCAGCACCGCGCCCGTCGGACGTTCGGTCTTCAAGTTTTCCATCGGAGCCGATTTACCATTCAATCTGGCTAGCTCCGGCTTCGGATCGAATGTGTCCACTTGGCTGGGGCCGCCATTCATGAACAAGTGGATGACGTGCTTGGCTTTGGTGGGATAGTGAATGGGCACTGCCCCGATGGCCAAGGTCGACGCAGAATCCGCGGCCGATGCTTCGCGACCGACCAAATCGAAAAGTGCCAACGAACCGAAACCCACACCGCAATCGCGCAGCATCTCGCGACGTGTTGTTGGCTGCGGAAAAAGGGATTCACTTGGATGCATAATCGGGTCAATCCACAAACGCGAATTCGTTGCTCATCATCAACACATGAGCCAACTGGGCCCATCGGTTGAGCGGCTGATCGCCGGTTACCGATTGCGGCCCCATGAAGTCTCGTGCCGTGTTGGTTTCCAGGATCTCTCCACTAACGCCGCTCAATTGAACCGTCATTCGCAAAAAGAACGAATCCGACGTATCGCTCGGGCCAGGGCTGACCGCCAAATCGATCGTCTGACCCGCTTTGACGCGCCCGGTGATCGGTCCCACCGGACGTTGGTTCCCCTTTTCGGTCGCGAAGAACTTGCGTTTTCCGCCGATCCAGATCCCGACCTGGATTCCGTCGCCATTGTCGTTGTCGCGATGACCGACTTGTCCGCGAACCTTCACAATCGCATCCACAGGCGACGTCAACCGCCTTACCACGGCCAGGTCCGACGGTCGCGGCGAATGGCCGTTTTCGCGATCCAAAAAAGCGTACCCGCTTGGCGATGTATCTGGGAACGTCGGTGAAGTTTGCCAACGGTCACCGGTGAAATGGGTGAACGGCTGAAACTCGGTGACGGATTGATCGCCATCGACACGTGCGACGCCGTAGCTCCACATCGATCGCGGATCCATCGAAGGTCCCAACGGTGATGCGGGTGTCTTCAGAAACTCGATCGCCATCGTCGTTTCGTAATCCGACGGAGACCTACGCAGCACGCGTCGAAACAACGATTCGATTCGTTCGTTCATGGATGCGTTGTCGATTCCGACATTCGCCGCAGATGCAGTTTGGCGCGCCAAGTCCAGCACTTGCGGGCTGTTCATCAGAAACAGGGCTTGTTGGGGGACGGTCGTGAAGTAACGCTGCGGCGAATGGGTATCGGGGCTGGCGAAGTCAAACGTCCGAAACAACGCCGGCAAGTTTTGTCGATCGATCATCGCGTAGATCGTTCGACGGGGAGTGGGCGTCGGCAACGTGATCTCAAGCGGCGGGCCGCCGAGGCGTGCGTCCAACGATCCGGCAACGTATAGCAGCGAGTCCCGCAGTGACTCGAAATCGAGTCGCCGTCGGTTGCCTCTCGCGAGCCAGCGATTGTCGGGATCGGCGGCGATGGTCGGGGCATCGGTTGCCGATGATTGACGATAGATCCGCGTGGACACGATGCGGCGAACGGTTCGCTTGATGCTGAAGTGCTCGACGAAATCGGAGGCAAGCTCGTCCAGTACTTCGGGGACAGCGGGTCGTTGCGTTCGAAAGCCAAAGTCGCTTGGCGAATCCACCAGCGGCTTGCCGATCAAATGTCCCCACAATCGGTTGACCATCACACGAGCGGTCAACGGGTTATCGCGTGCAACGATTCGCTGGGCCAATTCCCATCGACCACTGCCATCGGTGAAACGCGGCTCGTTTGGTTTCTGCAATGAGGTCAGGAACTGGCGAGGTGCCAGCGGCCCGTTGTTTCCGGCTTGACCGCGAATCAGAACCGGTTGGTCCCCAACTTTCGCTTTGTCGGTCATCATCAACGGGCTAGCACCATCGTCGGGTTGCCGGCTGCTGGCCAAGACACCGAACAGCGAATAGTAGTCGGTCGTCGGAATCGGGTCGAATTTGTGATCGTGGCAACGAGCGCACGTGACGGTCAAACCGAGCAGCCCGCGAGTGATCACGTCGATGCGGTCATCGGTGACGTCGAGGCCGTTGATGAATTTTCGACCGAGCGTCAAGAATCCCATCGCATCAAGGTTCCCATCGGCGTTGTTGGGATCCGTTCGGTCGCCGGCCAATTGGTGTTCTATCATGCGATCGTAAGGCATATCGCTTGCCACTGCGGCGATCACCCAATCGCGATAGCGCTCGCTGCCTTTGATGCGGCGTTCTTTACCGCCAAAGTCGTATCCGACGGTATCGGCATAGCGAGCCACATCCAACCATAGCCGCCCCAATCGCTCGGCGAACGCGGGACTGGCCAACAGTTCGTCGACCAAACGCATGTATCGATCGGGCCGCTCGGATTGTTGGTATTCGGTGATCTGCTGGGCGGTGGGTGGCAACCCCGTCAGATCAAAATGCAAACGCCGAACCAAGTCACTATCGTCGGCTTGCCGGATCACATCGACGCCTGCGGACTTAGCCGATCGCCTGGCCCACGCATCGAGGACATCGCGATCACTCGAAGCTCCATCGATAGCTCCGCGAGGTGCATCGGGATGCACCGGAGCGACAAACGCCCAGTGGGTTTTCGGATCACGATCCATCGGCGACGTCGCAGCTACGGTCGACGTTGCCTGGCGAGGATCAGCGGCTCCGCTTGCGATCCAATGCCGCAGTATTTCGATGGCGTCGTCGCTAAGCTTGCCCGCGGGCGGCATTTGCATTTCGGGATTGTCGTACGCCACGACCTTGATCAGCAAACTGTTCTCCGCATCGCCGGGCACCAACGCAGCACCGTGAAGGCCGCCGATTCGCATTCCGACCGCCGAATCAATCAAGAACTGCCCCGCCGATTCACCCGTTTCGGCGCTGTGGCATTCGTAACAGTGATCGACCAGTAAGGGACGAACCTTGGACTCAAAGAAATCGACACCGTCGTCCGCGACGACTCGCGGACCGACGAAAGCGACGATCAGCATCGAAACGATCTGCAGGGACGCCCATGATGGTGAAGGGCGAATAGCGACGCAATGAGAACGAACAGGCATGAACAGCGGCTTGAAACGCGGGGAAAGCGATTGCTGTCGAATGAGGCGGGGATGCCTTGTGAACTTGCAATTGGAAGCAATGTCATCGGGGCACAAGCTTCATTGTAGCTAGCCGGCACCCGTTCATGAAGACTTGGAAAAAATCCGAATTGCCACCGAGGGGGCGGGATTCGCCCAAAGAACTCCAGCGACGGCATGGATATCGCGTTGCCGGCTCGATCTGGGCGAGTGGATGGGATGGTACAGACTTTTGGCCCGGACATTGCAATGCACCCTTCCGATGCGACATGCAATTTCGCCGTCGCTCGGTCACGCCAGGAGTCGCCAGAATGGGATTGTTTTGGAATCATGACGTCGCCGTCTGTGAGATGGCTGACATCAACAGCGGTATCTTCCGATGCTCGGCGGACGGGAACGTCCACTGGCCCAAGAGTCTGCGATTCGCCGAACTCGCAGCCGAAGACGGCATCCGACGCGCTGTTGCGGTAACAAACTTTGGAACGATGGACACCGTCGTTCGTCGTCTGGGATTGTTCAACGCTCTCTTGATTCGGCATCGTGTCGAACTCGAAGTTAAGGCAGCCGTCGAGTTTTCGCTCGGCAGTGACTTGTTCAATCAGATCGTACGGGCGGCAACCGTGATGGGTGGTTTGAATCGGCACTACGTGATGCTGCGAATTCACCCGGGTACGTCGCTGCCCATTGCATCGGTTGTCGAGACCATTCGAAAGATGCACTTGAGAACGATCTTGGTCGCGCCTGAACGTTGTGATGCATTGGTGCATCGACCGACCGAGTGGAAACGACTCGCGTCGGCAGGCGCCCTCATTCAATTCTCGGCCAAGAGTCTGCTAGATGAATCGAATCCGCGACGCATCCGATTTTGTCGATCGATGATTCGCGAAGGTCGGTGTCACTTCATCGGTACGGAATTGGGCCGCGACGATGGCACGTCGGTCTCGCTCGCCGAAGCATTCCGTGTGATCGCACGCTGGGCCGATATCGAAACGGCAACGAACTTGTGTTGGGGAAACACGAACTGCGTCTGGGAAAACCAGCCCGTTCAAGTTTCCGACCGATTCAATCGCTCGGCCGGAAGACAATGGTTTCGTCGGCCCACCAAGTTGGCGGCTTAGCACTTCGTCCGAACTATTCGTCTTTGTTGTCGAATATCAGCAGTTTACCGCCGTAGGCTTCTTTCAATAGACGCGGTCGCATGACTTCTTTGGTTGGACCCTCGGCAATGATGCGTCGATTCAGAAGTAGCACTCGGTCAAAGTAATCCGCGACCGTGTCGAGATCATGGTGGACAACCATCGCGGTTTGCCCCGCGTCGCGAAGTCGGTGAAGGACATCGATGATCGTTCGCTCGGTCGACGCGTCGACACCGGCCAGCGGTTCGTCCATCAAAAACAGTTCGGCACCTTGAACCAGCGACCGAGCCAAGAAGACTCGCTGTTGCTGGCCGCCCGAGAGTTGGCTGATCTGACGTTTGCGAAGATCCTGCATTCCGACGCTTCGCAGCGCTTCGATGGCCTGCTCGCGATGCTTCGATCGCACCGGCCGTAGCCAACCGATCTTGCGGTAAAGTCCCATGCAAACCACGTCCAATGCGGTGACCGGAAAGTCCCAGTCGACGGTCGTCCGCTGCGGCACGTAGCTGACGCGACCAGCCACTTCGCCGAACGTTTTTCCAAAGAACTCAAACTTTCCTTCCGCAGGCTCGATCAAGCCAAGCGAAGCCTTGATAAGCGTGCTCTTTCCCGCGCCGTTGGGACCAACGATTGCCGTCAACGTGCCCGGCGGCGTTGAAAAGCTGACGCGTTCCAAGACAGGCTGGCTGCGATAGGCGATCGTGACATCGATCGCGCGAAGCGGACACACGGTCGGCGGTGCTGCATTCGATTCGATCAATCGTTCGACTCCGATTCAACGGATTGTAATGTGTCGTCTGTCGGGACCGATCCGCCGAGCGCAGTTGCGATCGTCGAAAAATTGTGTCGCATCATTCCGATGTAGTTGCCTGTCGGGCTTCCCGTGGCGCCCATCGAATCGCTAAGCAGTTCCCAGTCGCTGCTGACCGTTTGGCCGCGACTGCGGGCGCCTTCGACGATCGCCTTGACTTGTCGGGGCGAAACACTCGATTCAAAGAACACGGCGGGAACCTTTCGCGTTGTGATCAAGTCGACCAATCGGTTGACGTCGCGAATTGCGGCATCGCTGATCGTTGAAACGCCTTGGACCCCGTGAACTTCGATTCCGTATCGCTTGCCAAAGTAGCGAAACGCGTCGTGTGCCGTCACCAGGATCCGCTGCGACGATGGAATGCTTTCGATCGCCGCGGCACCGAACCGATCCAGCTGCGCGAGTTCGGCGCGGTAGGCGGTCGCTCTTTCGCGGATGGCTTCGGCGTGCTCGGGCATCAATGCGATCAGCCGCTGGGCGACTTGCTCGACCGCTTCGCTCCACAGCGTTACGTCCATCCAAATGTGCGGGTCGTGAACGCCGGCGTCAGCGTCGAGCAATCGATCGTGGGGCAACCATTCGCCGATGGCAATCGTCGTGCCCTCGTCGCCACTACGGCTTTCCAGGACTTCGCCCAAGCGACCTTCAAGATGCAGACCGTTGTAAACGACAATGTCGGCGCCGCGCAGTTGGACGGACACCGACCGCGATGGCGAGTACAGGTGAGGATCCACGCCGGGTCCCATGATCGTTTCAACACGCGCATCCGGTCCCATCAAAGTTGAAACCATGTCACCGACCATTCCCGTCGTCGTGACAATCACCTTCCGAGCGTCGCCGCCGTTGCCCGTCGATGTCGCATTTGAGTTGCCACAACCGCCCGATAAAAGGGCAGCCCATAGCATCGCTAATGACACCAAAATGGCAGTCACGAAGCGGCGGTCGGAGGATGAAACGGGCGTTTTCGCGTTTTTCACTTGAAAAGACTCTCAGAAAGGCGTGTTTACGAGTACTCAAATATAATTGTTTGGCTAGCCAAAAACTAGAGAGGTTTTGATGCAAGTTGCGTGCCGCTAGCAATTTCGATCAACTCGCTAGCGTGTGGTAAACTTGGGTTTCGGTGGCTTGGCCTGCGGTTTGGGGATCGACATGGGACTGACGTACTTCAAGCGATTTCGAATGGAATACGATCTGTTGGATTGGCGTTTCGCCGATGCGACCGTTCCAGCCGGCTATGCCTTGATCCCGTTCAGTTCCGGAATCATGCGAGAACACGCGACGGCGAAGTATCAAAGTTTTCGCCAAGAACTGGACGCCAATGTGTTCCCCTGTCTGGGGCGTCGCGACGGCTGCATGCGTTTGATGCGAGAGATCTCGTCACGAGACGGTTTCGTGCCCGGCGCGACTTGGCTGTGCCGCCATCGCGATCCGGCGACCGGACACTGGAATCCCGTCGGTACGATTCAAGGGTTAGAGATCGAAGGCTGGGGCGCGATCCAGAATATCGGAATCGATACACTCCACCGCGGTCGCGGGCTGGGCACGATCTTGATGGCTCGCGCGGCCGAAGGATTTCGCGAGGCCGGATTGACGCGAATGCACCTGGAAGTGACGACCGACAACACCGCCGCGATACGTTTGTACGAACGGATCGGATTCAAGCGAGCCCAAGTGGTTTACAAAGCCGCCGAAGTTGCCGGTGTCTAGTTCGCGGTTGGTTTGCACGTCTCTTGAAACCGAGATCGTTTTGGCACTTCAACGCGTCCGCTAACATGGTTTTACGCTGGCTCAACCGGGGAACCGGCCATGAGGTTCCATCGCCGTCTTGATGTTTCGTGACATGTGGGACGTGTGAATTTTTCCAACGATCGATGCACTCCATTCGCCACGCACTACCAACCCGGGCACGCCCAACTTTGTCAGTTTTGCGTCAAGGTCCGTCACGTCGTCGGTCGCGATCCAGGTGACGTTTCCGGCCGCGCTGACATGATGGTCAAGACTCGAAAATACCGTCGATGCAGTTGGCACTTTCACCACATGAGATCGATGGGGCGCGAACGTCAATTCGGTTACGGAATGCCAGAATGCTTCGCACGATTCCAATTCGGAAACGTCGCCCGTCCATCGGCTTGTGATCTCAGACGCAATCGCTTGATTCGCCTCCTGGGGCCCGGCGATTCGCAACAACACCTTCAGCTCATTCGGTCGCGCATCGATGGCATCCAGTTCCCAGCGGCTGGAGGCGGCTTGTTGGATGCGATCGATCAACTGGGTGTAGGACTCACAAGCCACCGACAACGTGAGCGTCGATAGCGGCTTCGGGAAGACCTTGAACGTCAATTCGGTCATCACGCCAAGCCGTCCGAGGCTGCCGACCATCAACTTCGGGATATCGAAACCCGCGGCGTTCTTCACAACTTTGCCACCAGATCGAATGACTTTGCCGTCACCCGAGACGAAGACGCATCCGATGATGAAGTCACGGACACCGCCGAATCGAAATCGACCCGGACCCGACAATCCTGACGCGACCGTGCCGCCAAGCGTCGCGCCGGCATCGACCAGCATCGGATCGAACGGCAAGTACTGATTTCGTTCCGATAAGACGTCGCGAACTTCGTCGATTCGCGTTCCGGACCTTGCGGTAAACGTGAATTCAGAGGGCTCGTACTCGATGATCCCGGTCATTGCAGATAGTGATACGAGGGTAACACCGGAGCCTGGGGACATTGCCGGCTTAGTTCGGTTGCCGATTGCCACGACGTGCTCGCATGAGGCAATCGCATCGACCAGATCACTTTCGCAGGTTGGTTTCAACAGAGGCTCATTCACGCTGAATCACTCCTGCTTTTTCCAGCGGATGCAGCCCCGTCATCGCCAACGCGGGCGCCTCGGTACCGGGAAACATCTTGCCGGGGTTTGCGATCATCTTGGGGTCGAAGGCGCGTCGCAATCGATCGAACATGTCCACTGTGTTCTCGTCAAACATGTGCGGCAAGAAGTCTCGTTTCTCCATCCCCACGCCATGTTCGCCCGTGATCGATCCGCCCATGGCGATGCACAACCGCGACAACTCGGCCGCGACGGCTTCGGCCCGGTGCAGCATTCCGTCGACGTTTCCGTCGAACAGGATCAACGGGTGCAGGTTGCCATCGCCGGCGTGAAAAACATTGGCGATCCGGATGCCGCTATCACGTGAAAGTTTTTCGATCGCGACCAATGCCTCGCCCAGTCGTTTGCGAGGTACGACCCCGTCTTGAACCAAAAAATCGGGACTGAGTCGACCGACGGCGGAAAAGACGCTTTTGCGGCCCTTCCAAATTCGCATCCGTTCTTCGTCGTCTTTTGCAACCATCTCTACGACCGGCTTCGTTGCGGCGATGACACGGCTCAACTGTTCTCGCTCGAACGCGATCTTTTCTCTTGGGCCTTCCAGTTCGACGATCAACACCGCCGCAGCACCGCGAGGGTAATCGCACTTCACAGCCGCCTCGGCTGCCTCGATCGAAAGCGCGTCCATGATTTCCATCGCTCCCGGCAACAATCCGGAATCGATCACGGCCGAGACGGCATCGCCGGCAGCACGAAGCGAGTCGTAACCAACCAGAACGGTGTGGAACACTTCTGGCTTGGGCAGCAGTCGCAACGTGATCTCGATCGCAATCCCAAACAGTCCTTCGTTGCCGCAAAACAATCCCGTGTAGTCCGGTCCGACGGACTCGGTGCTGGTGCTGCCTATCGTGACGACCTCGCCGGTGGCCGTTACCGCTTTAATGCCCAAGACGTGATTGGACGTCATCCCGTATTTCAAACAATGAGCGCCACCCGAATTGAATGCGACATTCCCGCCAATCGTGCAAACCGATTGACTTGACGGATCCGGGGAAAAATAAAGCCCGTGCGGCGCGGCGGCTTGCGAGACTTTCAAGTTAACCACGCCCGGTTCGACGACTGCTGTTCGCGATTCGGGATCCAGCTTCAGGATTCGATTCATGCGGTTGAGTGCGATCACAATCCCGTCGGCCACGGGTAGCGAACCGCCCGATAAACTGGTGCCCGAACCCCGTGCGACGAAGGGCACGTCGTTGTCGAAACACCAGCGAACGGCTGCGATGACTTCATCTGCCGTTTCGGGAATGACCACCGCCAGCGGCTTGGCACGGAACGCGGTCAATCCATCGGATTCGAACGCAGACCGGGACGCTTTATCGTTGACGAAACGTTGCACCGGAAACAGCTTTCTCAATCCGGCCAATCGGTGGTCGCTCGCGGTGCTGCTCACGTCGAACTCATGCATTCCTTAAGCGCCGATAACAGCGTGACCACGTTGCGGTGCGTCGCGCCGTATCCCATCAAGCCGATTCGCCATGCTTTGCCTGCGAAAACGCCAAGCCCGCCGCCGATTTCGATGTCGTATTCGTTCAGCAATCGCGTTCGAATGGCTGCTTCGTTGATTCCCTCGGGCGTGGCAACACAATTCAGCGTCGACAGTGAGTTTTCGGGAATGTACGTCAATCCGAGCTCTTCCAAGCCCTTGCGAAGGTCCAAGTGGACGGTTCGGTGGCGGGCGATGCGTTTTTCAAGGCCTTCTTCGAGCACGATTTGAAGGGCTTCGCGCAAGGCGTACACCATGTTGATCGGCGCGGTGTGGTGATAGGCTCGTGCACCGGAACTGGCACCACCGCCCGTGTAATAATTCTTCAGCATTGAAACGTCGAGATACCAACTTTGCGAGGGCGTCTTGCGAGCTTCCATCTTTTCGATCGCGGCCGGCGAGAACGAAACCGGCGATAGTCCTGGTGGGCACGACAGGCATTTTTGCGTTCCGGAATAGATGGCGTCGATGTTCCAGTCATCCACCTTCAACTCGTGTCCACCCAGCGACGTGACGGCATCGACGGCCAACAGCATTCCCGCATCGTGAACGATCTTGGAAATGCCTTGGATCGGTTGCAGTGCGCCGGTGGATGTTTCGGCATGTACGATGCCAAGCATCGTTGCTTTGGGATGCTTCGAAACGGCTTCGGCGATCGCTTCATCCGTAAACGTTTGCCCCCAAGGTACTTCGACGACGTGCACGGTCGCGCCACATCGTTGCATGTTGTCTTTCATGCGGCCACCGAAAACGCCGTTGATACACACGATGACTTCGTCACCGGGTTCGATCAAGTTGACCAGAATCGCTTCCATGCCCGCCATTCCCGTCCCAGAGACGGGGAACGTCAATTGGTTCTTGGTTACGAAAACGTCACGCATCATTTGACACGTTTCATCCATGTATTGGATGTACTGTGGGTCAAGGTGGCCTAGCGTTGGGGAGCCAATCGCACGCAAGATGCGATCGGGTACGGTGCTGGGCCCCGGTCCCATCAGTAGGCGTTGGCGTGGGTTCAGGGTGGCGTAAGTTGTCATGGAGAGATCGGAAGTTTGAAGTGAGAGGGTGTCGTTGTTTGGACGGTACGTCAAGTGATCGTGTTAGGCAACCGTGTCAGGTGATCGCGAGGCCCAAGACCGCCGCACACGCAATGTAATATAGAAACACCTTCGCCGTGACACGGATCACTTCGCCCTCGCGGCCGATCAGCCCCACCACGGCACACGCAGCGACGACGTTATGGACGCATATGACGTTCCCGGCGGCGCCACCGACCGCTTGCAGGGCCACCACCCAAGTCGGATCAGCACCGATTTGTTCGGCCACCGAGAACTGGAATCCGCTGAACATCATGTTCGAAATGGTGTTGCTACCGGCCACGAATGCCCCCAACCCTCCGACCAGTGCGGCGAAGGCCGGCCATGCGGTCCCGCTAAGATTCGCAACCCCGGACGCCAATTCATCGGGCATCGATGCGAAACCCGCAGCGCCGCCCCCGGAATGAATGAAGACTTGCACCATCGGCACCGTAAACACCAGCGCCGCCGAAGCCAGGATGATCATCTTTGCGGAATCACGGATCGCTGTTCGGATTGCCGACCGATGCATGCCATGCAGGACGGCAGCAAAGATACTTGCGAGAATGAAGACGGTTCCGGGCAAGTACAGTGGTTGCACCGGAGAAATGTTGACGGAACTGCCCAGGAAGTTTGCCCACGTTGATGTGTCGGCGGGAATCGCGAATGACTTCATCCACGTCCCCAGGCCGAGCAAGGGAAGTCGCGAGGCGACCAACAACACGGCAATCACCAGATAGGGAAGCCAGGCCCTGAACGGTGACAAGTGTGCCGGCGGTTCAGCGAGAGTCATTTCGGTAGTGCCGTGAAACGATTCGTCCCAGGTCGACGAATCGGCAAAGTCCCAAACGTCGCCTTCGGGAAACAAGAATCGGCGTTTCGCGGCGGGAACGACGATTGCGAGCCCGACTAGCGAACCGATCAGCGACGGAAATTCGGGCCCCAGCAAGATCGCAATCGCAACGTAAGGCAACGTCATCGACAGTGCTGCGAATAGGGAAAACTTCCACAATCGCAGTCCCTCGCGGTAGCTTCGGTTCGCACCAAAATTGCCCGTCAGAATACTGACCAGAATCAACGGAATCAGCGTTCCGATGATCGCGTGCAGCAGAGCGACTTTCCAACCGATGATGGGAAGCAACTCCGTCCACGACGCCATGCCCAACCGTTGGGCGTAGTCAACAACGTTGGGGTTGCCGTCCAAGCCTTTCGCGACGCCGACTAAGATCGGCGTACCGACGGCGCCGAATGATACCGGCGTGCACTGGATCACCATGCCGGAAACGACGGCGGCTTTGGCGGGAAAGCCGAGTCCGACCAGCAACGGAACGCACACGGCGGCGGGAGTTCCGAAGCCGGCAGAGCCTTCAATGAAGGAGCCGAACAACCAAGCAATCAGGATCACCTGTACTCGGCGGTCAGGCGTCACGTCCGTGAACCCGCGGCGAATGACCGAAAGTCCACCGCTTTGCCGCATCGTGTTGAGCAGCAGAATCGCGCCGAAAATGATGTACAGCAGCGTCGCGGTGATCACCAAGCCACCGGCCGACGCGGCGGCGATCTGGTTCAAATCGACTTGCCAATAGAAATAGGCAACCGCTGCGGCCGTCACGTAGGCCAACGGCATGGCGCGAGCGGCGGACCATCCCAAACCAACCAGAAAGACCCCGGTCACGATGATCGGCAACAGCGAAAAGAACGATGGCAGCAACTCGGACATCACGAACTCCGGTACGGTGGAGTCGCTAGTCTAACGCATCCGGATTGACCAGATTGGGTGGGACTTCGCCTCGACAGGCAGCCAAACAGTTCTCGGCGGCCATGTTTCCCATCTTCGTCCGAGTGCCGATCGTTGCACTGCCCAGGTGTGGTGCGATGACGGCGTTGGGCAGATCATACAGCTCGGGTTCAAGTTTTGGTTCTTGCTCGTACACGTCCAAGCCGGCAAAGGCGATCGTACCGTCTTTTAATGCGTCGACCAGCGCGGCTTCATCAATGATCGGCCCGCGTGCGGTGTTGATGATCGTTGCGGTGGGTTTCATCAACGATAGCTCGCGGGCACCGATCAAGTGTTGTGTTTCGCTGTTGAGTGCGACGTGTACCGAAACAAAATCGGACTGTTTCAGCACTTCGTCCATCGTCGCGTAGGTGACGCCCATCGCCGACTCGGCATCGGCCGACAATCGTGTTCGGTTCCAGTATAAAATCTTCATATCGAAACCTTGGGCGCGACGAGCGACGGCTTGAGCGATGCGCCCGAATCCGATCAATCCCAAGGTTGCGCCGGATACGTCGCTTCCCAAAAACTGAAGCGGCCCCCAGCCTTCCCACTTTCGTGCTCGCACGAACTGGTCGCCTTCGACCACTCGTCGGGCCGACGCTAACATCAAGGCCCACGCCATATCGGCGGTCGTATCGGTCAACACGCCGGGAGTGTTGGTGACGGGAATCTTGCGGCGTGTAGCCGCTGTGACATCGATATTGTTAAAGCCGACGGCGAAGTTGGCGACGACCTTCAATTTCGGATTGGCGGCCAAGATTTCATCATCGATCGTGTCGGTCAACAAACACAACAGCCCGTCGACGCCATCGATACCGGCGATGATTTCCGACTTGGTCAGATACCGATCTTCGTGGTTGTAAGTCAGTTCGGAGTGTTCGCGAAGGATCGCCATCGACTCGGGTGGCAGTTCACGAGTCAGAAAAATTTTGGGCTTCATCTCGACCACCCTTCGTGGCCCCGCGACTCCGCTCGCGGGGTGTAGAGTGTTTCTTTCTTTGAACTGATTTGCAGTTCATTTCCCGCCAGCGAAGTCGCGGGTCCACGTAGCGTTGCCCGTTAGGCGGTGGCAGCTTTCTTTTCGCCTCGTTCGACCAACCACAACAGGATCGGGCTGGCGATAAAGATCGAACTGTAAGTACCGACGATGACGCCGATGACCAACGAGAACGCGAAGGCATGAATGCCGTCGCCACCGAATGCGTAAAGCAGAATCACAACGATGAACGTCGTCAACGATGTTAGCAACGTTCGGCTGAGCGTTTGGTTGATCGACGAGTTGATCATGTCGCTGGTCAATCGGGGAGCCTTGCCCTTCGTTTCTCGGATGCGGTCGAACACCACGATCGTATCGTTCAGCGAGTAACCGATGATCGTCAAGATCGCCGCGACAACCGTCAAGCTGATCTTAAAGGGGTCGATCAGCAGGAAGCCGAAAGCGTCGGCCAACCAGTAGCTGACCGCGATTGCGCCCAATGTGATCAACACATCGTGGATCAAAGCGACCACCGCGGCAAAGCCATAAATCACGCGTTGGAATCGGAACCAGATGTATCCGATGATGCACAACAGGCTGGCGAACAGGGCACCGAATGCGCGTCCGATCATGTCGCCGGCGACACTGGCGCCGACACTGCTGCTGCTGATCCAGACGGGATCCGAATCAAGTGAGGTCTTGAACGACTCCATGATCTTGTCAGCATCAGCTGCTTTGATCGGCATGTCGACTTTCCATTTCTGGAACGTCAATGATGAATCGGCAGTCCAGTCCTCGCTGCCCGCGCCGATCGGAGTCAATTCGATCGACCGCGCCGCCATGGGAACACCCACTTCTTTGGCCGCCGCCAACAACGAATCTTTCAGCGTCGACGCATTGAGCAAGCCACCCTCGGCGTCGCCTTCGACGCCCAATTCGATCATCGCACTGCTGTTGACGATGATATCCTCGGACGCAGCGGGAGCACTGACTGTTTCGGCAACGCCATCGGTGTCTGTGGCTTCTTGGGCACGTGCCACTGCCAACATGACCCCGTTGTCATCCGATGGTGCGAAGTAACTTTGGTCGGTCGGTTTCGCACCCGTTGGGGTGATCGAAACGTTGTAGGTGACCAATTTGACGCTTGGATCTGCGGCAAACGCTTTCGCGATCGCGGCTTTCAATTTGTCCACTTCGTCGAATGACGAATCGACCTTGTAAACCGTTTGTGCTTCGACGCCATCCATCGTGACACCGTTGACGGTGTATGGCACCGCTTCGGTGCCCTTGTCGGTGACTTTAACCATTTCGGGGCGAACGATATCGCGAACTGCGTCGGTCTTGGTTGGTTTGTCCAACCGAAACTGGACCGACGAACCGCCGGCGAAGTCGATGTCAAAGATACTCTCGCCGCGAGCGAACAACGATACAACGCCCAATGCAACCAAGACGGCCGAACACATCAGTGTCAGGCGGCCCTTGCTCATGAAGTCCAACCCTTTTTCGCCCGACACGGCGGCTCGAAGCGAGTTGACGCCGTCCGACATGTTGAGCGACAGGAAGCCACGTCGTTCGGCCAGGTCAAACAGGGTTCGCGAAACGTAAATCGCGGTGAACATCGAGAACAAAATACCCAAGATCAACGTGACCGCGAAACCACGAATTTGGTCGGTACCGATCGCGTAAAGCACGATCGCCGTGATCAACGTCGTCAGGTTGGCGTCGACAATGGTGACCGTTGCCTTGGCAAAACCATTACGAATCGCCATGCGAGACGCGGCACCCTTTTTCAGTTCTTCGCGGATCCGTTCGAAAATCAGCACGTTGGCGTCGACCGACATACCGACGGTCAAAACCAAACCGGCCAAACCGGGCAGAGTCAGCGGTTGGTTGATCAAAACCATCGTCGCCAAAATCATTCCCAGGTTCATGATCAACGCGATGCAGGCGATGATGCCAGCGAAGCGGTAGTAGATCAGGATGAAAACGAGCACCATCAACAATGAAACGGTGATGGCCCAAACGCCTTTGGTGATCGTATCACGACCGAGCGTCGCGTCGATTTGATTTTCGGCAATCGGCTTCTTGGTCAGTGCGGCGGGCAATTGGCCGGCCTTCAAGATTTGCACCAACGATTCGACTTCTTGGCGAGTGAAGCGACCGGTGATACGGCCTTCTTTGCGAATCGGCGACTGAATGCTGGGGGCGGAAAGCAAGTTGTCGTCGAGTACGATGCCCAACTTGCGAGTCCGTTGGCCGATCGGAGCATTGTTGGTCGTCAGTACGAAGAATCGGTTCGATCCGGCATCGGTCAGGTTGAACGCGACTGCGGGCGAACCCTTTTCGTCGAACGTGCTGGCGGCGAACGCCAAGTCTTCGCCCGTGATATCGATCAAGGGATCGACAATCATCAGGGCTTCGATGCCCGACATACCTTGTTGGTCGATGAAAGCAGCAATCGATTCGGCACCTCGCAGTTGTGGCGGCAGATTCAGAATCTCGCCGGTATCGGGATTCCGTACGATCGCATCGCCGACGTCGACTCGCAATGGACCCAGTCTTCCGTTGTCTTTTTCACGGTCGACGTTCGCCCAGAACGCGACAACCGATTCGTCTTCCAGCCCTGGATCGCGAATCAGCTCATCCAATCGGGCCGCGCGGTCTTTCGACGACGCTTGTTCGATGGCCAGGTTGATTTGTGGAGAGTGGTCGGATTGGTTGGCCAGAATCGCGAATCGCAAAATACCTGCTTCTTCAACCAGTCCCTTGATTCGATCGACTTCGCGCTGATCGACTTCGGGGACGATGATTTCGATTTGTTTTTCACCGTAAGGGCGAATGACGATTTCTTGAGTACCCGACGGGTTGATACGACGCGAAAGCGGTTCAAGCAAGTCTTCCGACGTGACTTGCCCCATGCCTTCATCTCCACCTTTGCCCAGCTTGCTGGGGTCCATTTCGTAAACCAGGATCGTGCCCCCACGGAGGTCAACGCCCAGGCCGGGTCGAGATTTGGCGAGAACCACGCCGCTGGCGGCAATCGCCAACAGGATCCAGCCGAAGCGGGTGCCGTAGCTGGGCATCTTCAGCGACTTGGCCAAGAAATTGCCGACCACGAATGGCAGCACGATCACGGCCAGCGCGACCGCAACAGCGATGTACTGGTCCCATGATATGCCGGTTTCGTTCAGCGTGTTTGACGCGTCAGAGGCCATTTGCTCGGCCGCCGCAGCAACCGTCGCGGGGTCGGTTTGCGCCAGATTAAAAAAGTTCAGAGCCGAGTCGGCAGAGACCAGATTGGTCATGAAAGAGCAGTCCATCGTGTACTTGTATCGGAATCGGTGCGGGGTGGGCTGGGCGACCGGCCATCAAAAGGGCTTCGCCACCTAGCCGTCGTCCTTGGTTGAGTCAGTTTGATTTTCTTTGCCGGATGAGTCTTTATCCGTCACGATTCGCGAGATCGCGGATCGGTTGACTTTGATGCGTGTGTTCCCATTTTCGTCAATTCTTAGCGTGATAATGTCGCTGTCCGCCGAAACCGCCGCGACAATCGCGTGGATCCCGCCGATGGTGACCACGCGATCGTTTTTCTTGATCGCCGCCATCAATTTCGCTTCATCTGCTTTGCGACGGCGTTCGGGCGCGATCACGATGAAGTAGAACAAAAACAGCAAGCCGGCGGGCAGCAGAAAAGGCGAAAGAAAGTCGCCCGATCCACCATCTCCGGCCGGCGCAGCAGCGGCCGTGCCAGCGGCGTCTTGCGCCACCAGTTGCACTTCAAATGCGAACCGATCAATGATGCGAACCATGGACAAACGAAGTCGCCTTGCGTTTCGAGCCGATGAAAAGGGAATGCGGCATGATATGGATACCCAAAAATCGTCACAAGCCCAGCACTTGTAAGGGAGTTAGGATTCAACGGCGAAACACGAGGCATTGGGCCGACAACGCAGGCTGGACAATCTAGGCCGCGAAAACGCGGACACGCCCGGTCGAGACTTTTCCCAAAAGATCACCCAAAATGACGCTAAAACTTCCCGTCTGGCCGCCCGATTGGCCGTCGATCGGTCGAGCCGCCGCGGATTCCTTCGCTTCGGGCGATTGGGGCCGTTACGGGGCCACGGCCTGTGGATTGCTGCAATCGCGATTGACCGAAATAACAGGGGCCTCGGCCAGCCGGTTGGTGTGCAGCGGTTCAGCCGCCGTCGAATTAGCGTTGCGGGCCGCGGGAGTCGGCCCCGGTGACGAGGTCATCACGGCGGCGTTCGACTACCCCGGAAACGTCCGCGCGATCGAATTGCTGGGTGCCCGTCCGGTGTTGGTCGATTTGTCGGCAAATTCGCCCTGCATCGACTTCGATGGCGCCGCGGCGGCAGCATCGCCGCGCGTGCGTGCGGTGATCGCATCGCATTTGTTCGGCGTTTCGGCGGATGTCGTGGCGTTGAAAGCCACCTGCGAACAACTCGGGTGGACGTTGGTCGAGGATGCGTGCCAAGTGGCGGGAATGATGATCGACGGTCGTGCGGCCGGCTCGATCGGGCACTTCGGAACTTGGTCGCTGGGCGGCAGCAAGTTGATCACATCGGGCAGCGGCGGAGTCGTGTTTGCCAACGACGATCGCTCGGCCGCCCGTTTGACGCCGATTCTGGATCGCCCCAGTGACGCGTTTGGGCTCTCGCCGTTGGCCGCCGCTGTCGTGCTGCCTCAGTTGGACCGGTTGGACGAAATGAATCGCCGCCGAAGTGAGACGGCCGTGTTTCTTCGCGATGAGGTCACGCCGCGATTGCCGGGGTGGGTCTGGGAGAGCGGCGTTCGGAATGTGTCGGCGTTTTACAAGACGGCGTTCACGGTGGAATCGGCGCAGGCGCGGTTGCGGGTCATCACGGCTGCGGAAGAACTGGGTTTGCCGATCGGCGTTGGGTTTCGGTCGATGGCGGATACCAGCGAGCGACGTTGTCGCAAACCGGTACCGCTGGACCGTTCGCGAATGCTGGGCGAACGACTGTTGGTGCTGGATCATCGCGCCCTGATGATTGACGCAAGCGATCGGGACGAACTTGCCAGGTTGATGTTGGCCACCGCCGGCTAGGCCACTATGTTCGATCAACCCGCCGGATCGAACATGGAAACGACACTTCATCACCAATTGAAACTCGGTTACGCCGACGATCCTTCGCAAACCGAAGTCGTCCTGGGCAACTATCGCATCGACGCGATGCGGCGGTGCCAGGAATCGGGCGACGAGTTGATCGAGGTTCAGTGCGCGTCGTTGTCGGCGATTCGTGACAAGTGCCACAACCTGCTGAAGCGGCATACGCTGCGCGTCGTCAAGCCGGTCGTCATCCGCACGCGGATCGTCAAGTTGACGAAACCGGATGGGCCGGTGAAGTCGCGGCGCTTGAGTCCCAAGCGGGGCAGCGTGCTGAACGTGTTCGACGAAATGATTTATTTCACGCGAGTCTTTCCGCACGTGAATCTGACCATGGAAGTGCCGTTGATCCATGTCGAAGAGGTTCGCGTGCCGAGCCAAAAGAAGCGACGCCGCAGTTGGCACAAAGACTACAAGGTCGCCGACGTCAAACTGGAATCGATCGAGTCCGTGATCGAGCTGAAGGTGCCGTCCGATCTGTTGTCGCTGCTCGATTTGCCCGACACGTTTACGGCGTTCAATACGGCTGATTTGGCTGCCGCGATCGACCGACCGAGGTGGCACGCCCAACAAATCGCCTATGTATTACGCAAGACAGGTGCGATCGACCAGACCGGCCGGAACAAATCCGGCGTCGTGTACCAACGAGCAGCCTAAGCGGACCACCCCGTCTTTGCCGTCACCCTACGTGGCACTGCGACGTGGCCGTGCGACGCCGTTCGCAGGGTGTACAGTGCTTCTACCGCGAGCGGAGTCGCGGGTCCACATTGAGTTGCCCGGGTTGCCCCGCGGTGTGCGCCAGACGATGATCGTGGGGTTCATCCGACCCTTTCGAGTCCCACCGCCATGCGTTTCACCTCTGTCACCTGTTTCTTGTTGGCCTTGATCATGTCGCCCTCACCAACTATCGCCGACGATAACGTCGCAAAGAATATCGACGTTTGGATTGGTACCGGGAACTCCAATCTGTCGCGTGGCATCTACCACTGTCGACTCAACACGCACACCGGCCGATTGACCGACCCGACGCTGGCGGCCGAGATGGCGGGGCCCGGTTTCTTAGCGATGCACCCGAGCGAGAAAGTCGTCTATGCCGTCGGCGATCTGGATGGCAAACCCGTCGTCGCAGCCTACACCGTCGACGGCGATCGCCTGACCCTGATCAACTCACTTGAGATCGGCGATGGCGGAGCCGCTCACGTTGCCGTCGACCCGACCGGCAAAACGTTGCTGACCGCGCAGTATGGCGGCGGAAGTGTCGCCGCGTTCTCGCTGAACGCCGACGGCTCGTTGAAAGTACGAACGGCGCTGATCAAACACGAAGGCGGTTCCGGCGTTGTTGCCAATCGTCAGGAAGCCTCCCACGCCCACTGGGTCGGATTTTCGCCCGACAATCGGTTCGCGTTCGTGCCCGACTTGGGATTGGATAAAGTCGTTATCTACAAACTGGATGTTGAAAACGCGGCCATCACGCCTCATGGCAGCGGCAAAGTTCCGGCCGGCGGCGGGCCTCGGCACATGAAGTTTCATCCGTCCGGAAAGTTCATCTTTGTTCTGAACGAATTGTCGCTAAGCGTCACCGTGTTCGACTACAACGCCGAAGCCGGCACGATGACTCCCAAGCAAACCATCCCGACCGTGTCGAAGCAATTGTTGGCGAAAGAGAAATTCAAAAGTGGCTCGGAAATCCGAGTCCACCCGTCGGGCCAGTTCGTCTTTGCGGCCAACCGAGGCCACGACACCATCACGGTCTTTCGAGTCAACCAGTCGACGGGGCAGTTGTCGGTGATCGAAGTTGAAAACGCTCGCGCGGTCACTCCACGGAACATCAATTTGGACCCCAGCGGCAATTGGTTGCTGGCCGCGGGTCAGGATTCCCATACGCTGGCGTCGTTCAATGTGGACGGTTCGACCGGCGAATTGACCTACAACCAATCGGTCGTGATGGCCCCATCGGCGATCTGCGTGCTGTTTGGGCACGAATAAGTAGAGCCATAAAATACCAGCCCGAATCGCCGGAGAGTATCGTCGCGTGCACTCGCTGGCGGTTCGGGCTCGTATATCGGCGTGTCGTTTGCGTGTTTTTGACGGCTATGGTTTAATTCGGGGCTACACCAGCCTCCAAACAAACCGACGTTCAAAGCACCCCCCCTCGATGCAGCTCCCCATCGTAACTGACTCGCAAACGCTTCCCGGCAAGGCTCCGGCCGCCTCCACGGACGGCGTTCGTGGCCGATATGCCGTGATTTCGCTGGGTTGCCCCAAGAACTTGGTCGACACCGAACAGATGCTCGGTCGTTTGGACGAAGACGGTTACGCGATGGTCGACTCTGTCGATTCCGCTGATTTCGTCGTCGTCAACACCTGTGGCTTCATCGATTCGGCTCGCGAGGAATCCTATGGGGCGATTGATGAGATGTTGGCGCTGAAGAAAGCAGGCAAGATCAAGAACGTCGTCGTCACCGGTTGCTTGGCCGAACGGCAACAGGGCAAGCTGCTGGAAGACCGCCCCGAAATCGACGCGATGATCGGAGTCTTCGGCCGCAACGAGATTGTGTCGGTGATCGACCGGTTGCAATCCGGCGTCGAAGAACAAGAGAAAGTGTTTCGTCCGGCGCCGATCAAGCCGCTGTCGGATGCCGTTCGCCGCGCCGTCACGCCGCGACACTTTGCGTATCTGAAAATCAGCGAAGGCTGCGACCGGCTTTGCACGTTTTGTGCGATCCCCAAAATGCGCGGCAAGCACTACAGCAAGCCGATCGAACAAGTCATCGACGAAGCCAAGCGGTTGGGCGACAGTGGTGTGCGTGAAGTCGTCATCGTGGCTCAGGACACGACGTACTACGGCAAAGACCTGTACGGCGAACCGCGGCTAACGGAATTGCTGACCGAATTAGACAAGATCGAATCGATCGACTGGATCCGGCTGATGTACTTTTATCCGATGTACATCGACGACGCGTTGATCGATGTGCTTGCCAATGCGAAGCGGATTCTGCCGTACATCGACATGCCGCTGCAGCACGCTTCGGACACGATGCTAAAACGCATGTCGCGGAAAACGACTCGCTCGTCGCAAGAAGCGATCTTGGCCGAACTGCGAGCGCGTATCCCCAACCTGATCATGCGTACGACGTTGATCACGGGTTTCCCTGGCGAAACCGAAGATGACATCGACCAGCTTTGTGACTTTGTGGCCAAGCAAGAGTTCGAGCACCTGGGCGTGTTCACGTACAGCATCGAAGAAGACACGCCAGCAGCGAAATTGCCCAATCGCGTTCCGGCGGAAGTCGCCAAAGCTCGCTACGACCGCGTCATGGAAGTCCAGCAAAAAGTCGCGTTCAAATGGGTCAACAGCCGTATCGGTACGGTCGAAACCGTCATCATCGACTCGCCGCTGCCGGACCAGGAAGGCGTTTGGATCGGTCGGACTCGAGGTGAAGCCCCCGATATCGACGGGATCGTCTACGTGTCGGGTGTCGATCCGGACGACCCGCTTGAAATCGGCGATATGATCGATTGTGAAATCGTGGCGTCGGACGGGTACGACCTGGTGGCGGCGCCCTTGTAGAAAGAAATGGAAAACCCTAGCAGCCTGTTGAAAAAGGGGACCGACCCTCTCCGACGTTTCGAATTCATAATGTTTCAGCAACGTCTCCAAAGGGTCAACGTCTCCAACGGGTCAGCCCCCTTTTTCAACAAGATGCTAGGTGTCCTTACGGCTCCGTTGGCAGGGTGTACGGTGTTTCTTTCGTGAACTGCGTTGCAGTTCACGTCCCGCGAGCGGAGTCGCGGGTCCACATCGGGTTGCCCCAAATTCAGCCACCTTACGTGTCCCTGTGACTCGGTTGGCAGGGTGTATTTGAGTCCTATGGTGCTTTCAGCTGTCATCCCACGAGCGAAGTCTTTGGGGGCACGTTGGGTATCCTGAAACGTCCTGGCGCAACGTCCCCACCTTGGCGGGCTCTGTTGATTCGAGGACAACGTACATACGCCGATGGCCCCTGTGACCCCTTCCATGACCATGACCACTGCGATGAGTTCGAAACCGGGATCGATCTATAACGTCCCCAACGCACTGACGACGGTTCGATTCGGGTTAGCCATTGCCGTTATGGTTTTGATCCCGATGGGGCATTACGTTTCCGCGCTGGTCGTGTTCTCGATCGCGGTCTCAACGGATTGGATGGACGGCTACTGGGCTCGCAAATACGGTCAAGTCACCAAGCTGGGCCGGATTTTCGACCCGTTCGTTGACAAGATCATCATCTGCGGCACGTTCATCGCACTGGTCGAAGTCGCGGATGCCGGCGTTGCATCGTGGATGGCCACGATCGTGGTGGCTCGTGAATTGTTGGTGACCAGCTTGCGTGCGATCATCGAAGGCAGCGGTGGTGACTTCTCGGCCAACCAATTGGGCAAATGGAAGATGGTGCTGCAATGTGCCGCCGTGATCTCGATCTTGCTGGCGCTGATCTACCCCGCGATCGCGTGGCTGGGGACGGCCGGACAAGTCTTGCTGTGGTCTTCGATCGCGCTGACGCTCTATTCGGGCTACGTCTACGTCGTCGCTGCATCCGAAGTGATGCGCGAGCCCCCTTCGCAAACTTAATTCGTCCCAAAGTCAGCGCCCATGCCTGTGGAAGATCCACCCGCCGCCCTCGTGGCTATGAATCTCGCGCTGCTGATGGCGATGGCGTACAGTCTGATGTGCTGGGCGAAGTGGATAGCAAACTACCGCAGCGATTTGTCGGCGCTGCCGTCGGCGATGTTGCCGCCGCGACCTCGTGAGCGGCCGTTTTGGAATCCCGGCGACGCGCTGATCATGATGGGTTCGATGCAGGTGATCGCCGGATTGGCGGTCGGCGCGTTGACGCTTAGCGGCTTGGCGTCGCGTGGCACCGACACAAAGTCGCCCGAAGGCGCGGCGTATCTGATCACCGTGACTCTTGCCGCCGGTGTCGTCGCATCGTTGATCACTTTGGTTTGGTTACGGTTCCGTGATCGCGATGCGGTATCGAAGTTGTCGCTGCGGCTGAACGATGAAGACGGCATTTTGGGGTTAAAGGCGGCGCTGATGATCTTGCCGCCTGTGTTATTGATCAGCGCGATCGCGTCCCAGTTGGTGACTTACGAACACCCCGTACTCGATTCGATGGCGGGACTGAACGATCCTCTGAAGTTCTCGATGATCTTCATTGGCACCGCGATCGTGACCCCGTTCGTCGAAGAATTTTTGTTCCGCGTTCTCTTGCAAGGCGGACTGGAACGTATCGCCGATCCGATTGCCGAAGAAGGCGAACAGTGGCGGCCGCGATCGTATTGGCCGATGGTGGTATCCAGTCTCGTATTCGCGATGATGCACTTGGGCCAAGGCGCCGCGCCGATACCGCTGTTCTTCTTGTCGCTCGGTCTGGGATATCTCTATCGCCAGACCGGAAACATCACGGCGCCGATGATCGTTCACATGGTTCTTAACGGGACCACGATCTTGATGGAAGGCATTCGCGTGATGGGGTAACTGTGGCGCTGGCACGCCGCGACAGGGTTCCGAACTGCTTTGCAGTTCGATCCCCGCGAACGGCGTTGCGGGTCCACATCGGGTTGCCCATCTTTTTATGGGAGCAACCAAAACGCACCTGTGACGGCGGCCGTTTGGTACAGCGCGCCTCGCAGGCTGATCGGAATCGGTGGCGTTATCCACGGAGCACAATTGCCCGGTCGATAATAGCCAAGCGAGTACGTGCATTCGTTGGGCTGGTGAACACCCATCTTGTACGGCAGCACCGCGATGTTGCCGAAGAAGTGAGCCGTTTGCACGAACGGTTCCAAAACCGGACCGTGTGTGTGGCCGTATCGTTCCAGGTTCACGTCTTCAAAGTAAAGCGGCGTGTGACAAAGGTTGGATGCCTTCCACGTCATCGTCATCGCTGTCCACGTTCGCGGCGTGTATGCGACTTGTTCGATCAAGCATTCTTTGGGCAGTCCCCAATTGTCAGAAATGTAGGCCAGGTCGGCTTCGCTCAACCGGTTCATCGCCAACTCTTCGGTGGTACCGAAATCAGTTTCGATCACGGCTTTCTCGTAAGCCAAGTCGCGTAGGCGGCCCGAAGCCAGGGGAGCACCGTCAACGTTACGCCACTGGCGAATCGATTGCTTTTCGTCGAAGTCGTCTTTCAAGCGTTCGTATCGTTTCTGTTCCATTTCATCGGGACGATAAGGCGGGCTGATGTCCAGCGAAATCTTGTCAATCGTTTGGTATGCAATCCGTTCACGGAAATCACCGCACGTGATCCCCGTTGGCGTCTTCATGTCGTCGTCAAAGCCGCCGTCGTCTAGACTTGACTTGCGATCGCCACTTGCCGAGCGAGGGTCATTCAATTGATCCCGATCTCGCGAGTCGGCTTGGGAGTCGTCCGCATCGCGCCGCGGAAACGGATTGTCGAACATGCCCTTCTCGTCATCTGTTCCCGATCGTTTCGGCGCTGGCAAATCACGAACGTCGTCTTCTGTTTCCGGTGCGTTGTCGCGAAGCATGTCACGCAACGATGGCCCCTCTTCGACGCGCGGTGCGGGTTCCGCTTGCGGCGCGGGTTTGACCGGCGATGGGTCAGCCGTTTCCGGGAAGCCGAACGAATCTCGCAAATCGTTCATCGGCCGCGACTCGTTCGGCAACGTCGGCGCCGCTTGTGGTTGTGGCATGGGTTCCGGAGTCGGTGTCGGAACCGGTGCCGCTTCGGGTTCGGGAAACAAGAATCCGTCGTCGATCGGGTCGTCGGCGATCGACGGAGGTGCGGCGAATGCCGGCGACGTGTTTTGAATCGGCGTCAACTCTGACGCCGACGAAGGCGATGGAGTAGGCATCGACATCGGCTCGGGAGCATCGCCGAAAGGATCAGCAAAGAAATCCCGAGCGCTGCTTGGTGCCGTCGACGGGTTTTGTGCAATCCGCAAATTTGACGGTAGCGACAACAGTTCATCGACCCGTGCCGGTTGCGTCATCCACGCCGCCTGGGACACCGAGCGAAGGCTGGGTGCATCGGTGCTGACTTGCAATCCACTGGCCGGAGCAACAGCTTGTTGGTTCGCCGCGACGACTTGAGACTGTGACGCGACGGCTCGAGTTTGTGGCGTGGCCGCTTGACGCTGTGCCGCGACCGCTTGGCGCTGTGGCGCAATTGGCGCGGCCGCTTGGCCCACCGGTTGCGGTGCCACGTTGGGGCTTCGTCGCCACTGAAGTGCTGGCGCGGCTCGCCCGACGGTTGGTTGGGGCGTTATCATCCGCGTGCCTTCGCGAGGCACCGGGCGAAGACCGCCGGGATATCCCGCAGGTGATTGGGCCATCGCAGCCGACGGCGCCATCAGCGCCATCGCCAGCGCGATCCTTACGAACTTAGCTCGCGTCGCCCGAGTTGACGTCGGGGCTGTAGTTGGGTGCTTCTTGCGTGATCGCGATGTCATGCGGATGGTTCTCCCTAACCGTCGCTGCCGAGACGCGGATGAAACGTGCATCCGTTCTCAGTTCTTGGATCGTCCGTGTTCCGATGTATCCCATGCCCGCTCGCAACCCGCCTACCAATTGGTAAACGTAGTCACTGAGCGGACCTTTGAACGGTACGCGGCCTTCGACACCTTCGGGGACCAATTTGCCCGCCTCAGTGCCTTTTTGCCGATACCGATCACTGCTTCCCTTCACCATCGCGCCCATCGATCCCATCCCTCGGTACGACTTGAACGTTCGACCTTGGTACAAAATCATTTTGCCGGGACTTTCGGTCAGGCCTGCGAACAGGCTGCCGATCATCACCGTGCTCGCGCCGGCCGCGATCGCTTTGGTAATGTCACCGCTGAACCGAATCCCTCCGTCGGCGATGACTGGCTTTCCTCGTTTCTCTGCTACCTTCATTGCATTCAGAATCGCCGAAATCTGTGGCACGCCGACGCCGCTGATCACTCGCGTGGTACAGATCGATCCGGGGCCGATTCCGACCTTGATCGCGTCCGCACCTGCGTCAAGCAGGGCTTCGGCACCCTCCGCCGTCGCGATGTTTCCCGCGATGACGTCGATGTCCCAGTTTCTCTGATTCTTAATCTCTCGAACGGTATCGATCACGTTCTTGCTGTGCCCGTGAGCCGAATCGACGGTCAGCACGTCGACGCCTTGCCGAATCAGCTTCTCAGCCCGTTCGAAGTCGCCGACGCCAATCGCCGCACCGACTCGCAAGCGACCCTGCGGATCTTTGCAAGCACGTGGGAACCGCTTCATCATGTCGATGTCGCGGATCGTAATAAGTCCCGTTAGTTTTCTATCTTCGTCAACCAGCAGAAGTTTCTCGACCCTTTTTCCCGTTAAAATCTTCTCAGCTTCCTCAAGCGTTACATTCCCCACTGCCGTCACCAAATTATCACGAGTCATGACTTCGCTGATTGGGAGGTTTGGGTCTTCTAGGAAGCGAAGGTCGCGGCGGGTCAGAATCCCCACCAAAGTCTGGTCATCGTGCACAATCGGGATGCCAGACACGTTTGCGGTGTCCATCAGCTCGGCGGCGCGGCGAACAGGGACCTCGGGCGAAAGTGTCAGCGGCTCGAAAATAATCCCGTTGGCCGAACGCTTGACCTTGGTGACTTCTTCGACTTGGTCGTCTGTCGTCAGATTCTTGTGAATAACCCCTAGACCGCCCTCTTTCGCCAAAGCGATCGCCATGTCAGCTTCGGTGACCGTGTCCATGGGCGACGAGATCAATGGGATCTTCAGCTTGATCCGCTCGGTTAGATAGCTGCTGACGTCGACTTCGCTGGGCACCACTTCGCTGTACCGGGGCAGCAACAGGACATCGTCAAAGGTGACACCGAGCGGTCCGATTTTGTCTTCCGACATGGGTTGCGTTTCCGAGGAAATGGGGGTCTGGGAAAGGCAACAAATTATGGCGGAATCCATGCACTGCCGCCAGTAGCCACGCCTGAACGTATTCGCGGACTCGAACGGGCAACCCTACGTGGCCCTGTGACTCCGATCGCAGGTTGTACTTTTGTGTTCCCGTCGGCTGCTTCGCAGCCAACTTTCCGCGAGCGGAGTCGCGGGTCCACGCAGGGTTGCCCGTTTTGGGATCACCCTTCGTGGCCCTGTGACTCCGCTCGCAGGGTGTGCTTTGTGTTCGTCCGCTGCTTAACCGCCGTAGCTTTTCCGATCTTGTGTAGTTACCCTAGTCGTTTCTGTAGTCGCTTTGCAGAAACAATTTTCTTCGTCGATGGAAGCTAGCGGTATGTCACGAATCTTCATCCTTCTTGCCACCCTTTTTTTCGCTCTGTCAACAACTCGAATCGACGCGGCGATTGTCACTGTCGTGACAAACGGAACCGTAGTTAGGGGGGGAGGCTCTTTGCCTGACGTTGAATTGGGCGATCCATATTCACTGACCATCACCGTCGATACGTCTCGCTTGCCAAGCGTTATTCCAGCTGAACAGTCGTTTTTCGGTGATTTCATCACTTCCGCTACTCTAAGCGGATCTAGCGTAATCGAATTTAGCACTCTGACCTTAGGGTCCTCAAACTTTATAAGCTTTTTCGGGGACCGAATAGGTCTAATGCGCGCCAGACTGCCAAGCGAAATGTTCCAACTTGATTCAGAGAATTACTACAGTGAGTTATCCGTTGATTTCATAGGCGGAACGGCTGGCTTTGATAGGAATGATGTTCATGGCACCTTTGTTGATGAATTGAACTCTGGCGTCGATCCGCGTTTCTCTATTACGACAGCACGTTTTGACAACGGGTTTGGAAGTGGGTTTACCGTCGGTGGCGGGAGCCTTTTCGCTGTCGCCGTGCCCGAACCATCTGTATTTGCGTTGGGATGCGGGATATGCACCGCAGTGCTTTTTCGCCGCAAACGCTTGGTTGGTTAACAACGCAATTTAAGAAACGCCACCCAATTGATTCCAAATTGGGCGCACGATGGAACGATTAGCAACTCGCTAGAAAGCGGATGTGTTGGTTGCTATCAGCGGCCTCGGTGCAAAGCAAATTAGTGGTCTGGTCCCATTGTTAATTAGATTGATACCGGACGGCTTGCGTCGTTTCGCTAACAAATTCAGCGGCCGGGCGCGAGCCCTCCGATATGCCAACCCGAAAATCGAATTGGATTAAACCACGAGTATTAAAACGCTGTCCGTCCCGGGCATTTCTATGTTGGCTCAGTAACTCCTACGTCAACGCCTGCACCAACTTGCGTTCTGGCATCGCCTTGTAGAACGGATCCAGCGGGAAACATCCGCTGATCATTCCGTTACGGGGCGCGGTCGTGCATTCGCTGAACGTGCGACAGACCTTCTTTCGCTGCTGTTTGACGCCCGCGATCACGTCGGCCGGCAATTCCGGGTATGACAACACCATCCGTCCCAACCCGATCGAATCGACCCAGCCGGCCCGTACAACCGCTTGAGCGACGTTAGGCAACCAGTCCTGCAGATACGTGTACCCCGAACCCACGAACGTCATGCCCGGATGCGAACGTCGCAGTTCGGCGGTGGCTCGCAATTGTCGAGCCACGCCCACCAACGGGTCTTCGGGCGGCAAGTACCCGTCGCTGGGCGGGAAGTACGCCGGACGCTGAATATGCGGCGTCGAGTACGGGCTGCCCGCGGTAGTGCAGACCATCTTCACGCCGATGGATTCCAACAGCGATAAAAACTTCGATGGTTCATCCAGATCGATTCCCATTCCGCTGGGATCGGCACCCCACACCAATCGCGGATCGGCGCCCGGCACTGGTTCGCCGACGCGGTCTTCGCCTGGGTGATGAGGCATGAAGTCATAGATACTCAGCCGCACGCCAATTTTCAGCGACGGAGCGGCCGCGTTGATGCCCGCAACAATGTCACGGACGAATCGTGTGCGGTTTTCGAAGCTGCCGCCAAAGTCGCCCTTGCGATCGACACCGCTGAGCAACTCGTGACCCAGATACCCGTGACAGTGTTTGACATCGACGAAGCGATAACCCGCCTTTTCCGCTCGAACCGCCGCCGCAATGAAATCGTCAATCAACCGTCGCAAATCATCGTCGCTGATGATGGCCGAGTCGTCCGTCACTTTCACGCGTGGGTCAAGTGCCGGGTTGCGTTGTGCCGTTCGAGGTTCGGCCGTTGCTTTCTCATTCGGCTTGGCCCAACGACCCGAGTGCGTCAACTGCAGACCGACGTACAGATCATCGGTTCGACCAAAACGTTCTTCGTGCGCCGACATCAACTCGTTGCGCAAACCTTCGATCGCCGAAAGATTCGCTTCCGTCATCAGCAACTGATTCGGGTTGGCTCGTCCGTCGTGCCGCACCGCAACCGCTTCGCCACCCCAGATCCACTTGGCGCCGCTGATGCCAAAATTCCGCCATCGACGAACCGTCAAATCCGTCGGTGCGCCGTCGTTGGTGCCATCCCAGCCTTCCATCGGCAAAATGCAAAATCGATTGCCCACGTTGACGCCGTCGACATCCATCGATCGGCCAAGCGGTGACTCGTCGCCCGATGCAACCGATTCGTCGCAAGGCAGATCGACGCCGATCTCTTTCAAGTAATCAGTGAAGGCTTGAAACGATTTGAAACTAGCGACGCGAGGATAAACGCTCATCGGTTCTTTCTGATAATGATGCAAGTCCAATCGTAGCCGGAGTCGCCAGACGACATCGGGCATGCCCAGGAAAATCGAAGTCTGACGACTCCGGCTACGGTTGAACCGGAAATTTGAGCTGCGGTAGATTACTAGGAATACTAGACAACGGCTGCCGAATCTTGGAAAATCGGCCAATGTTTGAATTTGCAAATCGGGCAATTGGCCATCTGTATGAACGAACGATTGAACGACCGCGCGGTTGCCGAACGCTTGCCGCGCTGGGGCGTGCTGGTGATCGAGTCTCATCACGGTCCCGAATTCACGATGGATTGGCGAACGCACCCGTTCATCAAAGTCGTCTACGTGCTGCGCGGCGGAGGAACGTTTCACCTCGGAAATCGCGATGATTTGTTCGCAACGGGCGACGTCGTCGTGGTCGCACCGGGAGTGCGAAATCGAATCGTCGATGCACCCGGATCTGCATCCAGCTTGTATGTGGCTTGCGTTGCACGAAGCCATTTGAAGTTCGACACCACCATCATCGACCGAATCCACACTCGCGTGATCCACGGCGACGGACACTTTGCAAGTCGGGTTGCCACGTTGCTGCGGCGAATGGTTCACTCGCAAGACAATACGTCTCCCGATCGGCCGATCGCGATGGTAGCCGATGCGATGAAGTTGATCCAATTGACGGCAAGTCGACCTGAAAGCTCGCCACGGCGCGATAAGAATGCCGGCGATCTGTTACAGGATGTCGGTCGCTATATCGAGACACTGCCGACACGCTTCTTCGAAGATACGACCATCGATGAAGTTGCATTGTCTCTGGGCATGTCGCGCCGATCGTTCACCGATGCCTTTCAAAAGCTGACGGGCGAAACGTGGCTGACGTACGTGCGACGACTCGCGATCCAGCACGCGCGTAGCCGTTTGAGTGAAACCGAGCTTCCGATCGTATCGATTGCGTTCGAGTGTGGCTTCAACGACCTGTCGACGTTCTATCGCCAGTTCAAGTCACAGTGCGGCGTCAGTCCGGCGAAATATCGAACTCAATCAAAGTGAAACCCTAAGCACGTCCGCGAGGTCCTAATCGGCCGAACATGCGATCCAGTTCGTCGCGGCTAAAGAATAACGCGGTCGGACGCCCGTGAGGACAATGATGGGTGTCTTGATAGAGGTCTTTTTGTTCCAACAAACTGATGATCTCTTCCGACGCCAGCGGGTCACCGGCCTTGACCGCCGCTTTGCACGCGATCGTCGATAACAAGTGATTGAGAAGATCCTTTGCGTCGGGTTGCTTGCCCGCCGACATCAACGCCTCCAATACGACTCGCAGCATATCCGCCGGCGAGCCGTTCTTCAGCATCGCCGGGTAGGACTGGATCACGATCGTTTCGCCGCCGAAGTCATCGATCTCTAACCCGACCTTCGCCAACGTTTCTTTCGCGTCGAGCGCGGCGGTCCGTTCGGCCGGAGTCAGCGATACCGGCTCGGGGACCAGCAACCGCTGAGCCTCCAACGATTTGCCTTCGCCTAGCACCTTTGCACACACACGCTCGTACAACACGCGTTCGTGCAACGCGTGTTGATCGATCACAACCATCCCGGCTTCGTCTTGGGTGACCAAGTAACGGTTGTGAACTTGAAAGCCGAGGTAGCACACCGACGGCGATGCTGGGCGATCCGAATCGGTGACATCCGAGGACGCGGCCGAATCACCCGATTCATTCGACGCAACTTCCCACGGCGCAATATCGTTGCCGGATGCAGGGATTGAACTACCGCCGGGATACGGTTGGAACGCGGGGATGCCGGCGGGCGGCAGAGTCTGTGTGGTGGCGATGGGCTTTTGTATGCCAGTACGGGCCCAGTCGATGACGGATTGCCGTTGCAGTTGCTCGGACAGGGCTGGGGAGCCGGCAATCGGTTGCACCGGAGCCACGGTGGGAGACACCGTGTCGTCACCATGAGCCGGTCCCGGGCCGACGCGGTGAGTCATATCGGTGCGCAAAAACTGGTGACGTAGCGTTTGAAGCAATCGGGCGTACACTTTGCCGCCGTCGGTGAAGCGGACTTCCAGCTTGGTCGGGTGAACGTTCACGTCGATCAATTCCGGCGGCATGTCCATCCGCAAAAAGCAAACGGGGAACCGGCCAACCATCAACAATCCACGGTAGGCTTCGCCGAGTGCGTGCTGCAATGACCGGTCGCGAATGTGTCGCCCGTTCAGGAACAAATATTGCATCCGATTGTTGCCGCGGCTGACCGACGGATCGCAAACGTAACCGCTGATCCGCACGGGATCGTCGTCGTCGCGGATCGGAATCAGCACGCTGGCGATCTCGTCACCAAAAAACGCACCGATCCGGTCGGACCAGCGCGTCGAAACGGGCAGATCGTAAACGATCTTGTCGTTGTTGATCAGCACGAAATGGACTTGCGGGTTGGCAAGCGCCAACCGCGTGAACGCTTCGACGATGTGTCCGCGCTCGGTGCCGGCGGTCTTCAGGAACCGATGCCGCACCGGAGTGTTGAAAAACAGATTCTTGATCTCGATCACGGTACCGACCGGGCATCCACATGGCGCCGGTGATTCGATCACGCCGCCGCGAACGGTCACTTCGCTGCCACAATCGTCGCCCTCGGTGCGACTGCGGATGGTCATATGCGAAACGCTGCCGATCGACGCCAGTGCTTCGCCGCGAAACCCGAGAGTGCGGACGCTGAACAGGGAATCGTCGTCGGGAAGTTTGCTGGTCGCGTGAGATGCAACGGCTAGCGGCAATTGATCAGCGGTCATTCCGCAACCATCATCGCTGATCCGAATCAACTCGGTACCACCGCCGGCAATCGTGACTTCGATACGGTGGGAACCGGCGTCGATGCTGTTTTCGACCAGTTCTTTGACGACCGATGCGGGCCGTTCGATGACTTCGCCCGCCGCTATCTGGTTGACCAAATTGGGTGGCAATTGGCGGATCGTCGGCAGCACTCGGGTCGTTGTGTTCATACGCCCGAATGTAATGGTTGGTCACTCAACCACAACCACAAATCGGGCAACCCGATTTGGAACCGCGACGCCGCTCGCGGGCCGTGAACTGCAAAGCAGTTCACGTTGAATGAGAAGAAACACCGTACACTCTGCGAACGGAATCGCAGGGCTAGGTAGGGTGATCCGTTCCGACTAGGCCGATGCGCCGGTCAGGGCTTCTTGCAGGGCGCTCTTCGGGCGGACGCCGACAAAGCTTTCGGAAATTTCGCCGTTGCGGAACACCAACAGCGTTGGAATGCTGCTGATGCCGAACTTCTGGGCGATTCCCGGATTGTCGTCGATGTTGATCTTACCAATCTTTACGCCAGGATTTTCGTTGGCCAATTCGTCGATCATCGGAGCGATCTGACGGCATGGGCCACACCAGGGAGCCCAAAAGTCGACCAAGACGGGCGTATCCGATTTTAGAACTTCGGTGTCGAAGTTGTCGTCGGTGAACTCTTTGACGGCGTCGGAAGCCATAGGAAATTCCTTCGTAAACGGAATGGAGGAGTATTCGGTCTCGTGTGAGTTCAATTTATACATCGCTGGGGATTGCGAGCAATTCCCCAGACTCAATGACCGCCCCGGTCGGCGATCCGCCGTGGCAGTCAATCGAACTGATTTACATAGGGGAGCAATAAATGGGCCAATTGATCCAAAATCATTCCCGTCGCCCCCCAAATCTCGTGCCCGTCGTACCGAATCGCGCCGGCGCGAAACCGCATCGAACCGGCGTCAACGGATTCGTCGGACGCCGCATCGACACGTTGGATCGGGCGAGTTTTGACGATCGCAGCGCGGTATTTGGGGTCAACCAGAACCCTAAGCGGCAGAGAGATCACGTGTTCGACCTCGATCGGATCCGGTTTCCAAACGCCACGGGGCGGATCGATCACCATCACCACTGGATGTACGACGTTGCCACTGGCATAGACGTATTGGCTGGCCAATTGGCCACAAAACGCCTGCACGTTTGGCAACACGCCAAGTTCTTCGTCGAATTCGCGAATCGCAGCTTCGCGAATCGACTCGCCGGGATCGACTTGCCCACCCGGCAACGAAATCTGTCCGCCATGATGGGACAGCGTCATCGGCCGAAGTGTCAACGGAATCGTCCAACCATCATTTTGGTCGCGGTACAGCGCCACCGCGACTGCTGCAACTCGCGATCGACTTGGCACCGGGCCGCGATGGCGGCCGTAGGACAAAGTCGGCGAAATCGGTGAACGGAAACGGCGGCCGGATGTGGCAGCCAAGCATCGCTCGATCAGTTCCGCCATTTCCCGTGAGTTCATCGCTGCTGAACTAAATCAGAGTTTCGAGCAATCGTCGCAACTTGCGAAGTTCGACACGGTGATCGTGCTCTTCCATCGGAACCATGTGAGCGGTCAAGGCGCGATCGTAACGATCGCGAACAAGCTGTGTCACGATCTTTCCGTAATCGACTTCACCCTGTCCAACGCTGACTTGAAATGCGTCCGGGCGAGTATCACGCAGGTGAACGTTGCAGACGAATTTCAGGATCTTGTCCAGACTTTTCGACTTGGCCGGACCGGCAATGTAAACGCTGGGGTCAAGCGTGATGCCCAGCCCATCGACGTTGTTGCACAAGACCATCAGCGTGTCGGGGTCGTCGCTCAGGCAGCCCAATTGGCTGCGGACGCTGACGCGAACGCCCTCGCCTTCGCCGACCTTGACCAGCCGCTGCAACCGTTCGACTTCTTCGTTGAACGGGGTCCCGTGTTCGCCCGATGGAACAGTGATGTTGACCACCTTGGTCTGTTTGGCCAGGTGACAAATCTTGGCGAAGTCTTCGTAGTGCTGTTCGCCCGTCGATTCCAATTCGACGCTGTAGCCCGAAATATCCAGGCGATGCGAGTGACGCAGATACTGCGCGGCTCGATCCAAATCTTCGATCAATTCACTCGGTTTGACCTTGCCCGACTCATGCAGCGCGATCTCGATCGAAGTGAATTCCAGATCCGAAAGAATCTCGATCACCTCTCGCAACTCCATTCCCGGCCAGCACTCGGTCGATGCTGCAACAAACACGTTTCGTCCTTCCCTAACTATCGATATTGTCCGTCATTGAATCCGCAAACCGCCCAAAACGCCACGGCTTGCAGAAGTCACACAGCTTACCGTGGCAAGCCCCGGTAGCAACAGACCGGTTTTCGGATTGGAGGCGGGCCAAGTGCATCCCACGGTTTGGCTCGAACGTCATGAAAAGTCGAGCCTCCTGAAAAGAAGGGCGAATCTTCGCTAGATCGAAGCCGGAGACTGGTAGGGATTCAATTCTTTTGAAATGCCTCGGCTAACTTCTTCCGGGGCCAATTCCATCACTCCACGCACCTTTGTCATGTGGTCAAAGTACAAGCCGATCACGCGATCACAGGCGTCGATCAGAGCCGACTTGCTGTCGATTGGCTCGAACGTCCAACCCTGGGCGTCGAACGATTGTTGGTGTGCCGCGAAAATTTCAAGGAAACTCTTGCCAGTCATGTACGTTCCCTTTGCATACGGACTGGGATCAAATTCGCGGCGCCCGTTCGTCGTGACCACGAGACGATCGTTAGCCAACCAGGTGATGATGGAAACTTTTTTCGCCGACGCGCCATCGTCCGCTCGCGAGGAAGCGAAGCTCATCATGTACTTTCCGCTCTGGTGACGCATGAACACACCAACGCCCGAGATGTTCATCTGATTGCCGGCGACGGATGTCATATGTTCGATCATCGGGTCCACAAAACCCTGCTCTTGGCCCGATTCGATCGCCGCTGAAATGTCGTTTTTCGCAAACTCGGGACACTGATCCACTGGGATGGTCGAATCCGTGATCGACGGATAGCGAGGCAAAACCGTCGGCTGCCATCGCACAATTCCGATCTTAGCCAACGGCCAAATGACCGCGGCCAGCAACTGGTGGGGGTAGGCGACGCGAATGAATTCGCGATATCCCAATCGAAACGGATACATGTGATAGAACGTCGGTGCATTCATGACGCGTGCATACTCCGTCGTAGCTTGTTGGCTAAAAGAAACTTTGGGCTTTCTGGGTGGTCGCGATTCCGATGACCACTCCGCTGATGGCACCGCACAAATGGCCGTCCCAGGAAATGGCTGAACCGAAACTGGGGATCACGCCGAAGACCAGCGTGCCGCCGAAAAAGAAACCCACCATCAGGGCGATCGCGACCGACACAAGCTGCTTTTCGCGAATGCCGACGGTGATCAAGTAAGCGATCAATCCGAACACCAATCCGCTGGCACCGATGTGATTGGCGCTGCGTCCGAAAATCCACAGCAAGACGCCACTGCTGATGACGATCGCGACAACAATCAGCCACGCCCGATGACGCGATGCGATCGTCAATCCGACCAAAATCGCCAGCGGGATCGTGTTGGAAATCAAGTGCCCGAACCCTTGATGCAGAAACGGACTGAGCATGATTCCAGGTACGCCGTGCAGCATTCGCGGTTGCAGCCCGAACTGGTTCAAGTCCGCGGGGATGATCATGTCGACGATGCGGATCAACCACATCACCAATAGGAAGATGACGACGGGATAGGCTTGCGTCTTCACAATACCGGCACCGACCCAGGCGTCGGCCCAGCGCTGATCACGCTACGATATTCGTGAACCGTTGCTGAATCGGTCATTTTTACCGGAGGCTTGGCGTGAATGAAGTAAGGTCCATTTGATTCTAGCGGCTATGGTGCAAAGATGCCGACTTGGATCATCCATTGAATTGAGAAATAATCGCCTCCGTCCCAACTCACCCCCTGACGTGCCAGCACGATGACTAGCAAAATCGACGAGATACCGAATCCGACGCCCACACAGTTAGCCGAACTGCCACGGCAAATGGGTTTCTTTCCGGCCATCAACGGCGCACCCAAGACGCTCAGCCCGGCACAGATTCAACAGTACAACCATGACGGTTACTTGATGCCGTTCGACGGGCTCGACGCGACCGAAGCCCGCGAGACGCGCGCTTTCTTTGACGGCGTGCTGTCGGCCTACATCGAACTGGGCAAAACAAGCTACTCGATCAGCACCGCACACTTGCGTTTCGCACGCATCTATCAACTGGTCCAACATCCGCGAATCCTTGACGCCGTTTCCGACTTGTTGGGGCCGAATGTGGTTTGCTGGGGTTCGCACTTCTTTTGCAAGATGCCGCGAGATGGTAAGCGGGTCCCTTGGCATCAAGACAGCACCTATTGGCCGCTAAGCCCCACCAAGACCGTGACCGTTTGGCTTGCCATCGACGACGCCGATCCGGAAAACGCGAACATGAAGTTCATTCCTCGATCGCACCTTCACGGCTTGATCGACTACGACGAAACCAACGATGCCGACACGGTGTTGGACCTGGCGGTCCAGAACCCGCATTCCTACGGTGACGGCGAAGTGGACGTGGCGCTCAAGGCCGGCCAGTTCTCGATGCACTCGGACTTGTTGCTGCACGGATCGGAAGCCAACGCGTCCGACCGACGTCGATGCGGACTGACGATCCGGTACGCCGCCGCCGATGTCACGACATGGTACGATTGGCACAAGAAGGGGCTGGTCGTCCGCGGCGATAATATCAGCGGCCAGTGGGCCAATCCACCGTCGCCCGATCACTAACGCAAGTGCCACTAACGCAAGTGCCACTAACGCAAGTGCCACTAACGCATGTGCCACTAACGCATGTGCCGCTCACGCACCCTCGGATCACTTTAAGTAAATCGCGTCGCCGGTGAACCGTTTGCGAAACGTGGTATCGGACCACAATGTGCGGCCGAAGGCGGGGTCCATGACGATCCAATTGCCGTGCCGGTCGCGACCTTGAATCACAACCGCGTGGCCCTCGGCCGTTGGACCAAAGAAGCGTCTTGGTGAACCGGGAACATGAGACGATCGGAATTCGACCAACGCAATGTTGGGCAACTGATCACCCGAACGCCACGTCGACGGATCCGATGAAGCCACCGCGGGTCGCTTCGTTTGCCCGGTCGTCGCGATCGAAAGTCCTCGAAACAGGCCCAGAGGTTCCGTGCCCATTGAACTGGTCAAACACGCCGTGACCATCGCGGCTTCGTTTGCATCGACGTTGGCAAAACGAAGCAGTGTTGCCCCGGCGGCGGCTGCACACGTCGACGGATGACTCTGCAAACAAATGCCGTCCCGCCATTCCGAAGCCGCGTCTGTTTTCGCCGGCGCGACGACAGGCCGCATCACCGGGATCAACGTGTAGCCGGCGGTCAGGACCATCATCGCAACGACGGTCGCCGGCCGATGCCATCCGCCGAGCGACACCATCGTGCTGGCGATACCCGCGGTCAACGACAACAAGACCGGCATCCCATTGGCCCAAAACACGACCGAAGCGTGGGGAACGATGGACGCCCAAAGCAAGTTTCCGGCCGCTGTCCACGCAAACGAAAGGGCAGCGAAGAGGGACAGCAAAAACCATAGCTGGCGGCGGCCCGGAGACTTCAAACCGGTACAGCGGCCAAGGTGATAGGCCAAGACCGATAGACCGGTGATTGAGATCACGCCGATAACTAGGTCTGTGGACATTGGTTGCACTCGTTGGCGGAATGGCGATCTGTGAAGAACACGTTAACATTCCGCGAATATTTCGCCAACACAAATCTTGGCTCTGGGACCACTGTTTCAAGCTTTCTTGGCATCGTTTTGTAAGCCTAGGACACGAAACTTGCCCAGCGCGCACAAAAAAACCCACGACAACTTGTCGTGGGTGAATTCGGCGAATCACATTCCTGACGGACGGAAACTACTCGTCATGGGCTACTGTAAACCGGTGTACCGTCGTTTCACGCAGCGTCTCGCCGGGCTTCACTAGCGTGGTCGGAAAAGTTGGACGGTTCGGGGTGTTGGGATAGTGCTGGGTCTCCAAACAGAACGCGTCGTGGCTGGCGGCGCCAGCCGACCCTTCGGTCCCGGGTAAGTGGTTCGCCGTATACAACTGCATGCCGGGCTGGGTTGTTTCGATCTCCAGAACTCGCCCCGAACCGGGATCGACGACGCGCGCCGCTAATCGTAGTTCGCCAGGTTTGCCACGAACGACGAAACAGTGGTCATAGCCCTTCGTTGCCGCCAACGAATCGACGTCTTTGCCGAACGCGCGCGGTGATCGAAAGTCAAAGACAGTTCCGTCGACGGTGTTGATCTTTCCGGTCGGGATCAAGTCGTCGTCGACGTCAAGAATTTCGTCCGCTTCGATGGTTGCGACGTGCCCCATCGCCGAACCGGAACCCGCGCCGCCCAAGTTCCAATAGCTGTGATTGGTCAAGTTGATGTGGGTCGGTGCATCCGTTGTGGCCGTGAAATCCACCGTCAACTCGTTGTCATCGTTCCACTGATAGTCGACGGTGGCGTTGACTTCGCCGGGGAAACCTTCTTGGCCATCGGGGCTGGTCAAGTTGAACTTCACTCCGACGGCATCGTCCGTCTGGTATGACGCCGCCTCCCACAACTGGAACGTGAAGTTCTTTTTGCCACCGTGCAAGTGATGCTTGCCCGCATTGACGGTGACCTGATGATCGACGTCACCGATCGAAAATTTCCCTTGATCAATGCGGTTACAGAATCGACCGACGGTGCTGCCAAAATACGGGTGACTGCCCAAGTAGGGCGCAAGCGTATCGAAGCAAAGATTGACGTTGGCCAAATTGCCGTCGCGGTCCGGCACATTGACTTCCAACAAAGTCGCTCCCCAATTCATCAGGCTGATCGAGTTGCCGCGTGAATTTTTGAGGATGAATTTCGTGACCGGTTCGCCTTGCTTGGTGGTCCCGAAGGCTTCGCTTTGAATCGTCATGGAGAGAGTTTTCGAGGATGGATTGGAGGGAAATGGGGCGGGCGTGTCCGCCAGTACTGAACCGGCGCCGTTGGCAAATGCAAGAACTATGGTCAAGATGATGCATGCCCATCGGTCACAAAGCAACATGATGTCGGTTTCCTGAGTTCGAGACAGACCCCCGCTCACCGACGAAATGTGATCGTCAATGGCCGCGCCAGCCTAACAGATCCGAGAATCCTTGACATGAATGCAGCCGCCGCGATCGAACCGCTAAAAATTGGCGATGTGGTGATCGGATCGCCGGTCGTCCAAGCGGCCCTGTCCGGCTACAGCGACCTGCCGATGCGTGTCATCGCCCGGCGGCATGGTGCCAGCTACACGCTTTGCGAAGTCATGTTGGATCGGTTTCTGTTGCAGCTGGGCAATCGCGAAAAGACACGTCACTTTCTGGACATCCATCCCGACGAACCGCCCGTCGGCGGACAGTTGATGGGGGCCGAGCCTGAGCAGTTTTCGTTGGGTGCGTTGAAACTTGCCAATGCAGGCTTCGACATCATTGACGTCAACTTTGGTTGCCCGGTCAAGAAAGTGCTGGGCCGTTGCCGAGGCGGATTTCATTTGTCGCAACCCGCCGTCGCGATCGAGATCCTGCGGCGGACGCGCGACATCGTTCCGGATCACATTCCCGTGACGGTCAAGATGCGGCGTGGCATCGATGATTCGCCCGAAGCTCGCGATCAGTTCTTTGAAATCCTCGACGGCGCGATCGACGCCGGCCTGCATGCCGCCACCGTTCACGGTCGCACCGTTGTCCAGCGATACGTCGGGCCAAGCCGTTGGGAGTTCTTGTCGGAAGTCAAGTCGCACGTCGGCGACCGATTGAAAATCTTGGGCAGCGGCGACCTGTTCACCGCCGCCGATGGATTCCGAATGATCCAGCAGACCGGCATTGACGGTGTCACCGTCGCGCGAGGCGCGATCGGCAACCCATGGATCTTTTCGCAATCCGTGGCACTCGCCGCCGGAAAATCGCTGCCTGAGCCGCCGACGATTTTTGAACAGGCTGCGGTCATGCGAGAGCACTTTACGCTGTGCGAACAAACGTATACACCCGAGCGTGCACCGATGCTGATGCGCAAATTCTGTATCAAGTATTCCGCCAGCCATCCGAACTTCAAAGTCGTCCGCGAGTCCTTCGTGCGAATCAAGTCGCGTGAACAATTCGAATCGGTCATGCAGGAGTACTACAGCGCCGACGGACCGGGACAGTATCTGCCACGCGAAGTTCATGGGTCGATGGAAGAATGCTAAACCGACTTGGTAAATGAAAAACGCCGCGTTCATCCGACAAGATGAACGCGGCGTCAGATCTACTCAGCCACAAGCCAGTGATTTCATTCTGTGGCAGATTCGCTGATTTGCGGATCCAAATCGATCACCAACGTACGCTCCACCGGAACCTCGTCGGGCGTTGTCTTCAGCGACAGTGCGATTTGGTACTGACCGGCCGTCAAGGTGCTTTGCGGCACGAAGGCCAATTCACGCGTTTCGCCCGGACGTAACCAGCGACCGAAGCCGTCGGCCAGGTCCATCGTCCGTCCCGAACCGTCGGCGACCTGCAAATCGGCGTGCACCGGCACGAAACCGGTTCCGTTGTTGGTCACGATCAAACCGAACGACGTGAAGCCGTTCTTTTCCACCTTCGCCAACTCGCCGACGGTGACGTCGGTCTTCGGAGCGTCGCCGAACGACATCGCCAACGGAATCGACTGGACCGATTCCCCGCTTTCGTCGTCTTTCACTCGCAGCCGAATGTCACCGTACTTCGTCTTTTCCGCGTCGCTGGACGACGACACGGCGATCCGAATCGTCTTGGTGCGTCCCGGGCGTACATCAAAGTTGTCCGACGATAGGGTAACGTCGTTGATCACGTTGCCATCCAGATCAACCAGCTCTGCGACGACGTTCTTCGGTCGTACCGAGTTATTGGTGAAACGCAGATTGCCCGAACGGCTTGCGCCAGCAATGTCGCCGACTTCGATTTGTGCGGGTTGAACCGACAACTCATGATCTAAGTAGGCTTGTCGGACTTCCAGCGCTGGATAGTCGCCTTGACCGACATTGACGTTGAACTCTTGATTGACCAAGCCACGTCTGCCGTTGGTGACTTCCAGTCGTAGCGTTTGATCGCCCGGAAACAACAGTTCATCCACCGGCGCCGAAACTTGCACGCGGCTTTGGGGCATGACGCGAACCAGATACCGTTCTTCGCCCTGCAAGTTGACTCGCGATGGCAGCATCATTTGAAAGGGTTTTGGACGCGACGTCGTCGCCGACTCGATCGTGCCGCGGACGTTGCACTCGAATGCGAAATCCGTCGGATTGACCAGGAACGTTTGAGCAACCGGCATCCCCAGGTTGTTTCGGACGCTGCCATGTTCGAACTGCAAACGATTCATCTGGCTGACGTCCTTGACGCCCGTTTCGATATCAATGCGCAGTACGTACTGTGTCACAAAGCGAACGCCGGCGGAGATTCGAGTCGGATCATTCGGGTCGGCCTTTTTCTCGGCGACGTACCCGTTGTCACGCACCAGGACGCCAAAGGAAAGGTAGTTCGACAACGCCAACGGGACCGTGACCTCGCCTTCCAAATATGTCGATTCACCCGGCGCCAGCTCGAATTCCGTTGGCGTCGTGAATCGAAGTTCGTCGGGCGCGGCCGCCAGATCATCATGCAGAATGATCCCCGTCACTTCTTGCCGCAATTGGACCGGCATGACCGTTACATTCATCGCCTTGCCCGTCGACTTGATTTCAAAGCGAAACGGAATCGTGGTACCACGACGCGCTTCGAAACGGTGTACGATCGGTTCGATGTGGAACGATGGTTCCACCGACTGGGTCAGCGTGACACGTCTTTCGCCGCCGCCAAGGTCTTCGACATCTGTCTTAGATTCAGCGAGCGAAACGTTTTGGGTGGCAATCAATCCGAGGGCCATCGATAGGCCGAAACGAAATCGAAGACCCGTGCATCGTGGGGCGAGCATGGCGTTTGCGATGGGTGGTGGGTGAGCGGGCGATAACCTGCCGAGCCAACCAGTTCGCACTTCGCGCTTCAGTGCGCGAGTTCGAAACCGCGCGGAGCAGGTTTCACAATTCGAGGTGAAATGAAGATCACAACTTCCGCGTCGCGCGTTTGTTGTTGTGTCGTCTCGAAAAGATAGCCCAGTAGGGGAATCTTGCTCAGTCCGGGTATTCGATTCACTCTATCAATCGTCTCTCGCTGCACCAAACCGCCGATCACAATGGTTTTTCCGTCTTTAACGTGAACGGTGGTTGATACCGACCGTCGGTTGATGATCGGGAACGGATTCAGTGCCAATTCCGTATTCGCGTTGCGAACGTCTTCACTGACTTCTGCTTTTTGGATGTCGATGGTGACAATGTCGCCGCGGATGCGGGGGGTAATGTCCAGACTGATCCCCGATTCAACGGTTTGGATTTCTTGCTGAAAGAAAAACGAACTGTTGTCGGCGTTGTTGCTCGAGTTGGGCTGGACACTGAAGAATGTTTCGCGGTTGATCGCGATCGTCGCTTGCTTGTTGTCCTGCGCCATGACGTGGGGTGACGCGCGAATGGTCAAGTATCCGTGTTCATTCAGAAGCTTGACGAACGTGCTTGTCTTTGCGAAGTCATCAAAGATGGCATTGGCGCCCGCGCGACTGTAGCTGGAACTGAGTGCCAGTCCTGTGGCGCCAAGCTTCAATGCGTTCTCGCCGTTGAGTTCAACAGCGTGCTGCCAATCGAGACCGAACTGGAATCCACTATCAGGTGCGACAACGCAAATGATCGCCTCCAGAACCACTTGCGGAATCGGTTGGTCGACCGTTTCGAAACGCTCGACGATTTGCTTCGCCAACCTTCCCGGTGCCTCGACCACGATCAAGTTCGATCCCGCGATCTCCTGGACAAACGGAGCCAAGCCCTTAGGAACGGTATCGATCAACGACTTTGTTTCCAGGTGCTGCGGTCGATACTCGATCCGCTCGGAAATGTACGAAAATAGCGGTGATTCCGGGTCCGCTGGGCCCACAAAGTGCTGTTTGCCATGCTGGGCATAGTACAACCCCAAAGGCATCAGGACCTTTTCGATTGCTCGATCAAGGGGCAAGTTGTCCAACCGCGTATTGACGACACCACGGACCTTTTCGTCCATCACCAAGTCAATGCCCGCGTCTGCAGAGATCGTTAACAGTACCTCGCGAACATCGGTTTCGATAAACTCGTCGTCGATGACGTACGGTTCCTCGGCGTCGAGGTAGCCCTGTACTTGTCGAACAACGCGAAATGGCTTTGTTTCGTCATCGCCAAAATAGGTTGTGTAGTCGTCTTCGCCCATCCGCTCTTTACGCACGGGGGCTTGGACGCGACGGGCTTTCGCGTCGACCAAATCTGCTTGTTCCACATCACGTGATCCGATCACATGTGACCCGATGACTTGATCGTCGATGATCCGTTCCTCGATTAAGCGATCATCAATGATCTGTTCGTCGATGATCGATTCACCCGGCGCCAAGTCATGATGGTCAAGCGCGGATCCGTGGCCCATTTCATCGCGGGCTTTGACATCGAAGTCGGGCATCGAATGATCAAGCGAATCTTGTACCAATTCGCCGATCGTTGGCCGCGGTGGCAAGGGTCTCGCGGCACAGCCCAAGGTCACGCACACGCAAAACGCGACCGTACCGATTGCCGCATGGGCGATCGAACAATTTCGTTTTCGGCGGGGCATCCTTGCGTGAACCAATGAAGTCCTTTGTTAGTTTCCTGTAATCGTTAAGACGACCGTCGCACAGTGTTTGCCCTCGACCACTTGTGCCCCATCGATCCCAACTGTCAGATCCACTTTTACTTCGCCGTTGCCTGCGATGCCCATCGCAACTGACGCTTCATCTTTCCGATTCGAAATATTTGTTCGCGCCACCGCGTGGCGTGGCGAAACCTGGACCACACCCAATGACCCGGTCACCGTTGCGGAGATCGAAGCATCGTTTTGAATTTCAGGTAGCTCGGTATGGTGGAACGCCGACGTCGTCCATTGCAGAACGATGGCCCGTTGGTTGACGCGGACGCGGCAATCGGCGCCGCCGATCAGTCCGCTCGAGACGCCACCGGATCGCGTCGTCATATCCACCCGCACACCCGACCCGCCCAAACGAGAAATATCGCCGATGCCGACTTGCGAAGTCAGCATGGCGATGGCGATGGCGGCGAGTTGTCTTGTCCAGCGGACCATGGGGTTCCGAATTTCGTTGTTCTACGCGATAAATCGCCGAGCCTCTTTCGAAGCCCGGCGATTCATCGTTTTTCGACTGTGAGATCGAAGTTAGTTCGCTGTTACGGTGCCCGTAACCGTTGTTTCATAGTCGCCGGCGGGGAACGATCCGAAGCCGTCGGTGATGAAGCTGACTTCCAAGTCCATGTTGGCCCGGCCGAAGCCGTTGGACGAACACTGAACCGTTGCGACGCCGTCATTAGAGGCGTAGTCGGTCGTGTCGGTTGCTTGGCTGACGGTCCAAGCGGCTGAACCGACGGACGAATTGATTGCCAAAGCCAGTTTGGCGTTACGACGTGCGGTGTTGTCGAGGGTGTGACGGAACGCTTGTGTTGTCGAGAATGACGCGGTCACGCCAGCCAACGAGTTGCCTTTGACGACCCACTGTTGCAGTGGGAAAATTTGATCCAGTTCGGATTCGTCGTGGGTGATTGCTGCTGCAGCAGGAGCCACGATCGAGATCGCACCGGGGACGGTGACGGTGAATTTTTGAGTTGCAGTCGTTTGACCGATTGCACTGCCAGCGGTCGAAGCGAGCAACAAAGCGAAGAAAGCGGTTTTCATATTCATGGGTGTGTTCCTGTGTGGCGACCAAGTGTTGGGCTTGATCATCGATTGAGAGGGAGAAGAGTTTGGATACAAGTTTTGTTTTCAAACGTTTCGGACCCCGATGGCCTGGAGCGGCATCGACGGACCTTCCTTCAGTCCCCTACGATTTCTCTGCATTGCTTGCGGAGAGCCGTAGTGGACTCTAGGAACTCGGTAGCACTCAGGTCAACCGAATCCGAAACGAATTTGAGCTTTGTTCATTCGCACCTTTCGTTTCCCCGCCGTGTGAAACTCGTTGACGCGTTGTCAGCAAGTCGTGTTTCAGGTGGTCGTTTGTCGTGGTGTTGCTTGAACGCTTGAAACTTATGTCGGTGTTTCACGCCGGCAAGGAAAACGAAACGGAAGTCTTGGTAAGCCCGACAAGGACTGCAATTTCGCGGGTTCGACCTGACAGACGGTGATTCGGAGTGTCGGGACGTTTTGCTGCAGTCTTGTCAGGATCGGCGAAAACCCTGACAGGGAGATCGGCGAATCGTTCCCCGGACCGCTTGTCATCCCTGCCTTACCGGCGAGTGATGACGTGCGAATCGCACCAATTCGTGACGATCCTTCAATTGATGTTTCCGCATCACTCGCGATCGATACGTTTCCACGGTCTTCACGCTCAGGAACAATTCGCTGGCGGCTTGCTTGTTGGTCATGCCGTCGGCAATCAAGGTCAACACTTCGCGTTCACGAGTTGACAGGTCGATGTCCGCCGCCGATTGCTCGGCGTCGTTGGACCAAGTCGCCGCGGCCGAAATCGTTGCATCGCTTGATGCAGCCGCATTCGCGACGACATCGATTTTGGCATGATCCTTTTTCGGGGATCCGACGCCGTGGTGTTTGTGGCTGAAAAAGACTCGCCCGTCGTGGATGCTTCGAATCGCCCAAGTCAGTTCGTCGGCCGAGGCGTCTTTGATCAAGTAGCCGGCAACGCCGCACTTGACCAATTCCGCGGCCAGATTGGGACTGTCGTTGCTGGTGAACACCAAGATCGATTGATCGGCGAAACGGTTTCGGTATCGAATCAACCCTTCAATAGGGTTGGTACCGCAGGCGCCTGGGTCAATGATCGCAACGTCGGGACGAAATTGCGGCGTCGCATCAATCGCTTCATCGATCGTGTCGACTTCGCCGACGCAATCAAGATCGTCGGACGACTGACAGGCTAATTTGACCCCGGCACGTGTCATCACATGCGGATCAACAATAAGAACGCGAATGGGCATGGTACAATTTGGGGCTTACAACGTGTGTGCCCCACACGCTGCTTTGTGTTTCTATTTGGACTGCGAATACGACGAGTACCCCGATCGCATAGCGACATGGCGGCCCGATCTCTTGACGGTCCGCCATCTCTGCACCCAAATGTTGCTGATAGACAACCCAGTGATGCGTGGAATCAACACAATCGACGTCGTCCCGAACGAAAACTGTTCTATTCACGCTAACTTTGGCAACTGTAACGATTGTCTGACGTCTCGCAGAATGCCGCAGATAGATAAAGTATGCCCCGAATCCAGATCCATGACCTAGCGGATCCACGCTTGTCGCGCTATCGCGACTTGCAGACCGAGGCCGGTCGATCGGCAACCGGTACGTTCGTCGTCGAAGGCGGATTTTGTGTTTCCAAACTTGCGCAGAGCCGTTTGAGCATCAGGTCCGTCGTGGTCCAGCAAGGACGTCACGAAGATGTGCTTTGCCAATTGCCCGATGATGTTTCCGTCTTTGAAGTTTCTGCATCCGACATTCGGGAATTGGTCGGATACGACTTCCACCGCGGAATTCTGGCCGAGGGGGTGCGTCCGCCCGCCGCACTGCTGAAGGACGTGTCGTTCGATGCCGCGGATCCGCCGCTGGCTTTGGCGGTGTTCGGCGTGTCATTGACCGAAAATTTGGGAAGCATGATCCGATCGGCAACCGCTTTGGGAGTCCATCGATTGGTCATAGGACCGCGAACGGCGGATCCTTTCTCGCGTCGCTCGATCCGCGTCAGCATGGGGACGGTTTTCGAGCAATCGGTCTTCTATGTGAATGACACGTTCGCCGAGTTGACCGCGCTGGCGACCGATCACAACATTCGCGTTGTCGCCACCACGTTGGGGCCCGGAGCGATCGCGTTGGATCAATTCCGACGCGATGACCGCCCCATCCTTTTGGTCATGGGCAGCGAACCCGACGGGGTCGGCCGCGACGTCGAGGCGGCCGCGACTGACCGGATCACGATCCCAATGAAGTTGAACACCGATAGCTTGAATGTTTCCGTGGCCGCAGCAGTATTCATGTACGGGCTGACAAAATAGCCGACAATTGCATGCGGCTTTTCAAGTCACCTACAATGTCGGACGCCTCCGCCTCTTCAATCATCTCATCTGAACCTGTCGAGACTTCCTTGTTTCTTCGAAAGCACGCCGAGGGCAGTCCGCCCACCCCTTCGAATGTCGATCCAGTCACGGATTCGACGGACGATTCACCGCTGGCCAAATTGAACGACGTTCGGTCGCGATTGCGTAGCGTCATTCGCGGAAAGGACGCCGTGATCGACTCGGTGCTGACGGCCGTCTTGGCGGGCGGATCGGTGCTGCTTGAAGACGTTCCCGGTGTCGGAAAGACGACGCTGGCCAAGTCGTTGGCGGCATTGATCCAACTCGATTTTGGTCGCGTCCAATGCACGCCCGATCTTTTGCCTGCCGACATCTTGGGCAGTTCGGTCTATCAGCCGTCGAATCAGCAATTCGAATTTCGCGCCGGTCCGATCTTTTGCAACCTGTTGATCGCCGACGAAATCAATCGAGCGTCACCGCGAACTCAAAGTGCGTTGTTGGAAGCGATGGCAGAATCGCAAGTCACCATCGACGGCGAGTGCTATCGACTGAAACAGCCGTTTCTTGTCATCGCCACCCAAAATCCCAGCGGTTTCGAAGGAACGTTCCCCTTACCGGAATCGCAACTTGATCGGTTCCTGATTCGGTTGTCGATGGATTACCCGGACGCAGAAAGCGAGGTCGATCTGTTGTTGGATCGAACGGCCGACGACCCGCTGGATCAGTTGACACCGGTCATGCAGCGAGACGAATTGTTGATGCTGCAATCGATGGTCCGAAATGTGACGGTGGATCGAAAGGTGGCCGAGTACTTGGTCGAATTCGTCGGACGAACTCGGATCGATTCTCGGTTGCGGGTTGGATGCAGCCCGCGAGGGTCACAAATGTTGTTGCGCGCCTCGCAAGCCCGCGCGGTGCTGATGGGGCGAAGGTTTGTGATGCCGGACGACGTTCAAGCCATGGCCGAACAAACGATCTCGCATCGCGTATCGGCAAGAAGCGTTTCGGCGACCAATCGTGAAACCTCGCTGATCATTGCCGACCTGATTCAGCAGGTGGAGGTGCCGGTGTGAGCGTAACGGCGATATCAGACGCGTCGACGAAGTCACCAACGGGGCGAGCGCAAACATCACCACTCACTGTGACCCCCCGGTCTCGGCGGCGACGTGCATTGCGACTATCGCGTTGGATCGGAAGTTGTATCACCTTTCCCTTTTTCTTTGTCCGATCGATCCGCCGTTCGATGACGGGCGCGTCCGTCACGCTGTTGTTGATTGCGATCGTTTCGATCAACATCGTTTGGGGTTACCCATGGATGGGAATGTTCGCTGCGACGACCTCGATGCTGTGCGTCGGATGGTTCATCAATCGCTTGATGTGTCCCAAATTGAAAGTCGACTTCTCGTTACCACGGTCGTCGCCTGCCGGACAACCGTTTCCGGTCGAAATGCACCTGCGCAATCAAGCGAAGTTGCCCGCCATGGATCTGACCGTGGACTTTGCACGCCCCAAACGTCGACGGGGTCGTCAAGCCGGGGAGGCCGACTTTCGTTCCGTCCATCAAAAACCATCGCTATCCTTGATTCCGCCCGGGCAACGCCGCCATGTGTCGTGTTCGTTGATTTCCAACCAACGTGGTGTTTGGCGATTGCCCAGCGTGTCCGTCGAGTCGATGTTCCCGTTTCATTTGTTCCGGTCGCAACGCGCCATCACCTCGACACCCGAGATCGCGATCACGCCGCGACTTCTTGCCGACGATGATGGTCCGATCGCAAAAGGCCTGCTCGATGCGTTGGGCGGATGGTCACATCGATTGCTTGCCGGCGACGCACTCGATTACACGGGCAGCCGCGAGTACGAAGTCGGCATGCCGGTACGACGTTGGGATTTTCGGTCGTGGGCCAGGTTGGGCCGCCCGATCGTGCGAGAGTTTCAATCGCCGTCGATACAGGTTGTCACGATCGTCGTCGACACCTCCATCGCCGCCAACGCTCACGCATCGCCTGCTCATCCGGCAAACGAAGCCCGTTCGGAAATGCTTGAGCGACTGCTGTCGTTGGCGGCGGTAGCGGTGACAGACCTTTGTCGACGCCAAGTTCGCGTTCGATTGTTTGTGACCGGCGAATCGACGGAATCCACGAACCCCTTTCAATCGGCGCCGGTCGCGATCGACAACGAACCCTTGTTGATTCAATTAGCAGCAGCGCAACAGGTTGCACCGGAACTTGCCGACACCAGCATCACGGACGCCGTGGCCAACCGCGGTTCCTCGCCGATGCTGATCCTAACGACAAGAGTCACATCCTTCGAAGGCCAGTCCGTACCAGGCTCGCTCACAACCATTCGCATCGACTCATCCCATGACCCCGTTGGTCAGAGTGCCCGCCATGACTGAACAGGCAAAATTCGAAAGAGCGAAATTGCTGCTTGGCGCTTTGCTGGTCGCCGAAATGATGTTTCTTGCATCGACGTTTTCAGGTCTCTCCGTCATTGGGCCGTTGACGTTGTTGGCCGTCGCCGTGGTCGCGGCTAGGCACTTTTTCGGAACGTCGGGATCGGCGGTTGTTCTGAAACGATCGGCGGTGCCTCGTTCGATCAAGTGGATGTTGCAGTTCGCGTTCGTTTTGGCGGTCATGGGTTTGACGTTCACGTGGCGGGTATCCGGGCGAATGGGCGTCGGCGCGAACGTGATCTCCCTTGGCGTCGACGTCGTTGCGCACGTTGCGTTTTTCATCTCGCTCGTGGTTTGGGTTTCGCGTCCGGAGCGGGGCCACGTGTCGCTGTTGCCACTTGGGTTGACGATGATGATGCTTTGCGTGGCTGCAGGGGGTGTCAGCCAATCCTTGGCGGCTCAAACCACTGTTGGGCTGGTCTCTTGCGTCGGATTCTGTGCCGCTTCGCAGATCATCTTAGCCGCGAAGCAGGGTCGCGCCACCAAACCGCTGTCGTACGTGAATGCCGATCACGAGAAATCGGCTTGGCTGGGGCCGATCTGTGCAGTGCTCGCATTGTCGGTATTGATGATGGTGACAAGTGCCGTGGCCAGTGTCACCGAGTCGATGCTGCCGGGTATCCAAGACGATCTCAAGCATCAGCTCCAAGCGTCGTTGGATGTGATTGGCGAACAGAGCTACGTTGGCGGAACGCGATACGTCAGCGGCAGTCGACTTGGTTCGGTCCGGGAACACTTGACCATTGACCCGCAAGGCTTGGCACTGCGCGTGTTTGCCAATTCGCCGCCGGGATACTTGCGGGGCACGGTGTTCGACGTCTATCGATCAAGCCGTTGGTATTCATCAAGCAGAGGCAACCGAGACGGTGACAACCCCGACGTCGCGGAGGGCGATTTTGTTTTAGAGCCTTCGGGCGTTGCAGCAACATCCACTAAAAGCACGCTCCGTCGGAAATTGAATCGCTTCGTACTACGTCCCGAGGTGGCGAATTCGCCATCCGTGAAACGTGCGGTCACATTGGAAATTTACGCCGACCCGACCAAAGGTCGTACGGTCTTTCTGCCGTTGACGACCAGCTGGATCGAAGCCGCCAGCCAGGAAATCATTGTCTCTCGATCCATTGCCATCAAGGTTGGCGTTGACGTATCGCTTCCCTGCGTCGCCGGCGTCTCGGATCGGCTGGCCGCCCAAACGATTGCCCCGGGGCAACGTCGCGCGCTAGAGGATATCCCGCGTGGCCTGACCGACCTTGTCGCGACCATCACCGACGAAGTGTGCGAGGGCGCGACAACGTCTCGTCAGAAAAGTGAAGCGATCAGTAATTACTTTCAGAAGAACTTCCGCTACGGCCTGAACAAGACCAAGGCTCCGTCGCGAGTCGACCCGCTGGCGTATTTTCTGCAAACACGTCACGTAGCGCACTGCGAGTACTTTGCTTCAGCGACCGTGCTGATGCTGCGCCATGCCGGAATTCCGTCGCGATACGTGACCGGATATGTCGCCGATGAATTGGGCGAAAGCGAACCCGATTTATGGTTGGCGAGAAATCGAGATGCACACGCTTGGGCCGAAGCCTTTGACGAGGAATCGGGACAATGGTTTGCGGTAGAGTCGACGCCGGGACGCGTCTATCAGACGATTGCGGCGGATGCCAGCGACAATGGCGACATCTTCGATGGGTCATCCGATTTGGTGACTGCCGTTTCCGACAACGAAGGGTGGCTGTCACGAATCGCCGGATACTTGTTTGCGATGCGAGTGACGGATTCGTTGCTGTTTCTCTTTCGAATCGCACAACTGCCGCTCGTTTGCGGACTGGCCTACATCTGGTGGACCAAGTTTTGGAAACCGTCGCGGGCGGGTATTAACTTTTTGGACCAACAATGCCGCCGTCGGTTGGAACAGGTCGATCGACGATTGAAAAAGCTGTCGCTGGTTCGGCGCCCCACCGAAACGCTGTACCAGTTCGCCGACCGCGTCCAACAACATGCGACCGAATTACAACCTGCTCTGTCGCTGTCTCGGCACGAAACCATGAACTTGGCCGCGTCGTGGTACCGCACGTATGCCGACGCTCGCTATCAGGGAAAGTTGCCGCCGGAATTCGAATCTGTTTAAGGCGGACCCTTTTTCACGCTCGCTTCAAGCCGAATCTCCGGCATCCGGTCGGGCTTCTGTAACGGGAGCAGCACTCGCAGTCACGTCGTGAAATTCGCCATCCTGGTTCTTCACCAATCGGTCGCGACCGCGTCGCTTGGCTTCGTATAGAGCCGCGTCTGCTCTTTCGACGATCGACAGAGTCGTATCGCCGGGCATGACAGCGGCCAGGCCGCCGCTGGTCGTGACGCTGAACTTGCCTTCGCCGACGACGGCTTCTTTGACGCGATGGACGCACCGTAGCGCTGCAATCTGGGCACCTTCGATCGGCGTCATAGGCATCACAACGCCAAACTCTTCACCACCATAGCGCGCGAAGTGATCTGATTGACGTCCTTGAAACGCGATCGCTTTCGCAACGACTTTGAGCGCCTCGTCGCCAACCGTGTGCCCCCATTTGTCATTGATTTTTTTGAAGTGATCAATGTCAAGAATCGCGACCGAAAAGGGGAATCCATGTCGGTTGAAATCGTGCATGCGTCGCTCTACTTCACTGTCAAACGACCTGCGATTTCCTAGCCCAGTCAACGAATCAATCAACGCATCTGTGTTTGCTTGATTGAGTCTGTTTTGTCTGGCGATCGAGTGCGTCAACATCCGACTTAACAGAGAACCCACCACGTGCTGCTTGGGCAAATAGTCTTGAGCACCCGCATCGATCGCGTTGATCGCGGTCTCATTTCGCTCGTCGCCTGTTAGTACAACGATGGGGGTTTCGGGCACGTGAGCCCTCAACAAGGCGATCGCATCCGTGCCATGGTTGTCCGGCAAGCCGAGATCAAGCAGGATGACATCAAATGTCTCTTTTTTGAACGCCTCCACCGCTTCCGCCAAGGTGGCAAGGTGAGTCAGCTTCACGAAAATTTCCGGCGAACGCTCCAGCATCGCCCCAATGAACTCGGCATCATGCGAACTATCTTCGATCAATAGCAATCGAATGGTTTGGATGTCAGAAGTTTGGGTTTCTTGTGGCGTCATTGCAGGTCCAAGCGGGCAAAGGGTAGCCGGAGTGTACCACACGTTGTTGCCCGAATCAGTGTTCGGACGCCTGGGGAAAGACGCCGAAATGCACGTTTACGTTCCCGAGCCGTTCGCTTCGATCGATGCCGGCCACGTGAACCGAAACGTCGTGCCAAGACCGTTGGACTCGACGCGGATGATACCGCCCGCATCCTCGACGATTCTTTTCACGATCGACAGACCAATCCCGCTAGCCTCGTCGCCATCGTTTGGGCTAAGCGTTTGAAACATCTCGAAAATTTTCTTATGAAAACGAGGTTCAATCCCACCTCCGTTGTCAGCGACCGAGAATTCATCGACACCGTCGACGACGCGGTGCGAGATTCTGACCTCGCCGTCGTCGGTGGCACGGTGCTTGACGGCGTTGGATATCAAATTCTGCAGTACCCGAAACAACGCGATGTTGTCCGTTTTAAGGGTTGGCATGGGTTCTTCGATGATGATCTTGAAAGATTCAGGTCGCTCAAGGGATTCCTTAATGCGCAAGCAGTCATCGCCAATATTCGCAACCTTGTACGAAGGCTGGTGTCGGCCGAGTCGGGCGTACTCGAGAATCCCTTGAAGTAACTGATCCATGCGACCGATACGCTGATCCAGTTGGGCCATCATCTTTTTGGATGATTCCGGCAAAATGTGCATGCAGTCTTCACGAAGCCACGACACCATCAACCGAAGCCCGCGCAGGGGCGATCTCAAATCATGAGACAGAATGCGAGCCAGTTCTTCCAAATCCGCATTGCGACGCTCGATCTGGGCCGTGCGGGCCGCAACACGAGACTCGAGTTCTCGATTGAGTTGCTGCAATTCTTGTCGCGTTTGATGCAGTTTGGTAACGTCCTGCCAGACGGAGCGACTGGCGATGATCTTTCCCGTATTGTCACGAACCGACGACACGTTCAGTACTACGGGAATGCCGTTCCCATGCGAGTCCGCAAGCGTCAGTTCCGCGCTGCGAATCTCGCCCGTTTCCAAGAAATCCTGGAACTTGCGTTTCACTTCGTCGTGGCAATCGGGGTGATAGAGCGAGAAAATCTCGGTACCAACGACGGACTCGCGAGATCGCTGCAGACGGTCCAACAAGGTTTGGTTGCACTGCACAATAAAACCTGTGCTTGCATCAACCGAAACGTACATGTCGGGCGAGTGGTTGAACAGATCGTAATAAATGTCTTCGTTCGACGCCTCTGGCTCAGTTCTCACGACGGTAACCTCGTCAACAACACTGGGATGCAGGCCGAAACTCTACGCTCGCTTCGATATTTGTAACGGAAACTGCGACGCAGGATCCAGGTCCCTACGTTCTCGCTACGATCGGGCACGGACATTCGCTTGTTGAATTTGGCATTTGCAATGCGAGAAGTGCACGCGAGCGAGTCTCAGCGTTTTCTGATCCGTCTGCAACAACGTAAGACCGAGAACCGTGATTCACTCGCGTGCGCGTCGTGCTTGTATTCTCAGCTCTGTTCATCCTGGAAAATGAGTCGCCTGCACAATCGCGAGCTTGAGAAAGTCTGCAAACCGCATCGCGACGGCTGCGTTGACTACGAGATGATTGAAGGCAATAGTCCCCAAACTGGAAACGACTATTCCACCGGAGTCAGCGTCACGCAGTCAAGGCCGAAGAATGCGTCTTTGCTCTGCGGATTTTTGCCGACCAATTCTACACGCAACACATAGGCACTATTCACAGAGTCACACGTGCCCAACTGAATCGCTTCCGACGGAATCGGTTTGGCGGCATAGAGATCCACATCCGGTGCGACCTGTTTGCCGTTGACCGACAGACGCACAATGCCGAAGTCTTGACTCCTTGTTGCATGCAGTACCAGTTTCTCTGCGGAAGGACTGGACGCCGGAATACGAAGCTCCACGACATCACCGACTTGGGCATCCTTGAACAGCACGTGAGTATCCAGATTCCAGGTGCCCTTCAATTTCAGCTTTCTTAGATTCTGTGGCTTCAGTACGACCGTTTCCGATTTTGAAACGACTTCCATTTTTTCGCACTCGACTGCGTTTTTGAATTCAGTCGCATTGGAACTTGCCTTTGGTGCGGTTTCCACTTCAGGGTCCGCTGTACTCATGTCCGGTAGTGGCGGAACATTGAGCGCCTCGACGGGATCGGGTTTGTTGCTCGATGTCGTATCCGCGTCGCCATACCAGTATGCACCAACCCCGTAGCCCATTTCGCAATCCGTCCAGGACCAAACCTCCATGTCTAGTTTTAAAGAACTAGCAAACGGCATCGTATCGAGTGATCGCGTGCGAGTTTCGGTGCTGAAGCCTTTTGTGTTTTTCTCGTTGCCTGGCTTTCGATTCAGCTTGTTGTACTTGTGGCTGAACGGTTGAGCATGAAAAGGATGCTCGTAGAAGTCGGTGCTGCGACCGCCCCACGAATACGCGTAGTAGTCTTCCGTGCCCGTACCAAAGATCGAAGGGAACGACTCGCCGTCGACGAATATCTTCTCGTCTCCCTCGCCCCACCATCTTTCAACGGGGTTCATGATCGTCAGGGTGTCACCGACGTAAACGCCGCGACCTTTTAATGTGACGTAGTTCCAATCCGAGTAAGGCCACGTCTGCACGGGGTATTGCCCTCGCCATCCTGAGTGGAAGTACATGCTGGAAGAATCCCATTTCCAATCGCCGACCGTTGCGGATAGTTCAACGTCTACTGGCACGTCACCCAAGTTCACGACAGAGACATTCGCGTTGTCTCGGTACGGCATGACCCATCGGCAGCTCATCTTGCCGTCGGCATCAACCGTACGGTACCAACCCTGAAAGGGATTCAATCCGATGCCACCCCCGAAGAAGTCGCCGATGGGACACCAAACCGTTTCCTTGTCGTCAAAGCTGATTTTTAAAACGACATGCCGAGTCACATTCGGATCATCGTAATTGCCAAGCTTCACGGACAACTCTGTGATGGCGGCCTCGCGCGCGGGCAACGAAACCGACTCCTCTTTGCCACCGCCAATGGACTTTTTCAGATCCACCACTTCACCCGCAGCGGATGCGGTCGGATTCAAGAGTTTCTGGCAAGCCGTGTCGATCATCGGTTTCGCGGCCGTGAAGTCTTCCATCGAAAACGTCTTCACGGCGACATCGTCCGAATATTCTCGGTAGGTCAACTGAAAGAAGAACGGCTGGTCCGACATCGTCACCTTGCAGCCTTTGGCATAGGGGATCGGGAAGAACGAAACCGCCGAACGCAATGACTCGTGGGCCAGAGGAAACGGAATCAGCCCCTTGCCCTGAAACAGATCGAACATGTTTCCTTCGATCGCCGGCTCTGAATCACCGTCCAGGTAAAACCGAATGATGACATCGGTGCCTGGCTTCAGTTGGTCTCGCCAGGGAACCCAAAATCGCGTGATCGCTCCGGCCCCTTCGTGCTCCATCACCACGTACTCTTTACGTCCACCGGTCTCTTCGACGCGAACGTAATTCTTGTGGCTATCGTTCGTGCTGCGATCGATGTTGTCGAACCAACCCTTGGGATCATCGGGAGTTTTGGAAGCACGGTTGTAGCTGCTCGCCTGCTTCAGTCGGAAATCATGATTCGGGTAACGTGCAACGCTGTCACGGTCGGTCATCTCGTGCAACAGCGACGTCATCGTCACCGGTTCATCACCCAAGGATTCGGTGACAAACAAAAAACCAAGGACGGCGACGACGGAAAAAGTAAATCGAAATGGCATGTTGATCATTCGTCTGGGAGTAATTCGCTGCTTGACTGGCTGACGACCCGACGCCCAAGTTTTCCAGCGAGCCAATCTGTTGGCAAGTCGCTCAGATTCGGAAGCGGCCGAGTTTGTGGCTTCCTACGTCGTGACTTCGTAAGAGCTTTGAACGCCATCTTATCAAAAGACCCGCGTTGGAATGCTTTTTGACAATATTAGCCTGACGTAACTTGCCCTCATGTCCACCAAACTGTTGACACTCGAATGCCTTTCACGAATTCCTCGTCTCGAGAACCGGTCTGACGAGGGAACCGAATCGACATAGCGGTTAGAATGAGGCACTTGTCGATTCAAACGCATTTGGTCCCAATGGCATCGCCTACCCAGCATGAAGTGGATTCTTCTACTAGCGTTGCAGACAACATGGCTTGTGATGTCACATGCAACATCGCCGTATCAAGCCCTGTCTCGTACACAGTTGGAGACGCTATACGCAGAGAGATTGGCGGAAGAAAAAGAACTCGCATCGGCGACCTTTCGAAATGGCGTCGGAAATCTGGGGTGGCAATCGAGTTCGCATCCCGATGGCAACGTTACCGAGTGGGCTCGTGTTGACTTTGAAGACGAAAGCCTGATTGATCTCGTCGTGTTGACTCCGGTTCTTTGGCGAGATTCCTTAGGCGTGATCCAGGCTGACGGATTCCCACTGGAATTCAAGGTATTCATCGGCAAGCAAGGTGACCTAAAAGGAAAGGAGGTCGCATCGCTGGGCCTACGCGATGGTCTGTTGCCTCGCAATTCGCCGGTGATGATCCCCATCCCTCCGACGCTGGGGTCATGGGTCCGTGTGGAAGCGAATCAGCTCTCTCAAGGCATACTCGACAAACGATATCGGTGCCAAGTTTCCGAAATCATCGTGTTCTCGGGTGAAGAAAACGTCGCGTCGGGATGCACAACGGCAGCCTCATCGGTGGGTTGGACCCGCATCAGCCAATCGATCAACAGCAACACGCTGGTCGATGGTTTCATGCCGTATTTGATGGACGCGGCTCTGGGAGACGGTAGCACTCCCTACGTTACGTTCTTTCTGGCCAAGGACCGCGTATCGTTCACGTTTGACTTGGGAACAGTCCGACGGATCAACCGCATCCATCTTCATTCCGCAGACCAGAATGCAAACGTTCCCAAAATTCACCATGCCGATTATGCCTTACCCGACCATCTTGTCATCAGTGGGGCCAACCAGGCCGATTTTTCAGACGAGGTGCTGCTGACAGAGTACAAAAAACAATCCATTTATAACTCTGGTCCGATTCTGATGCGGAAGTTCGCTGCGCGGGAATGCCGTTTCGTACGGTTGACTGCGATGCAGGGCTACCAAGCTCCCGAAGCGAGCAAACGATGGCGCTGCATGGGATTTGCAGAAGTTGAGATTTTTGAGAACAGCCGAAACGTAGCAGCCAACGTGTTACCAAACGTAGATGGGCCGGCCGTGACCAAGGATGGCCAGTTACGGACACTCACCGACGGCCAAAACCATTTTGGACCGATTCTGACACTGCGAGAATGGATGTCGCAATTGGCGCGTCGGCATGACCTCGCGATCGAGTTGTCACAGGTGCGAACGGAAATCGATCGTCGAAGCGTGATACAGAATCGCAACTTTCGTTGGGCACTTGGAATCATCGCGGGGATGATTGCCGTGAGCATCGCGATATTGGTGTGGGCACGTATCAATCAAGTTCGCCAGGCCAATCATTTGAAACGGCGATTCGCCGCCGATCTTCATGACGGCCTGGGCGCCGACCTCCATTCCATTGGCCTGCTCAGCGACCTTGCGCAGGATGCGGCGGAGTCTCCTGCGATGCTGAAGTCAATGCTCACCGAGATTCGCAGTGTGACCAAAGACGCCTCGGCCTCATTGCGGTACATGAGTCGTACTGAGAAGGAGGACGCTCCATATTCCGACCTGATGCGTCTGATGAAGCAGGCGGTTGAGCGAATTGCGGTGGGACTTGATCATCAGCTTGAAGCAAACGGGACGGAGCATCTTGAATCATTGCGACCTCAAACTCGCGCCGACCTTCTGGCGTTCTACAAAGAGTGCATCGTGAACATCAGTCGCCACGCATCAGCGACCAAACTGATGACGACTCTACAGGTTTCCCCGCAAGAGCTCCGGTTGACTGTCGCCGATGACGGACAGGGATTGCCGACTGCGACCGATCGCGACATTCCAGCATCACTATTACGCCGAGCGAAACTGTTGGGTGCTCAAGTGCGTGTCGACACGGCACCGACCGAAGGCACCTCCGTGCACCTTGTACTTCGTCGTTCCCAATGGACCGGCTGGCGGAGGTGGTTCCATTGAACGAGATCACAAAGGCGATCTTAATCGAAGATCACCCCAGCTATCGACGCGTCATCGAGCTGACCATCGATGGTGATCCAGCCATCGAATTGATAGGCGTTTTCGGTACGGCCGAGATGGCTGTCCAGAGGTTGGGCCGATTGGATGCAGTAGAAAGACCGCACGTCATTTTGTTGGACCTGAATCTTCCGGGGATCAGCGGGATTGAGGCAATTGGGAAGATCTTAGCCATCGCCCCACACGCCAAAATCATCGTGCTGACTCAATCCAGTGCGAAAAAAGACATCCAGGATGCGATTCAACGTGGGGCGGCTGGTTACTTGCTGAAGTCGGCGACGGCCAAAGAAATCGTCGATGGCATCAAGACGGTCGCGGCCGGGGGTGGGGCGCTTGACGGCGAGGTCGCTCGGTACGTCATGGAAATGGTCAAAGGACCGCCGACCAAGACCGACCCCAAGCTCGTTTTGTCCCCACGCGAGCGAGAAATCCTAGTGCTGCTTAGCAAGGGCATGGTGAAGAAAGAAATCGCGAGCGAACTGGGGATCGGCTACGGCAGCGTGGCGACGTACATCCGGCGACTTTACGAGAAGCTGAATGTGCAAAATGCACCCGCCGCGATTGACATGGCGCATCGGCTTGGCGTCTTTCCTGATGATCGGCACGGGTGAATCGATCGAGTCGATGAACTGGGGGCCAAGAACGGGAGGCCAAAATCAGAGCCAAAAAACTTCCCCGATGTCCACCAAACGATAGACATTGCCCCCGCAGGACTAGGACTAAAGTTAGGAGGTGCCTTTTACTCGAGGCCCAAATGTGTCCTATTTCCTTATGTTTTTCGGAGATCGTGTTATGAACACAAAGCGTTTCCAGCAAAACGGCTTTACGCTCGTCGAGCTGTTGGTCGTGATTGCCATCATCGGAGTTCTCGTCGGACTTCTGCTTCCAGCGGTGCAAGCGGCTCGTGAAGCCGCTCGACGAATGAGCTGCAGCAACAATTTCAAGCAGATCGGGCTTGCACTTCACAACTATCACTCGGCCTACAAGCAGCTTCCCATGATTCAGAATGGGACCGTACCGGGCGGTTTCGCCGGTGACGGTCAGTTCGACGAATCCACCGTCGCGAACTTGATGCAGTTAAGCGTCCTCGTCAGCCTTACTCCGTTTATCGAGCAGCAAGCGATTTGGGAACAGATTTCAAACCCGAATGTTTTTGACCTCAACAACCCTACGACTCCTCGCTCACCTGCATGGCCGTCGATGGGGCCAACGCCTACTTTTGAAGGCACGCCGAACGACGGCTATCAACCTTGGATGACCGAGCTGCCAAGTTTTCGGTGCCCCAGCGATCCAGGCGTTGGCTTACCCGCAATGGGACGAACCAATTACGTCGCGTGCACCGGCGACACATTTTGGAACATGGACCGTGGTCCACTTTCAAATGATCTGCAGCCCAATCAAACGCGGTCGATCAACATGCAGGCATGTGCGCGCGGCGTCTTCGTGCCGCACTACGCCACAAAGTTCCGCGACATCTTGGACGGCACCTCCAACACCATTGCCATGGGGGAAATTGCAACGGACCTGGGCGATCGCAATGTGCGGACGATTGCTGTGGGTGCGGGCTGGAACGGAATGCGAAATAATCCAAGCACTTTTAGAAGCCAGCAAGTTGACCCTCTTCGCCCTCAATTTTGGAATGCTACCGCAACCACGGGAGCAGCCCACGAAGGCCGCGGCTACAAATGGGCTAACGGGCAAGGTGTTTACGGTCAGTTCAACACGATCCACCCGCCGAACTCACCCATCCGGGTCGGCAACGGCGCGCGGAGCGCCGGCCTTCTGTCGCCGAGCAGCCAACACCAGGGCGGTGTCCACATCCTGATGTCGGACGGTGCAATCAAATTCTTTACGGACTCGATCGAATCCGGGGACCAGACAGCACGGGTAGTCACCCCAACAAACGCATCGCCACACGCCGTGGCCGGCTCGCAAAGCCCTTACGGGCTGTGGGGCGCACTCGGCACCAAGGGCAATAAAGAAGTGATCGATACGGAAATTTGATCTCACTCAATGGCAGCGTATCACGGCTTACGGCCTCCGGTAAATTGACAAGAACCATCTGGCTGGCTCGGATCACAAGGCCAGCCAGATGGTCATTCTTTTTGCGGTTCCCTCGCTAACAAGCTCAAAAATCTTCATTCCCTACCAACGCAAGAAAGTTCTCGATGAAATCGCTCCTCATGTTGTTGTTTACCGCTTGTCTCTTCGCTGCGTCAGGTTGTGGCAGTGACGGCCCAACGGTAGTCCAGCCAGACCCCGAAACCCGAACGTATCCTCAAACTGAGGTCGGGGAATCGATGGAAGAGTCGAATTAGTAGGTGACGTGCGGAAGTCGAAACGCAGCGTGAATCCAACTGAAGCGTCTGTCATGAATGGCAGACGCTTTTTTTACGATTGCCAATCACATCGTGATATCCGATGCCGCTCTTCGCGTCGCCGCGTTCTGTCGTTCGTCAAGTCGCCTCACGCGACAAGTTTGCAACTACAGCATCGTGTCGTTTCGGGCCAACTCGGACAGATTGGTGCTCGCATCTGGAAAATGCAGCCGAAAGCACGTGCCCCGGCCGATTCCCGGGTCGACGATCGTGATCTCGCCGCCGTGTTCACGCATGATCTTCGCGCTGACCGGCAACCCCAGTCCCGTGCCCCGCATCCCCTTTCGCGACTCGAACAGCGAAAAGATTTTTTCCCGATCTTCCGGTGCAACACCTGGTCCGTTGTCGACCACATCGACGGTCCAGCCTTCGCCTGCTTGATATCGAGTACGCACAAAGACTTTGCCCGGTTCGGGTTCCGAGACGACCGATTCGTCGTCCCCGTCGGCGTCGAAATCTTCCTCGCGGGTTAGGCGGCCCGATGCGGCGTCGATTGCGTTCGTGACCAGATTGATCACCGCCCGGTGAATCGCATCTGGATCGAAGTTTGCCAGCGGCATCGACGTGGCCAAATCGCTACCGATCTCGACCTGCAACTCTTCGGCTCGTGTTTTCATCAGCTCGACGACGTCGGCAACGGTTTCGTTCAAGTCGGATTCGACTTTCTCCGGTTCACGCTCTTTGCTGAACGTCAGCATGTCCATGACCAAGTTCGAAATGCGGTCCTGATTTCGATCCACGATCGACCAACCGCGACGAACGGCATCGGTGTCATTGCGTTCGAGACCGGCTTCGATCAGGTAACTGCCACCGCTGATCCCTTGCAGGATGTTCTTGATGTGATGCGATAACGTTGCGATGGTTTGGCCCATCGCAGCAAGCCGCTCGCTTTGAACCAGCGCCGAGTAATAGAACGTATCCTCGATCGCCAGCGCCGCCTGGTGTCCGATCGCCGTGATCAAACGCAAGTGGTCATCGTTGAAGCGAGTTTTGTTGCCGCTGGCGATGTATTGGCCCGGCGACGTGTAGGTGTCGATGTAAAGCGTGCCGACGATCGCGTACCGGCCTTGCAGCGGAACACACAATGCTTCTCGCACGCCACCTTGGACGATGGATGCGGCGGACTCAAAGCGGATATCGTCTTTGGCGTCGCTTGTGCGGACGCCCTCTTTGTGCTTGATCACGTAATCAAGAATCGTTTGGCTGATTGCAATTGGTTTGCCGCGGACTGAATTGGTCGGATCTTCGCGATCGCAACGAGCGGCTGGGCGAAATTGGTCGGTGGCGACGTCGCGTAGCATCACGCAACCTCGGTCCGCCTCGACCCAATCAAATACCAATCGCAAAATCCGATTCAACACCTCATTCAAATCGTCGGTGCGTCCGACCGCGATTGCGGTCAAATACATCACTTCCAGCGAACGGTCTGCTTCGGATCGCCGCACCGCCGCGCCGCCGCTTGTATCGCCGATGACCTTGCTGTCGGATGAAGATTGCGACAAGGACGACACGATGCGGCTGGCGTCGTCGGTGCTCTTCAAAACGATGTCGACGCCATGGGCCGCATTCATCAAGTCCGCGTTGGTGGACCCGGTTTGCTTCGCAGCATTTTGACCAGCGCCGATTTGTCTGGTACCGGTATAGATCATCAGTGTGCTACCGATTTCGATACGGTCGCCGCTTCCCAAGACGTGTCGCATCACGCGGTTGCCGTTGACGCGAGTGCCGTTGCTGCTGCCGAGATCGACGATTTCGTAGGAACCGCCATCGTCACGTTGGATCTGGGCGTGCGATCGAGACGATTCCGAGTCGAGCAGTTGGATATCGCAGCCGCTTTCGCGTCCGATTCGATACAACGGCAACGAAAGCTGAAAATGCTTTCCCTGGTCGCGGCCTCGGACAACAAACAACGACGGCATGAATCAACGGGGGAAGGGGGGCGTGGACGCCACAAATCGGACGGCAAATTCGGCCAGGAAACATGCAAAATACGAATTGGCCGGCAAAGCGATGGAGCGATCCAGCTAATATAGCGGTCTCCCGCACGGTTTTGCATCGTGACGACGCGAGCGGGCCAGTTCTTTCCTCTGCCAAATGATGTCCCACCATGGTGAACCCTCCGCCGATCGAATCGGAAGACGACCTCGTTGCCGCAAAGCATCTGCTAACCGCCTGTCAAAATATTCGTGAACAAGTCGGGAACGTTGTCGTCGGACAGGACGAGGTGATCGAACAGTTGCTGATCGCGATTTTGGCTCGTGGGCACTGCTTGCTCGAAGGCGTGCCGGGGCTGGCCAAGACGTTAATGGTGAAGACGTTGGCCGAGAGCATGGATTTAAAATTTCGCCGCATTCAATTCACGCCCGACTTGATGCCGGGCGATATCACCGGCACCGAGATCATCCAGGAGGACCCGCAAACGGGTCACCGACAATTCAAGTTCGAGCGGGGCCCCGTTTTCACTCAGATGCTGTTGGCCGACGAGATCAACCGCACGCCACCGAAGACACAAGCGGCTCTTTTGGAAGCCATGCAGGAACACGAAGTCACCGCCGCGGGAAAGACGTACCGGCTGGATGAACCGTTCTTTGTGCTGGCGACGCAAAACCCGATCGAACAAGAGGGTACCTACCCGCTGCCCGAGGCACAGCGCGATCGTTTCTTGTTCTTGGTCGTCGTCGATTATCCAACGCGGGATGAAGAAGCCGAGATCGTCGAACGCACCACGTCGTCGTTCAACAGTGCTGCCCGAGCGGTGGTGACCGGCGAAGAAATCATCCAGTTCCAAAGAACCGTGCGTCGCGTTCCGCTGCCGCCGCACGTCAAAGACTGGGTGCTCGATACCATCCGCGCCGTTCGTCCGCGTGACCCCCAAGCCAAGGATTGGGTCAAGCAAATGATCGAATGGGGGCCCGGGCCGCGTGCCTGCCAACAATTGGTGCTGGCGGCCAAGGCCCGTGCGTTGTTGCAAGGCCGAACTCACGTGACCATCGACGACGTCGAGACGTTGGCGCACCCGGTGCTACGTCACCGGATCGTGCCGACGTTTGCCGCAGACGCCGATGGCATCACGGTCGACGACTTGATCAGCCGACTGATCAAGGAACAACGAAAGACACCGGCGAAGGTGCTGTAAAAAAAAACGCCGTCGGGCAAGTCGGGCTGATGCCCAACTTGCGCCGCCGGCGATTTGATGTCGCGGGGAAATCGCGAATGTGCGCGGCCTAGACCATCGGTTCAGGCGACGATGCAGCTTTCTTTCCGCCGCGGCCTTTGACGAACCGATAACCAAAGTCGGTCAACACAAGCGCTCGCAGCGACAGCAGGATCAGAATCAGAACCGTTGCCGTCCACAACTTGTTGTAGCGTGTCTGATTGTAGATCCCGCCTTCGCCGATCGGCGGCATTTGTTGCGGGGCCAATGGCAAGCCGTACTTGAAGGCCATGCGATCGATTTCGACAACGTGGATGATGGGCGTGCCCTTGGTCATGAACCGCGTCATCACCGAATCGATTTGCAACACGTCGCGCGTCGCCGACAAGTTCAATCCCGGCTTATAGGCTCGCTTGCCCATGCTGCGGCCGACTGAAATCGTACCGCCACCGACGTTGATGTACGCCTTGTAATCTCGGCCACCGGATTGCTTGCGATAAATCTGCATCCGTTCTTCGATGGCTTCGACGTAATCGGTCGACGTCAGCAGCGGCAACTTGTTTCGCTTGATCGCTTTCTTGACCATGTCGCGGGCCTCGGTCGTCATCCCCAGTCCGATGTCTTGGTAGCCACCGATCGAGCACGCGACCGCTTTAAACGGCAGCAGACCTTCTTCGTACAACAAGCTTTCCATGTCGATCCACATGAAGTCGGGGTTGTTGGCGCCCCATTGGCTCGACCCGGCGCTGGCGATGATGACGGGTTGGGCACCCACCGCCTTCAAAGCCGCACAAACGTTGACGTTCATCCCGGGGAAAGATCCCGAGTAACCGACGGCGACCAAGTCACCCGATTTTACGCCCGCCCCGATCAATTGCTCGACAATCACTGCGGCAAAGTTCGGATTGACGGCGGTTTGCTTCGCACTCAGCCGTCCTGTCAACGTGGTCACAGGGCTCATCATTTGACCGATCATGCCCGATCCTGATGGATCGATCGAGTCGTCGGCCAACTGCGACATGTGCATTTTCTCGGCTTTGATCGCCCGCATCATTTCCAATGCCAACCCGGACGCTTCCATTTTCGCGTCGAGGTCACCTTGTGGGGCTCGCGTGCGAAATCGTTCGACCGATGCGAGGCCGAGCAGCGAGAACGCCGCCATCAACCAAATGACCGTCTGCGATACTTGTCGTGGTCTCCAATAGAGTCGTTTCATAGTACGAACTCCAATCCCATTAGAATCAGAACCAATCGAACGACCGTCGAGGCGGTCAACAGGATGCCCAAAGTTTCGACAAGACCTTGTCGATCGATCCAGATCGCAATCAGTCCGGGGATGATGTAACCGATCACTTCGTAGTCCGTCGATTCATCCAACAGGCTAAGGTCGGACGGGTCGATCGCTGACGATTGAAACAAACTGAATCGTTCCATAAACACGCCGACCAAAAATCCGATCAATACCATCAACACCGTTCGGCGTTTTCCGTAGATCGCGATCATGTTCGACAGGGTGTACACGATGTAGTACGTGACGATCGCCGCGGCGAAAGTGACGATGACGTTGAGCGGTCGGTCGAGCGACAGAGCGATGTAGCCCGGTACGACCATCCCGCCGGCCGCCAGGCCGAACAATTCCGAGAACAGCAGGCTGACCGCCAGACCGATCCCGATTGCGACGGTAAGAGTATCCATGGGACGTTGGTTCGTTTGTGGTTGCAAGAGAGAGTTGAGAAATACGTGTGAGCCTGCGGCGCCGCTTCGCAGAATCAAACCGTGACGCTTGTTGCATGTTTTGTTGACGCACCTGCATACGGCAATGCAGGAGTTGCTTAAAAGGCGCGTTCGCCAACGGTGCTGCGGTTGCGGAAGTAACGCACGATTTCCAAACCGATGCCGCCGATGTTCATCATTCCCATGACCATCGAAGATCGCCCGCCGAGCTCGACGGCCTTTTCAAAAATCTCTTGCGGCGAGTCTTCTTCGGCCATCACCAACTTGCGCGGATCCAGTCCGCCCGCGGTGGCGTATTTGGCGAAAATGTAAGTGCCCGAGCCGATCAGGATGTAGTGATCCGCCGGACGCCACTGGGCGCAGACTTCGGCCAATTGTTTCGATCGATCAGGTCGGTCGAATCGGCAATTGAAGATAATGATGCGTTTACCACTATCGGGATAACGGTCGCACGCCATGTCCCAAATGCGTTCAGTCGATTCGGGGTCGTTGGCGGCAAAGCCGTTGACGAACACGATCTCGCGACCAAAGAAGTTAATTTCGGCGGTCGTCATGATGCCGGGATCCGGCGTCATGTTCCACATGCCCTGCAAGGCCTTGTTGCGATCGATTTTCAGATCTTTCAACACTCGCAACGCCAACGCCACGTTTTCGGCATGTTCGATGAACGAGAACTGTGACAACTCAAGCGGTGTGATCGCCGCGACCTCTTCTTCGCTGACCGCAATCAATTCCGTTTCCCGTTCATCGGTGACACGGCGGAACGTTTCCAAGTGACGTCGTTCGGCGGTGTAAAGCCGGCCCTTCTTGGGCACCATGCCCAACAAAGCCAGCGCCACGTCATGCTCGGTCGGTCCCATGACGTCCAAGTGGTCCGCTCGGGCGTTGGTGATTACCGCATGGGTGGCGTGTACCAACCGGAATTCGCAAAGCCATTGCAAGTACGGCACAAGCGCCATGCACTCCATGACCAAGGCTTCGCTTTCCATCTCGGCCGCCGCGCGGACAATACGGATTTGTTCAATGACATTCGCGCGAGCCGGGCGGAAAACCGGATATTCCGAACCGTCCGGCAAAATCATCCGGGCAAGGGTGCCGGTCGTCTTGGCGCAAGTCCGAACGCCCCCGTTTCGCAATCCGGCCGCGATCAAACGCGTTACCGAAGATTTTCCGCGGGTTCCGTTAACGTGGATCCGTAGCGGAATGGTGTTGAGGCGACGCTGGTGCACCAGCGATTCGAGCGCTCCGAGACCGATCAGAGTACCCGTGGTACCCAGAAGGGCGAGTGATCCGTCCATCAGATGTGTTTTGATTACCTTCGCGAAACGCGAAAAAGCGATGTGGTCGATCCGCCACGTTCGGATGCCGTCAATGACGGCAACTTTTACAGATAAGTTGAATAGAAAAGAAAGGTCAGATGGCGATTATTGCAGGAAGAAATCAATGGTCTAGCGGTGGATCTCAAGATTTTCAAAAACAGGCAAGAAATCCGACCTCCCGACGCTCCACCGTGGAACATTGCCCTTTTCCCCCGTAAAAACCAACCTTGGCTCGGTTTCACGAATTCGTTTACACTGGCCGGTGAACGCTCACACGAGGTGAGCCGTCATGACAAGCAGGGAGGGAACCAATGCCGGGCGAGTCATTCCGCTTTATCCACGCCAGCGATTTTCATCTTGAGACTCCTTTGGGAGACCTCGATGCGCTGCCACCCCATTTGCGTGAAGCGATGGCCGAAGCACCGCGCCGTGCGGCGGCGGCGGTCTTCGAAGCCGCGCTTGTGGACAACATTGATTTCGTCGTTTTGTCGGGCGACCTGCTTTCGCCACAATCGGCCGGCCCGCATGGAATGGCCATGCTGCTGGACTACTTCGACAAGCTGCACGCCAAACACAAACCGGTCTTTTGGACCGCCGGCACGGCCGACGATCCGGCGAAATGGCCCGAATCGGTGCCGTTGCCGCCCAACGTTACGCTGTTCCCCAAGAACCGCGCGGTCTCCATCCCCGTGGAACGAGCCGGACGGACGATCTGTCACGTGGTCGGACGCAGCAGCGAAGGACGCAGCGTTTTGCACGTCCCCAGCTATCGCACCGATCCCACCGACGAGTACACCGTCGCGGTCGGTTACGGCACCGCCGATGCCAACGCCTTGGCCGAAGGACGATTTGACTATTGGGCCCTGGGCGGACAACACGATCGCGAATCGATCGAAGGTGGCGCCGAGGGCGCAGCGGTCTATTGCGGTTCACCACAAGGAAGATCGCTGGACGAATCGGGCGCCCATGGATACAGCATCGTGGACGTCGACGCCGATCGCACCACTCGAGTGCATTCGATTGAATGTGATTCGTTCCGATACTGCGAAGTCGCACTGACCGCTGCGGACATCAACGCCGTCGGCGGTATCCGCAACGTGATGGGTGAACGCATCGTTCGATTGCAGCACGAAAACGGCGGCCGTCATCTGCTGGTCGGCTGGGACATTTCGGTCACGGACAACGAATCGATGCTGTCGATCGGCGACAGCGAAGAACTGATCGCGTGGGTCCGTCGCGAATACGGACACGGTTCGCCATCGGCTTGGACGTGCAACTTAAAAGTCCGCGCGCCACGCAACTATCCCAAATCGTGGCACGACGAAGACACGATCCTAGGCGATTTTTTGCGAGCCGCGGACAAACACCGCAAGCTCGATGGTCGCGATTTGAATTTGGCACCGTTCACGGAAGAATCCGCGTCGATGCCGTCCAACATGGCCACGATGCTGGCCGAAGTCTCGTCGTCAGACCGCTCTGACTTGCTCGATCAAGCCACACTGTTGGGCGTCGAAATGCTTCGCGGTGGCAAGCCAAACCTGGTGCAAAAATCATGAGAATCAAAGACATTCAAATTGACGGCTTTGGTGTCTGGACCGGTTTATCGGTCGACTCGCTGCCCGATGGCATGACGTTGTTCTATGGTCCCAACGAGGCCGGCAAGACGACGTTGATGCAATTCATCCGCGCGATGTTTTACGGATTCACACCCGACCGACGCGACAAGTACTTGCCACCGGTTCACGGCGGTACCCCGGGCGGCGCGATTCGCGCTACCGGACCCGGCGGCGGCTATCAAATCCGCCGACACAGCCAACTGACCGACAACGGCGTCAACGGGCAATTGACCGTCACCGGACAAGACGGACTCAGCCAGGGCCAACACCGATTGCAAAGTTTGTTGGGACAGATCGACGAGCCGATCTTTACGAACGTCTTCGCAATCGGCATGCGCGAACTTCAAGAATTGTCGACGCTCGACGATACGTCGGCGGCCGACGAACTGTACAAGCTGTCCAGCGGACTTGATCGCGTTTCGTTGGTCGACGTGCTGCGTAATCTGCGCGGTGGCCGAAAGGCACTGGTCGGCAAAGCATCGGCGGACGACGAAGCGGAAGTATCCAAAATCGCGACCCTGATCGCCAAACGCGAACGGCTTCGCGACGAAGTCAGCCAGTTGACGCGCGGTGGTCGCCGATGGAGCGAATTGGCGTCTCAGCGCCGCAGCCAATTGCAAGAGATCGAACAACTGACCGAGCGCACCGGCGTTTGGGAACGTGAGGCGCGCAGTGTCGAAACGGCAACCAGCGTTCACGAAATTTGGCGCAAACGCGATCTGATCCGCCAACAAATCGCGGACCGCGAAGCCGATATTCACTTGCCCGACGAAGCACCGGGCCAACTGGTCCAGATCGACGCTTCAATGGAAGAACGGCGCCAGAAGCTAGAAGAAATCAAATCGAAACGACGGGCGATCCGCGACAAGGCGGAACAGTTGCCGGTCAGCCGACGCATGCTGGACCTGCAAGGCCGGATCGAAGCCGCATCGGAACAAGCGACTTGGGTTGAAGCCCTCGAAGAACAAATCGAACGCATCGACGACCAGATCGAAAAGGCCAAGAAGCAACTTGAAAACGATGCCGAGAAACTTGGCCTCGATGAACAGGACCAACGATCTTTGCTAGAAGGCGATTCTTCGCAACTGCCGGACCTTTCGCGACAAACCTTGAGCGCGCTTTCGGATCCGGCGAAACTGGTTCGCGAACAAGCGTTTCTACTAAAGCAGTCGCGCAACGAAGGGGCCGGCCACAAGACTCGCGCCGACAAGTTGGGCGAGTCGCTTAACGAAGTCCTGCAACGGGCACGGTCGACCAATCTGCAGCAAGCGATCCGCACCCAAACCGAAACGGTCACGGCGCTGAAGCATCGCATCCAAGTCGGCGAGCACCTTGAAAAGCTGAAGCGACACTACCGCGAACTTGAACGCGAAACCGTTGATCTGACGACGGCGGAAGTGCTGCCGGTCGATCGGTTCATTCTGTTGTCGGTCCCGTTCATCGCCGGTGGCATGTCCCTGATCTACGGGTTTGCGAACTTCTTCAACATCAACTGGTTGGTCAGCCGACCGGACCCAACGTGGGGCATGCTTTGCATGCTGTTCGGTTCGATGGCCATGTTGGCGTTCTATTGGGGACTAGAGAACGGTAAACGTTCGACGTCGCTTGACCGCGAAGATTGCGAACGACAAATCGACACGCTTCGTCGCCAAATTCGCGAAATCGAAGGTGAACGCACCAGCATGGATTCGACGTTGCCGACCAGCGGTGAATCGCTGGAACTGCGTCTGCGTGAATCCGAGCAATTGTTGGCAGAACTGGAGGCGTCGCTACCGACGTACCACAATCATCAAGCAGCACTCGAGTCCTACAAGACCGCGCGGAACCGTGCCAGCAAGGCGGCCGAAGGCTTGAAAGATGCCCGCCGCCAATGGTCATCGACGCTGGAACGATTGGGATTGAGTGAGTCGTTGTCGTCGTCGAGTGTCCGCAAGCTGAGCGAGGGCTACGAGACGCTGCAAGCGAGTCGCCGCCGGTTGGACGAGCTGGCTGCCGAAAAAGACCAGCGCCGCCGAGAACGTCAATCGATCGCCAAACGGATCGAATCGTTGTACTTGGAAGCCTTGGAAGTCAACGAAGAAGCCGCTCGCGGTGCAGCCGACGTGGACGAGGTGACCGAAGCGTCGATGGCTAACCGCTTCAAACCGCGCACCAGTCCGTTGGACCAACTGAACCATTTGCACGAAGAACTGTCGCGACAAACGCACTGGATTAAACGCCGCCGCGAGTTGAAGGAACAAGACGTCCAACTGAAACGGCAGCAAAGTGCGCACCATCGGGCACTCGAACGGGCCGACCAACAACGCCGCGCCTTGTGGGCCAAGTGCGGTGTCGCGACGCCCGAACAGTTCTATCAAATGGTCGACAGCAAAGCCACGCTGGCCGAATTGCGAAAAGAACTGACCGACTTGGATAAACAAATCCGTACCATCGTCGGCCAACACGTCGACTACGACGAAGTGGCTCGCGAGATCGAAGGCGCCACGGCCGCCGACCTGGAACGACGATGGGATTCGCTGACGACGCGCATGACCGAAACCGAAGAACGCGTCGGAACGCTACGCACGTCGCTGGGTGAATTGGCTCAAGAGATGAAACATCTCGGTGACGACAATCGCTTGTCGGTGACTCAATTGGAACTCGGATGCGTCGAACGACGTATCGAAGCGATGGTCCGCCGTTGGCAAACGCTAGGAATGGCGAGCTGCTTGTTGGAAGACGTTTGCGGCACATTCGAACGGGAACGCCAACCCGAAACGCTTCGCGAGGCTTCATCATTCTTGGGTCAATTGACCAACGGGAAGTACAACCGGATCTGGACTCCGCTTGGCACCAACCAGTTAAAGATCGACGACGCCGACCAAAAAGCGTTGCCGCTGGAAGTGCTCAGCCGTGGAACACGGGAAGCCGTTTTCATCGCACTGCGATTGTCTTTGGCGGCCGCCTACGCTCGCCGTGGAGTGATGTTGCCGTTGGTGCTGGACGACGTGTTGGTGAACTTTGACCGCGACCGTGCGATCCATGCGGCACGAACGCTGAAGACGTTCGCCGAACTCGGACACCAAGTGATGATGTTCACCTGCCATGAACACATCGTCGAAATTTTCCACGACATCGAAGTCGAAGTCCGTTTGATGCCCGCCCAAGGTACGCCCGGTCGCGCGACCATTCTTGAACCCGAAGAACGATACGAAGAAGAAGTCGAGTACGAGGAAGAAGAGTACGAAGAGGAAGAAGAGGTTCTCGAAGCCGAGCCGGAACCCGAGCCGCAACCGGTCGTCGTCAATATCGAAGCTCCCAAACCGAAACCGGCACCGGTACCCGAGCCGAAGGTCGAAACGAAGATCATCTACGTCGAACGACCCGAGCCCAAACCGGTTCCGAAACCGAAACCCCAAAAACGTGTTGTCGAATACGTCGAACGGGTGGAGCCGATGTATGTCGAACCACAGCGGGCTTTAGAACCCGAATACATCGAAGAAGAGTACGTCGAAAGGGAGCCTGCGATCGGTTGGGCATGGTTCGAACAAGAACCGGGGCGCCGTATCGAAGACGCCGAACACGCTCTAGCGGCAATCGCTCGAGACGAATGGTTGGATGCGGGACCCGACGAAGTGCCCGACGATGTTTGGAACCGTGACGAACACCAAGCCAAGTGGTGGAATGGCGACAAGCTGTCGAACCGATAGAGAATGGCGGAACGAAGCGTGTCCGCCGGGATCTGTTCCGTCTGCCCTCGGGCACGCCCGTGACGAGCGTGCCGGTTGGTCGTCGTGGATTTAATTTCCAGATTCGTTAGTCAAACAGCGTCGACAACATCGCGTCGAATTGACCGTTGGTGATCACGGATTCGATGCCGGCATCTCGGGCTGCTTTCAATTTCGGCACTTGGACGTGTGGACCGTAAGCTATTAACTTGGCGTTGGGGCATCGCTGACTGCATTCGCCCACGATCGTGCCGACGATACCGCTGCGTGTCGACAAATCAACGATGACATAGCGGACATCATTAAGGTCACCGTCGGGCAACCGGCCACCCAGACCGAAACCCCAGCCTGCACGTTCGGCGGCCGACTTGACTCGAGAACCGAAAACCAAGTCGCCCGACAACATCAACACGCGATTCGTTGTTTCGTCGTTCATGATGTGCGTTTCTCGATTTCGCCGCGCATGAACTTCAAGCCGTTCGTGGCCAGCGACATTTCATCGGGGTACATCTTGCGCCAAATCTTGGTTGCCGCTGCGATCTCGGGCAGTGACAAACCGAACGCTTCGATCACCATCCAACCGTCATAGCCCGAGCCCACGATCGCATCGAAGTTTTCGTCCCAGCGGATCGCTCCATCGCCGGGCGTGCTGCGGTCATTCTCGCTGATGTGAATGTGACAGAGTTTGTCGCCACCCGCTTTGACGGCGGCCGTCACATTTTTTTCTTCGATGTTACAGTGAAACGTGTCGTACATGATGCCGCACGCTTCATGATCGACTTCGCGTGCAAAACGCGTCGAGTCGGCGTGGGTATTCAAGAAATAACACTCGAATCGATTTAGCGCTTCGACGCCTAGCTTGACGCCGACTTTGCCTGCGTGCTCGGCGACTTGTCGCATGCTGTCGACGCCCCACTTCCACTCGTCGGCAGTCGGGCCGGCGCCGCTGAAGACACCGATGGCGGAGTGATATGGACCGACCAGAGTCTCCACGCCCGCGGCCGCACACGCATCGAGAGTCTTCTTGGTTAGCGAGACGCCCAGATCGCGAACGGCCTTGTCGGGCGAGATCGGATTGTCGCCTTCGTTGCGAATCGTAACGGCAGTTCGGGCAAGACCGAGCGAGTCGAGTTGTTTGCCCAGCGACGCGTAGTCCAGGTCCAGGTTGAACATCGGCAGTTCGACGCCATCGTAACCCGCCGCTTTCAGTTTCTCGCAAACCGGCAACAAGGCGTCTGTCACTTCGCCGCTCCAAAGCAGCAGGTTCATTCCGTATTTCATCGCGATCAATTCTCTTGGGTTAACTAAACAGTACTGCGAAAGCCGAACGGGTCCGAACCGTCCGGCGGCGTCAGCATTCGGATTCGACGAGATTCTACCAGCTTGTCGGCCTGGGCGAGCCATCCGACCAGCGACTCGGGCAATTCGCTCAGCCCGACACGTTTCATCACCTGGTTGATCCGCATCAACAGTTTTTCGTGGTCCAGGTAGTCGTACAAAAATTGGACGTCACAGTATCGCTGCATCACCGGCACCAGCCCTAAAACCGATTTCCCCGTGATAGCAACCACACATTTTTGGACGACTTCGGCGTCGGCGGCGGCCACGGCGTCATAGTATTTTCTGCCGATTTCCGGGTCGTCGCGAATCCAATACGAATCCAACAGCATTTCGATCAAAATGTGTCCGACGAACATCGGGCGAAAGCCGGTATCGCCAGGCAATAAATCACGCAGCTCGACAGCCAATCGCAAGTTCGTTTCCACGAACGCTTCGGTGCCGTGGAACCAACGGTCGTCTTCGATGTGCCGGATGATTCCGCTGGCAACGGCGGCCAAGTCGGGATCGGGGCTGTCGACGTGCTGGGCCGCCAATTTTCCGCGAGCGCGAACCTTGCGATCCACAACGCTCATCCAATCCGGCACGCCGGTCGAAATCGCCAGCAACGGTTGGTCAAGATAGGGAATCGCATGGCATAGAAAGTTCATGCGAAAGAGCGTAACGGTCGCCGCAGCGTCCGGCCACCCTTGATGACTAGCTCGTCGGTTGCGATTGAGGCCTCAGCCTTAGCGTCAGATACGCGACTCCTTCATCGCACCAGCCGCGGACTTCGACACTGCCCACGCATGCGATCACGACACAGGCCAATCCGATCCATGGACCGGCCAACAAGGTGGCCGGCAATACGGACAAAATCAACAGTGTCAGGTCCAAACGGAATCCGAACTTTGCCATTGCCAACCACAACGCTAACAGCATGACGCCGTTGGCGACCAAAGTTGCAATGACGGCGCCCTCGAGTCCCCAGATCGGCAGCAACCAATAGTTCAACAACACGTTCACGACCAACGCGATCCCGATTGCGACGGCGACCCATTTTCCCTTTTCCGACACCCACAAATAGTCTTGCCCGATCGTCGCCAACGATACCCAGATGCAGAAAACAAAAGTCATCGGCATCAGCTGCAGACCGGCCGCGTAGCGGTTTTCTAAAACGACCTCGAAGAACCAGGGCGACATGACAAGAGCGGCGGCCGAGCCGGCCGTGAAAAACGCAGACGCTGCGAACAGGATCCTTCGCAAATTTTCGCGGACCTGTTCTTTGCGACCGGCTTCCCAGTCGGCCGTCAGGTACGGCATCAACACACCGCTGACCATGGTCGCCAAGCTGGTCAACAAAACGGGAATGATCCGGCCGCTATGGTATTGGCCCACGGCCGCTTGCGTCGACATTTCGCCGCCCGGCAACATGTGCAAAATCATGTAGCGGTCCGAAAGTGCGAACACATTGGAAAGTAAATTCATCGCCCACAGCGCGGCTGCATACGGCATCAACCGACGCCACATCGATGCCGGATCGAACGGTTCTTCGCTGATCGGTAAGCCCGCCCAACCGCGGTACAGCGAGTTCAATCCTGGCAACGTCGAAATGACAGTCGCCGCAATGAACGCATAAACCAGTCCGGTCAGACCACCACCGGCGGTCAACCAAACGATCCCCAAAACGGTGAACGCGACCGACTGGACAAACTGCATCATCGACGCGACGCGAACTTGTCGCAGTGCCGACACCATCTGGTAGACGAAGTTGAAGACCACGATCGCAACCACACCGGCGCCGACGCTGTAGACCAGCGACATGCTTTGGGGTTCTAGAAACACGAGCCACCCGAAAAAGTCGGGGAAGACCATGATGCCGACAAAGAACGCGGCGCCCAGCGAGACCGTGACCCAAAGGATGCGACGGACCAACGGCGTCAAATGCCCGCGGACGCGGTAGTGTTCGACGTAGCGTGGCAGGGTGCCGGGGATGCCCAACAGCATGACGGGCGTGATCATTGTGATAAAGTCGTAAGCCATCGACCACTGGCCGACGACCGCATCATCAAGCAAACGACAAAACCAGATGCCGCGCAAAAAACCCAGTCCGCGTTGGACAATGGTCATCGCCAACATCACCGCCATGCCGATGGCAAGCGAGTCGGCGACGAAGCTGGAATCAGATTTTTGAGTCGTGTCGGACACAGAGTTTCATCGAAGGGGAATGATTCGATGAAATTTTGCTCGGCCGTTCGGTTCCCGCACTCGCCATCCGTTCACAGGGTCGACAAAACGTCACCATGAACCACGCGGGAACCGGTTGTAGCGATTGGGCGGATCTTACTTGGAGTGCTTTCCCTTGCCCGACTTCATCTTGCCGGGTTTGTGCTTGCCCGATTTCGGCTTGCCGCCGTGATGCTTGCCGCCGCCGTATTCGCGACCGGCGCCCATGTCACGAGTGATGTTCAACCGCTTGCCCATCACCCACGTGTTCTGCAGCGTATTGAAAATGTCGTTGGGCATGCCTTCGGGAAGGTCCACGGTCGTGAAGTGATCCTGAATGCTGATCGGACCAATGAACTCGCTGTCGATGCCGGCTTCGTTTGCGATTGCGCCGACCAGGTTGCCCGGTTTGACGCCATCGGTGCGGCCCACTTCGACGCGGAATCGCTGCATACCCGGACGCACCGGACCAGCGCGTCGTGGCCCGCGCTCGTCGCGAGATTCGCGTCCGCCGTCACGATCACGATTGCCACTGAAGCCGCCGTCGTCAAAGTCACCGCGTTTCGATCGAGGCTCGGCCTTCGGACGATCTTTGACCAAGAACGGACGCCCGCCATTGATCTGGTCCGCCAGTGCGGCGGCGACTTTGGCGATCGACGTGCCGGTTTCTTCGCAGTACTTGCCGATCAGTTCTTCATAGAACGTGACATCGCGGTCGGCTAAAGAACGCGTGATCTTGGTTTTGAATCGATCAATCCGTTTGTTGTTGATGTCTTCGGTCGAAGGCCAGTCACAGATTTGTATCTGTTGGTTGGTCAGTCGTTCGATCGACCGCAATTTGCCACGCTGAGCCTGGGTCAAGAAAATAATCGCTTCGCCGCTGCGACCGGCCCGACCGGTGCGCCCGATCCGGTGGACGTAGGATTCGTTGTCGTGCGGCAAATCAAAGTTGATCACGTGGCTGATTCGCGGCACGTCCAAACCACGCGCGGCAACGTCGGTGGCGACGACGATGTCCAAGCGGCCGGACTTCAATTGTTCGATCGTGCGTTCACGTGCTTTTTGGGCCATGTCGCCGTTCAGTGCCGCGGCGCTGTAACCCATCGTTATCAACTTTTCGGCAACGACCGTCGTCGACTCTTTTGTTTTGGTGAACACGATCACGCCATCCGTCTCTTCGACTTCAAACAATCGGCGAAGCAATTCCAGTTTCTCGCGCGGCGTCGCATAGATCGCCCGTTGATTGATCGATTCCGCCGTCATCGTCTTGCTGCTGATCGTGACGGTGTGCGGGTCACGCAAATGTTGATCAGCGATGCGGCGAATCGGCGTCGGCATCGTGGCCGAGAACAGGGCGACTTGTTTTTCCTCGGGGCATTGTTGCAAGACGAACTCGACGTCCTCCAAGAATCCCATGTTCAGCATCTCGTCGGCCTCGTCCAACACCAAGCATCGAAGATGCTCCAGCGACAACGATCCACGCCGCACGTGATCAATCACGCGTCCGGGAGTACCGACGACGACGGAAACGCCTTTGCGAAGTTGTCGCAATTGGGGCTCGTAATCTTGACCGCCGTAAATCGCCGCGATCGAAAATCCTTTCAAGTCGCCCGCGTAGGTTTCAAACGACTTGGCAACTTGAACGGCCAACTCGCGAGTCGGCGCCAGCACCAATACTTGGGGTGACGGAGCACGTTTTTTCAGATTGGCCAAGATCGGCAGCGCGAACGCGGCCGTTTTGCCGGATCCGGTTTGCGATTGGGCGACGATGTCACGGCCGGCCAACATCGGCGGAATGATGGCTGCTTGAATGTCCGACGGAGTGGTGTAGCCCGAACGGACGATGGCTTCTTGAACCGAGCGAGGCAGATCCATACCTGCGAAAGTACCGGCGAGATCATCCGGTTCTTCGTCGTCATCGGTCGACTTGTCAGCGTCCGTTGGTTCGGTGGCGTCAGCCTTCTTGACTTCGACTACTTTGACTTCGACTTCTTTTTCAGCGACTACTTTGACTTCGACTACTTTTTCGGCGAGAGCCTCAGGGGCGTGACTGACCACGGCTTCGCTTGAAACGACTTCGGCAATGTCGACCTCTGCAGCAACGTCGACTTCCGCGGCAACGCGTTCGGTCTTCGGTGGGGCAACAACGGGTGCCGCTTCGACGTTGACTTCAGCTTCTGCTGCAGCTTGCAGGGCGGCCAGTTCTTTTTCTTTCCGGGCGCGTTCTTTCTTTTCCTTCTTCTTCTTTTTTTTCCTTGCTCGCTCGGCATCCGCGATCGCGTCGGCCAACATCGGGTCGGGAACGGCGCGAAGAACGATACGGCGTCCGCCGCGAGGGTAGTGGGCGGGTAATTCCGAGGCAGGCAGCGAAGACGACATGGAGGGCTTTGAACGAAGTGAGAGAGATACCACTGCGCAGACCTAAAAGAGACAACGCTGGGATCGATGACGCCAGAGAAGCCGGCGTGGCAGACCTTAAAAATACGTGCTGGACGGCCTTTTCACAACTCAAACCCCACTGTGGAATGAATTTACGCAGCTTTCCAGCGGCGGTTATGACGGTCAAAGAAAGCCCAGTGATCGCGCACGGTGATACCAAGCCCCCTTAGTCGCTATCCGAGCGAAAATTTTGCGGCCCATTTGGTCTTTCGAAGTTGGCCGTCGCTTGCCGTATAATCGGTGTTTCTGATCGTCCTGTCTTGGAGTCTCCATGCCAAACAAACGAGCGTCCGTCCGAAATTCTGGTCGATCGGTCCCTCTCGTTGCCGCCTTCGTCGGTTCGTTGCTAGCGGCGGGCATCACCGCGTTCATCACGTTCCCATCGGAGAACCTACCGGATCCGCCGGCGGTGCCAGCCTCGCCCACCACGTCACCCCCAGCGTCGATCGTGGAAACGCCCGCAAAGGCGGAAGGCTCTCAATCGCTTTTGATCGCAAAACGGGGCCAGTTTTTTGACGAGCAAGTCGAGCCCCAGATCGCAGCCACCGACGCACTGAACCGGGCCGCGGCAGATCGATGCATCACACGACTGAGTCGCCTGATCGACGGCTACCAATCCCAAGTTCCACCGTTTGTCGACGACCTTACCAGTTGGTCGACGCGATTTTCGATCGTCTCGCAGTTACCCGGTCAATGGTGGAACACCGACGACCGGGTCAGCGTTTACATCAGCGACAAGTTCGAATCGCATCTGTTTTCCGAACAGGGTCTGACCGAAGACATCGGCGCAATCCTGCAGGACTTTCGCAGCGAAGTCGACGCCAACCAAAAACGGATGCTAACCTCCGTCCATGCTTCGTTGTCCACATCCGACTTGCCGGACATCAACCTGGATTCGTACCGGCCGTTCTTCGAAAAGGTTGCACACGACTTGCAAACGTATTCGGCCCAGCAAGGCGCTTCCAGTGTGACCAGCGGAGTGACCGCAATCTTAGTCAGCGAAGCCGGCAGCTACGTTGCCGTTACGGTCGTGGGCAGTTTGTTTGGTCGCGTCGCGGCAACCGGTGCCGTGACCGCGGCCGTGGGTGCGGGAGCAACCGCCACCGGTGGCGCGGCCGGAGCGGGCGGTGGCAGCGTCGTCGGTCCTGCCGGAACGGTCGTCGGATTGGTCGTCGGGCTCGGTGTCGGCATGGCGATCGACTGGTACATGACGGACCAATTCCAGGTTCAATTGTCTTCCCAGATGACGTCGTATCTGGATTCGCTTCGACAATCGCTTCTGTACGGATCACCGATGATCGACGCGACGATCGAACCATCCGAATCCAATCAATTGAGCGGTGGCGTCACGGCGGCGCTGCCGATCGTATGTGACGACCTGCTGTCGGCCTATCGCGAACGTTTCTATCAACAGATTGTCCAACCCCAGATTGAACGATGAAAACAGATTTCGCTCGCCGGCTCCGGTGCAAATCCTTGTGTGTTTCCGCCGCAGTGCTTGGCTTTGTCGTATTCACTTCCACGGCACTCGCCAATCCACCAGCGATTGCGTCGTCGGTTACGAAGGCGATCGTGAAATATTTTGGCAAAGAGGGTGCAAGCGAAGCGGCGGAGTACCTGTCGAAGACGGGCGGACGCCAACTGATGCAGCGGGTCAGCGCCACGGCGGCTCGCGAAGGCGGCGAAGAAACGGTCGAACGTGTCGCAGCGCTCGCTGGCAAGCATGGCCCCCAAGCGATCGCGGCTCTCGACAACGCTCCCGCCGTGACGCCAATTTTGACGGCGCTGGACGATTTGCCCGCTGAACAAGTGGGCGCAGCGATCACCCAACTTGCCGCCGGCGCGCCGGGCCGCGAACTGGCACAAGCCACCATGAAGTTCGGATCGAAAACGCTGCAAAGCGAGTTGAAACATCCCGGTGTGGGTTTGGTTTTGGTTCGCAGCCTGGGCGATGACGGCGCGGACTTGGCGGCGAAACTGGGGACCGATCAAGCCATCGTGGTCGCTCGGCATGCCGATGATTTGTCAAAGTTGCCGACAACGGCGCGGCAAGGCATGATGTCGATGATGCGCGAAGACGCGACCCGTATGGTCCAATTCATGGGCCGCTTCGCCGAAGCCAATCCGGGAAAAACTTTGTTTACAGTCGCCACCACGGCGGTGATTCTGGCCGAACCCGAACGGATCCTCGGTGGCGATGAAATCGTATTCGATGCCGATGGTAACCCGATCGTCGTCAGCAAATCGGGATTGATCGGCCGCACGGTGGGTGCGACCGGATCCATCGCCGAACACGTTTCGTCACAGTACGTTCGGCCCGCGTTCTTGACGCTGTTAACATTCGTCACCGCGTTTGCGGCGCTGTGGGCAGGGTTGAAGCTTTGGCACGCGCACAAGCATGCGACCAAGGCCGGCGATTGACAAATTATCGTTCGCGAAACAGCTCGCTGATCGATTGGTCGTGGTGAATACGCTTGATCGCTTCGGCCAACAGCGGGGCGACGCTCAATTGCACCAAGTTGGGCAACTGCTTTTCCGCCGTGATCGGAATCGTGTCGGTGACAATGATCGAATCGATCGGCGCGTCACGCAATTTTTCGATGGCCGGTCCACACAAGACGCCGTGGGTAGCCGCGATGTGGATCTCTTTAGCGCCCGCGTTGTGGACCAACCTTGCTGCGCCACAGATCGAACCGGCGGTGCTGATCATGTCGTCGAATAGCAGCGCGACCTTGCCTTCGATCGGACCACCGATGATAGTGTTCTGTTTCGTTTCTAGCGCGTTGGCACGTTGCTTATCGACGATCGCAAGCGATCCGCCCAAACGTTTGTTGTGTCCGAGCGCGCGTTTGATACTGCCTTCGTCGGGGCTGACCACCACGATCAGATCGTCGACCAAACCCCGTTCGCTGAAGTATTCGTTCAACACCGGGGCCGCGTAAAGGTGATCGACCGGAACGTCAAAGAAGCCTTGAATCTGTGCCGCATGCAAATCCATCGTCAAGACGCGATCGGCACCGGCGCGGGTGATGATATTGGCGGCCAGTTTTGCCGTGATCGGTACGCGACCTTCGTCTTTGCGGTCCTGGCGGGCATAGCCGTAATAGGGCACGACCGCTGTGATGCGTTCGGCACTGGCTCGCTTGCAGCAATCGATCATGATCAACAACTCGAACAAGTTGTCGTTGACCGGTGGTGAAGTCGGTTGAATCAAGAACACATCGCGACCTCGGACGTCTTCGTCCAATTTGCAATAGTTCTCGCCGTCCGGGAATTTGCCCAGCGTGATCGCCGAGGGCTCGAGATGCAGGTGGCGGCAAATTTTGTTCGCCAGGTCTCGGTTCGCTCGGCCGCTGAAAATTTTCAGTTCACGCATAACCCATCGTCCGCATCTTTTCGTCGACCAACCGAAGTTCGTCGGGGTTGTTGATCGAAAGCGATTCGCATTGCTGCAAAACCGCGATCGCCTCGACCGGCCGTCCCGCTTCGCGGAGTAATCGTGCACTATCGGTCAGGTAGTATTCGGCTTGTGCGTTATCGCAACTGAGTTGGTTCAGCGAATCCAGCAGATCGGGCGTCTGGAACAAGTAGGTGCTCATATTCACTTCCTTGACCGCTCGCTGCTGGTCCGTCGCGTCTTTGTGTTCGACGATGCCCATGAAATTCCCATCGGCATCGCGAACGATTCGGCCCAATCCGGTCGGATCGTCTTTTTCGAGCGTCCCCAGCAGTAGGGCCGGCTGGGTTTCACGGAAGTGGTCGAGTAGCTTTTTCAGGCTGGTCGGCTGGATCAACGGCGAGTCGCCTGCGACCACGATCGTCGGCCCGGTCTGGCTTTCCAGCGCCGGCCGGCACATTTGCACCGCGTGCCCGGTGCCCAGTTGCTCGGTTTGTTCGACATATTCGATCGAATCTTTGCGGCCGGCCAGTGCTTCGCGGACCTTATCGGCTTCGTAACCCACGACGACGATTTTTCGATGAATTCCCGCTTTTTCCAAGGCATCCAGCACGAAATGGATCATCGGCCGATCCACGACGGGGCACAAAACCTTGGGCAGATCGCTCTTCATACGGGTGCCTTTTCCGGCAGCGAGCACCACAGCGCAGGCATCATTCATTCGACGCGGTTCCAATCGTTATCAAAGGGCGTGAATCTGTCGACAATCAGGGGATGCCTAAGATGGTGAACGGTGAAGGCTAAACAAACAAGGCGGGCCCAATCGATCTGGACTGGCAATGCCGGAATTAGCGAAGATTATCGAATGATGAAACTCGCCATCGACTTCGCCGCTTACGCCCTGGTCCGACTTTTGGTCGCCGTGATCCAGACGTTACCGGTCGATATGGGCGACTCGTTATGCCGATTTTTGGCGTGGTTGGTCGGCGAAAAGCTTAAAATCCGTCGCCGAGAAACGGACCAGAATCTGTCGCTGATCTTTCCTCAGGCGGACGAGGCCCAGCGCCGACATCTGCGGCAAGCAATGTGGCACCACCTGTTGCTGATGGTCTGCGAGATCGCTTGGGTCCAGCGACGTCTGCATCTGGTCAATTATCGCGATCACGTCACTTTTCAAGGCAATCGCGAAATGCTGACGCGGATGCTCTCTGAGCGACCGACCGTGATCGTCACCGGTCACTTTGGCAACTTTGAAGTGGGCGGTTACCTATCCGGATTGATGGGAATCCAAACGCTGACCATCGCACGGCAACTCGACAATCGATTCATCCACCGTTGGGTCGACCGATTTCGCAGCGCCAAGGGTCAAAAGATGGTCGACAAGGAAGGCTGCGCCGCGGACGTCGATCGACACCTCAGCAGTGGCGGCATCCTGTCGTTGTTGGCGGACCAGCACGCCGGCCCGAAAGGGTGTTGGGTCGACTTCATGGGCGCGCCCGCGTCTTGCCATAAAGCACTATCGTTGTTCTCGCTCAGCACCGGCGCCCCCATGATCGTGGGTTCCACGCGTCGCGTCGGTGCCCGGCCGATGCAGTTCGAAATTTCCGTTCACGCGGTGGCTGATCCGGCCGTCGACCAAGACATTTGCAGCGGCGTGACCTCGCTGACAAACTGGTACAACGACCACCTTGAAGGGGCCGTTTCCGATTCGCTGGAACAATACTGGTGGTTGCACCGGAGATGGCGAAAGCCACCACCCAAAGTCGCCAAGCGGCTGGCCGCATAGTCGAGAACTACGAATCTCGCAATGGAAACTCCAATGGAGACCGGGCAGGGTTCAGCGCTTCGTCCCCTCGGAGTCGGCAACCGTGATTGCAACCGTGATTGCGGCCTTGATTGCTTGGATCGTCACATCGACGTTGCCCCGCAACGTTTCGTTGTCCTGCAGCGAGCTCGCCATTTGTAGTCCTTCGGGCGTTGGGTTGCGTCTGAGCACGTCGAGCACCAGCTTCCGCTCGTCATCGCGATCGGCAATCGCCAAGGCGTTGCGGCAGACCTCCATTCGCTCGCGGGTCGTCATGTCCAATTGCCGAGCGATGCGGATGTATCCTCGCAAAACGCGGATCTGGTACTTGCGGATGGTGAGTGTCTTGGACAACTCTAGCAATGGTGTGGCGGCGTCGGCGGTAAGCCAACCGCCGAGCAGACGCGTGGCGGCGTCTTGCATCGTGTCATCGTTGCTCTTCGCGGCATCCACGACGGCCCCGAGTGCCTTGGTTCCGCCGACCAATGCAAGCTGATCAAGCAAGACGACGCGAGCGACGGGCGAGACTTCGGACATCGCGGAAGTGAGTGTCTGGACGCACCTGTCTTGTGGCATCCGGACGCAAGCCGCCCCAAGAGTCTTCTGAACGATCGCAGAGTCGTCGGACTGCAGCGACGTGCTCATCAAACCGATCAACGCGGGCAGATCGGTAATCGTCGTCGTTCGGCCCAGCGCCTGAATTGCGGACTGACGCATCGAGGCATCGTCGCTATGGGTCAGTCGCAACAGGAACGGTGTCGCGGTTGCGATGTTTCGCTTCGCAGCCACTTCCACCGCCGACAGGACCATCGCGGGTTGGTCGCTTATGAGTCTCGCGACGACTTCGGAATCGATGCCGTCGCCCGGCAATCGGACGAGCGCCGCTTGGGCTGCGTTGGCCATCGCGACATTGTCGGTCGAGGCTAAATCGAGCAAGAGCTTCGCGGTGTCGTTGTCACCCAATCGTGCCAACGCACTGATCGCCGCAATACGAGTATCAGACGCGTCATTCCCCACGGCTTTCACGACGATCGGCAAAACACTGTCGTCACCAAGCTCGCCCAGCGTGATCAACAGCAGTGCTTGATTCTCGGCGGACTGCCCCTCCAATCGCGAAGCCAATTCGGTGGCCAGTTTCGGTGCCTTGCCGATTCGACGAACGGCTTGAAGTGCGATCCGAAACTGTGCGGAATCACCGGAGTCGAGCATTTCAAGCAACAAAGGCACGCCCGCCGTTCCTTGATTCGCGACGGCACTGTAGGTCGCCGCCCAGTGAAGTTCCTGTGGTAGATCCGCGCTTCGAAGTAGGTTGCAAAGCGAAACGGCCTGTTGCGTTTCTCCGGCGGCGACCAATCGCCTTGCACAGACAAGACAACCTTGTGCGATTGAAATGCGTGACGATCCCGCCGCCTGCGCGAACGACTTCTTAAGCTGGTCCGCGGCCTCAATCGTGCCGATTGCCCCAAGTGCTCGAGCCGCAGCGTTCTGAACGGAAGGGTTTTTATGGTTAAGCAGTTCGGCAAGTAAACCCGTTGCTTGCAGGTCGCGTCGTTTTCCGATCGAGTTCAAGACGCCAACGAGTCTGTCGCCCGCCAGCAATTTCGCTGCTTCACGCAACGCCAAATCGACCTCCGGTGCCGAAATGTTCTCCAAGGCGCTGCGCGCGTACGTCGATAGCTGCTCGTCGTCCAGTAGCACCGCCAAAGCCGATACCGCGTCGGCGGTTCCGTTGATCGCCAACTGCTGGCACGCTTTCGCCTTTTCGAAAACCGGGCCGTCGGATTCAAGCACCGCGACCAACTCACCGGCGTCCGTATCCGGAACCGGCAAAGTCACTTGGCCGTGCAAGTGGGGCGAGCAAACCGTCAGCAAAAATACGAACGGGAACCATTTGATGATCGATTGAAATTTCATGGCTGGTAAATCTTGGAAACGCGAAATGGAAGTTGCGGACTTTTTGTTTAAACCGTCCACGGTTCACGCATCGCGCGCGATCTCATCTTGTTCGCTTCGTCATCACCCACGAACTCCTCGGCAATCGGATCAAATGTCAGCTTGCGTCCCAACTTCCACGCAATCGCAGCCGCGTGACAGGCGATGTGCGACTTCCGCATGATGTCTTCGTTCGTGTTCGTCTTGCCTCGCGACTTCACGCAATCGAGAAAGTTTCTTGTATGTGTGGAAGGCGTCGTTCCCGCGATTGTGGGATCGGGAAGCTTCGCGCGCAGCGAGTCGATTGAGACAGCGATACGGCCTGAGTCTCCCGTTTCGACCCAACCGTCGTCGCCTTCAAATCGGACGGGGCAGGTTCCCAATCCCAGCCAACCGTTACGCCGCAGTACCAGTTTCAGACCATCGGCGTAGCGACATTGGATCGCGTTGTCGTCCTCGGTATCGAGTGGTTCAAACTCGATCGGGCCCGAATCATCAGCACCCGCCGCCGCCTGACAAAGATCCAAGGTGTGGGCGCCCCAGTCCAGCAACTTCGCCCCCGAATCGAAATCGTAATGACCACGCCACTGGCCATCGACGTACGCTCGGTTGTATGGTCGCCAAGGTGCTGGGCCGAGCCACATGTTCCAATCGATTTCGTCTTTCGGCGGTTCGGGCTGAGCCGGCAACCAATCGTGTCGATCCTGCAGCTTGTAAATCGAAGCGTGAAGCGTATGAAGTCTCCCCAGCTTCCCGGATCGAGCTAGCCCGATGGCGTGGATGAAGTTGGAGATGCTGCGGCGCTGCGTGCCGCACTGAAAGACGCGTCCCGTTCGCTTGATCGTATCGGCCAATCGCTGAGCCAAATCGATCGTGATCGCACACGGCTTTTCGCTGTAGACGTCCTTGCCTGCTTCCGCCGCCATCATGGAAATCGGCGCGTGCCAACGGTCGCCGGTCGCGATCAGCACGGCGTCAATGTCTTCGCGAGCCAACAGTTCGCGGAAGTCACGATAAGTATCGCAGGCATCGTCGCCATTCTGCTGGTCGGCCATCTGCTTCACGGCCGAGCGCCGGTCAGCACGCACGTCAGCGATAGCAACGAACCGCACATCGGGTTGCGGCAGCATCGTTTCAAGTACTTTCGTACCTCGATTTCGGATCCCAATACCGCCAAGATGAATCTTGTCACTGGGCGCGACGAAGCCAGGACCACCAAGGGCCGAACGTGGCACGATCCAGGGTGCGGTCACGGCAGTAGCTGCCGCAGACTTCAAGAGTTGTCGCCGGGGAATGGATGCTTTTATTTTCATCGTAGTCTCTCGTTTCACAATTCTGTTGTGACTTTGCTGACACCAACCGCTTGCCGTTGATGGCTCCATCAGATTTGCCAATCCAGTCTAACGTGGCCGCGATCGAGATACTGCTTGCCCCAAAGCCGTCGCGGGGGGGCGACTGATAGACGAGCGGTCGCCCGCCATGATTGATGGGCCGAATAGGCAACCGGAATCGCGCATTGCGACCGTTGGGCGTCAGCGCGTCGTCGACGGACGAGTAGGAGTGGATGGGGGCGTTGGGCTGTTCGCGTTCACTATGCGGTTGCCGCGTAACTCGCTTCGGCGATTCACGACCTAGACCCCGTATAACCTGTTTTGCGCCGTCGGCGCGGGAAGCAAAACGGGCGCAACATTTACACACGCAACACCAGCCTATTAGCCTTCCGTGTCACCGTTGCCCGTGCTGACGATGACTTGGCTGGGGCGGATGACGCGATCGTGCATTTGGAAGCCGGTTGCCGCGACGTGCGCGACCATGCCCGCCGGTTGATCCGAGGGCATTTGCGAGATCGCTTCGTGATAGTTCGGATCGAACAATTCACCCAACGCAGGAATTTCGCGGATCGAGTGCTTCGCCAGCGTGTCGTCCAACTGTTTCGCAACAATCGCGATGCCGCCCTTCAGTCCGGCAACGGCTTCGTCGTCGCCGGCTGATTCCATCGCGCGGTGCAAGTTGTCGCGAACTTGCAGCATGTCGCTGACCAACGGCACGGCCGCGAATTTCAACTGGTCTTCGAAATCGCGACGCATCCGTTTGCGAAAGTTCTCGGCTTCGGCCTGAGCCATCAGCACTCGCTTGTCGGCCGAATCGGCGGCTTGCCGCAACCGGTCCATCTCGTCGTCGCGAGTTTCGGTGAATTGAACGGTTGCCGACTGGCCGCCTTCTTCATCAGAGGCTTCGAAAGCGGCATCAGTTGCTTCGAATTCGTCGTCGATTTTTTCGTCGTTGTTTTCGTTAGTCATCGGATTCGATGGGGTTACTATTCTTGAGGTTTCAATTCGGTATCAAAGAACGTTTTGAGTTTGCCCAGGAAGCTGGTTCGCTCTGGCAACACGGCTTGATGGTCCAGGTCCGCCAATTCGCGAAGCAATCGCTCTTGTTCAGCGTTCAGTTTCTTCGGCACTTCGATGAAGACTTGGACCAGCAGATCGCCCGCCCGTCCGCCGCGAGGATCGACGACACCTTTGCCGCGAAGCGTGAACACTTCGCCGCTTTGGGTACCACGTTCGACCCGCAGCACTTCGGGACCGCTGAGCGTCGGGACTTGGATCTCTGCACCGAGCGCCGCTTGCGTGTAGGAGATCGGTAACTGCAAGATCAGGTGGTTACCGTCACGCTTGAACAGCTCGTGCGGTTTGACGGTCACGAACACATAGCAGTCGCCGACCGGGCCGCCATCGGGGCTGGCCTCGCCTTCACCCGTCACGCGCACTCGCATACCGTCATCGACGCCAGCGGGAATCGTGACGGTCAATTCTGCCTTCTTGTTTTCCAGCCCTGTGCCTCGGCAATCGCTGCACGGTGAGCCGATTTTTTGGCCGCTGCCATGGCAATCGGGGCACGCCGTTTGGACGCGCAGGATGCCGGCCGATTGAATGACTTGACCGTGACCAGCACAGGTGCCACAGGTCGTTGGCTTGCTGCCCGGTTCGGCACCGTTGCCGCCACACGAATTGCATTTGACGCGTCGGCGGAATGAGATGTCTTTGTCGACACCGCGGGCGGCTTCTTCCAAGGTCAACGTGACATTGACGCGAATGTCGGCTCCCTTGCGAACGCGTTTTCGACCACCTCGTCCGCCGCGGTTGCCGAACAGATCGCCGAACATGCCACCGCCGAACATGTCACCGAACGCTTCGAAGATGTCTTCGACGTCGCCGTATTGGTGAACGCTATCGACACCAGAATGACCGTACTGGTCATAGCGGCTGCGTTTTTCAGCATCCGAAAGTACTTCGTAGGCCTCGGTGGCTTCTTTAAACTTGGCGACCGCCTCTTCGTCATTGCGGTTTTGGTCTGGGTGGTACTTGATCGCCAGTTTGCGATAGGCGCGATCGATCTCCGTCTTCTGAGCCGAACGCTCGATGCGAAGGATTTCGTAATAGCAGGTCTTTTCGGCCATGAATTGTTCTGGGTTAGTCCCGACGGGACGATATCGATTTGCCAGGGAAATGAATCGCTGGTTCAAGGTGCAAACGTATCAAAGCCCCGGCGGGGCGACATAAACGCGGTTTGTTATGTCGCCCCGCCGGGGCTTTGAACGGTTCGCGTCGACCGCGTGCCAGGGGCAATCCGCCCCTGGCGTTTGGTTGCTGCTGTGCAGCTAAAACGAACAGAAAACTTACAGCACGACGCCTTCAACGGCGCGTCGTTCTTTGTCTTCTTTTTCCAGGTTGGTGACCAGTGCTTCGGTCGTCAACAACAGACCTGCGATGCTGGCCGCGTTGGACAATGCCGTTCGCACGACCTTGACCGGGTCGATGACGCCAGCCTTGATCATGTCGGTGTACTGGCCGGTGTGGGCGTTGTAACCGATGGTCAAACCCTTTTGGCGAACTTCGTCGACCACGACGCTGCCGTCGATGCCGCCGTTGTCCGCGATTTGACGCATCGGTGCGTCCAGGGCTTTCAGCACGATATTGACGCCGACCTTTTCGTCGCCCTTGGCCTTCTTCAACGCTTCTTCGACTGCTTCATAGCAGCGAACCAGCGCGACACCACCGCCGGGAAGAATTCCTTCTTCGACCGCAGCGCGAGTCGCGTGCAAAGCGTCTTCCAAGCGAGCCTTGGTTTGCTTCATCTCGGCTTCGGTTTCCGCACCGACGCTGATGACGGCAACACCACCGGCCAACTTGGCCAAACGCTCTTGGAACTTTTCCTTGTCATAGTCGCTATCGGTTTGCTCAATCTGAGCACGGATCTGTGCAACTCGCTTGTCGACGTCGGCTCGCTTGGCGGCGCCCTCGACGATGGTTGTGTTGCCCTTGTCGATCGTGATCTTCTTGGCACGGCCGAGTTGTTCCAGCGTGACGTTTTCGAGCTGGATGCCCAAGTCGTCGCTGATCAACGTACCGCCGGTCAGCGTCGCGATGTCGCCGAGCATCGCTTTGCGACGATCGCCGAAACCGGGTGCCTTAACAGCACAAACATTCAACGTGCCACGCAGCTTATTGACGACCAAAAGGGTCAACGCTTCCGCGTCGACGTCTTCGGCGATGATCAACAGCGGTTGGCCGGTGCCGGCTGTCTTTTCCAGCAGTGGCACCAGGTCGCGAATGTTGCTGACCTTCTTTTCGTAAAGCAGGATCAAAGCGTTTTCGAGGTTCGCTTCCATCGTGCCGGGATCGGTGATGAAGTAGGGCGAGATGTAGCCCTTGTCGAACTGCATGCCGTCGACGTAGGTGACTTCCATTTCGCGGCTCTTGCCTTCTTCGACAGTGATGACGCCGTCCTTGCCGACACGCTCGAGCGCGTTGGCAAGCATTTCGCCGATCTTGTTGTCGTTGTTGGCCGAGATCGCACCCACTTGAGCGACTTCTTGCTTGCCGTTGACGGGACGTCCCATTTCAACAAGTCGAGCCGTAGCGGCGTTGACCGCTTTGTCGATTCCGCGACGGATCGCGGCCGGGTTGCTGCCGGCAACGATGTTTCGAAGGCCTTCTTTGAAGATTGCCCGAGCCAAGACCGTGGCGGTCGTGGTGCCGTCACCGGCCAAGTCGGACGTCTTTTGAGCGACTTCGATCACGAGCTTGGCGCCCATGTTTTCGAAGCGGTCTTCGAGTTCGATTTCTTTCGCGACGGTCACACCGTCTTTGGTCACGGTCGGTCCGCCGAACGACTTGTCGATGATGACATTGCGTCCGGTTGGGCCCATCGTGATCGCGACAGCGTTGGCCAACTTCTCGACACCGGCCAACATCCGGGCACGAGCGTGGTCTTCAAAAAGCAGTTGTTTTGCCATGATTATGAATTCTCTTTGAATATTTTTTAGGGGAGATGAAATGGGCACGAGGTGGAAGGAATCAGGTACTGAGGATTTCGTTTTCCTGATACCTGAAACCTAAATCCTGACACCTATTTCCCTAAAGCACTTTTGCCAAGATGTCGCTTTCGCGAAGGATCTTCATTTCGACGCCATCGACTTCGATGTTGCTGCCGCCGTACTTACCGAAAATGATCGTGTCGCCAACCGCGACCGACAATTCACCACGAACACCGCTGTCCATCAGTTTGCCCGGGCCGACGGCTACGATCTTGCCGCGTTGAGGTTTTTCTTGAGCCGAGTCGGGAAGGACGATTCCGCCCGCAGTGGTCGATTCGGCGTCTTCGGGTTTGACAACGACGCGGTCATCCAAAGGACGAAGGTTAAGTTTGGCCATGATTGTTCTCTTCGATTGAAAGTTGTTTTTGATTTGAAGTTACTAGGTGACGGGGCGAGTAGGTAACAGGATTTAGGTAACAGGCGACAGGTTTTCGCTGTTACCTGTTACCTGTTCGCTGTTACCTGATTTTCACTACATCATGCCGCCCATGCCGCCCATGCCACCCATGTCCATGCCGCCCATTCCGCCGCCGCCCATACCATGGTCGTGGTGATGGTCGCCGCCCTCTTCTTCCTCGACAGGGATGTCGACGACAAGAGCATTGGTGGTCAGCAACAGCGATGCGACGCTGTTGGCGTTGGTCAGCGATGTGCGAACGACCTTAGCGGGATCGACGATGCCGGCAGCCACCAAGTCGCAATAGACTTCTGCGTTGGCGTCGTAACCGTCGGTCTTGCCCTTCATTTGCAAGACGCGATTGACAACGACAGCACCGTCAAGGCCTGCGTTGTTAGCGATCGCACGCAACGGTTGATCGAGCACGTTGCGGATCACGCGGACGCCCAGCTTCTGGTCGCCTTCGGTTGCCTTTTCGAGCTTATCGATCACGGCGCGGCAGCGTAGCAATGCGGTTCCGCCACCGGGAACGATGCCTTCTTCCAAAGCCGCTTGAGTGGCCGCACGAGCGTCGTCGATCAACGCTTTGCGTTCCTTCATTTCGGTTTCGGTTGCTGCACCGACGTTGATTTGAGCAACGCCACCGGCCAACTTGGCCAAACGTTCTTGCAGCTTCTCTTTGTCGTAATCGCTGTCGGTGTTGGCGATCTCGCGACGGATCTGTTCGACGCGAGCCTCGATGTCTGCCTTCTTGCCGCCGCCGCTGACGATGGTCGTGCCTTCGCTGGTGATGCGAACTTGCTTTGCACGACCGAGGTCCGAGATCTTGACGCTTTCCAGGTCAATTCCCAAGTCCTTGAAGATCGCCTTGCCGCCGGTCAACACGGCAATGTCGCCGAGGATGGCTTTGCGGCGATCGCCGTAACCGGGTGCCTTGACCGCACATACCGACAAGATGCCGCGCATCTTGTTGACGACCAACGTTGCCAGGGCTTCGCTTTCGACATCTTCGGCGATGATCAAAAGTGGCTTCTTCGCCTTGCTGATCGCTTCCAGCAGCGGAATCATTTTCTTGTTGCTGCTAATCTTTTCTTCGAACAGCAAAATATGACAGTCATCCAATTCGACACTGACGTCGTCTTGGTTGGTCACGAAGTGTGGCGACAAGAAACCGCGATCGAACTGCATGCCTTCGACAAAGTCGACATAGGTTTCGTTCGATCGGCCTTCTTCGACAGTGATGACACCGTTCTTACCGACTCTGGTGAACGCGTTGGCAAGCACTTCGCCGATCTCGGGATCGTTGTTTCCCGCGATGGTGGCGACTTGCTTGATATCGCTCTTGCTGTTTTCACGGATCGGGGTCGCGAGCTTGGCGATTTGATCGCAAGCCGCGTCGACCGCCTTGGCCATGCCGCGAGTCAGTGCCATCGGGTCGGCACCGGTCGCGATCATCTTGATGCCCTCACGGAAGATCGCTTCAGCCAAGACGGTTGCCGTCGTGGTTCCGTCGCCGGCGACATCGTTGGTCTTGCTGGCAGCTTCTTTGACCAATTGGGCGCCGAGATTCTCAAGCGGGTCGTCCAATTCGATATCTTCGGCGACAGTGACGCCGTCCTTGGTGACTTTGGGCGAGCCCCAGCCTTTGTCCAGCACTGCATTGCGGCCGCGTGGGCCCAAGGTGCTGCGGACGGCTCGCGCCAATTTGCTGACGCCGGCCAAAAGTGGGCCACGGGCGTCGTCGTCGAAAACGATTTGCTTTGCCACGACGTTTGTCTCCTGTTAATTGGTCTGTGAAGTATTTAAGTGGTTTGTTCGTTGATCGGTGTCGAGTCAGGCTGCACCGGTGGCAGCAGCCAAGACCCGAGCCACCCTTGTTAGCAACCCGCGTGCCGGTCGCCTCGGATTTAGTCGCAAGGTGTTTCCAGCAAATAACTTGCGTGCGTTTTAGTGATTGCCGCATCAGGCCCCTTGTGACAACTTGGCAGCAACACCAGGGACCCCGCCCAGGTCAAGGCACGGGTAACAGGTTGAAGGGCGAGTGACTTTCAAAATCTACAGAGCCGAAAAGTACAAGCACGATCCGCAAGCGAGTGGATTTGCGGCGATTTCGGGTATTCACTCGTTTGCGCCTCGAGCCTGGATGCGCCAGATTGCCGGAACTGATTGGCCTGAGTATGCACCGGCACAGCACGGTACGGCAAAGCACGGTACGGCCGGATCGGAAACGCTATGATTTCCCCTAATGTCTTGTCTTCGACACCCCCAAGAAGGATCGCTTGATGTCGCTCTCAAAGAAACCGTCCGCGGAAGTCACTGCCGAAATCGATTCGTTCATGCAGGGGCTGGAGAAGCGGAACCCCGGCGAAGTTGAATTCCATCAGGCCGTCCGCGAGGTGACCGAATCGCTGATGCCGTTCGTCTTGGAGAACCCGAAATACAAAGACGCTCAGATTCTTGAACGGCTGACCGAGCCCGATCGAATCATCATCTTTCGGGTCACCTGGGAAGACGACGCTGGTAACATTCGCGCCAACCGGGCCTGGCGAGTTCAGTTCAATAACTCCATCGGTCCCTACAAGGGCGGGCTGCGGTTTCACCCCTCGGTGACGCAAAGCGTGTTGAAGTTCTTGGGCTTCGAGCAAATTTTTAAAAACAGTCTGACCGGCTTGCCGATGGGCGGCGCCAAGGGCGGATCGAACTTTAACCCCAAGGGCAAGAGCGACCGAGAGGTGATGCGGTTTTGTCAGTCGTTGATGATCGAATTGCACCGGCACATCGGCGAAGACACCGACATCCCGGCCGGTGACATCGGCGTGGGCGGTCGCGAGATCAGCTATCTGTTCGGCCAATACAAACGACTGGCAAACAAGTTCGTCGGCACGTTGACGGGAAAGGGCCTTTCGTTCGGCGGATCGCTGGTGCGCACCGAGGCGACGGGCTACGGATGCGTTTACTTTTGCGAAAACATGTTCCAACGAATCGGCGATTCGATCGATGGGAAAACGGTTGCCATTTCGGGCAGCGGTAACGTCGCTATTTATGCTGCGGAAAAAGCGACTGAGCTGGGCGGTCGCGTCGTCACACTCTCGGACTCGGGCGGTTTTATTCACGACCCCGATGGGATTGACGCCGAAAAGTTGGCGTTCGTCAAAGACCTGAAAGAGGTCCGGCGCGGTCGCATTTCGGATTACGTCGACAAGTATCCAAAAGCAACGTTCCACTCCGACGCACGACCGTGGAGCGTACCTGCACAGGTAGCCTTGCCTTGCGCGACACAAAATGAACTGGATTTATCGGAAGCAAAAACGCTGCTGAAGAACGGAGTCATGGCGGTTGCCGAGGGTGCCAATATGCCGACCGAATTGGATGCGGCCTACGCGTTCCGTGAGGCGGGGATTTTGTTTGGGCCGGCGAAGGCTGCCAACGCGGGCGGTGTCGCGGTGTCGGGTTTGGAACAGAGCCAGAACGCGCTGCGATTGTCGTGGAGTCGTGAAGAAGTCGATACGAAATTGAAAACGATCATGAAAGAGATTCATGAAAAGTGCGTCAAATACGGCAGCGACGGCAAGCAGGTTGACTACATCGACGGCGCGAACCTGGCGGGCTTCGTCAAGATTGCCGAAGCCATGCTTGCCTACGGCGCCGTTTAGAACGACAGCGTTTAGAAAGTCGGTGATTGGGGACGCGGTCCGAAGGATTGCGTCGCGATCATGCGAGGGTCCGAGATCGGTTGGCCGGTAATCATCAGGTAACCAACGGCCAACATCAGCATCCAAAATGGCGTCGCGACCAACAGCCCGATGTAGCACGCCAGCAGTCCGGCGAACGAAGCGATCATCGTGATCACCAACAGCAAGACGGACGTCAATTTGTTTTGCAGCGTGATTCCGAACGATGCCTTGAGCGCGCCAATGGTGTCGCCTTTCTGGTCAACCAGTACATACGCCCACGACCACAGCAGCCAGTACATCACAAACATCATCGGTAACAACACAACGACGGCAAGCACGATCATTCCGATCGCGACTCCCTCGCCACCGCCGGCCGTCACGATCAGGGCAACGATTCCGCCCACCAACGCGACAACACCACCACAGGCCAAAATTAGCAAGAACAAGCCACCTAAGAAACGTCCAAAAACGTTGATCGGTGGAAGCAGTTTTGACAGCGGCGAATTTTCGTTACGGGCCACCGCCAAAGCGACGCCGCAAAAGCCAAGGGTGAAGTACGAGCTGAGCAGGTTGAAGAAGATGCTCGACAGGCCTGACAAGGCTGCAGCGACTTCCTTGTTGCCGCCCATCCCTGCAACAAGTCCGACGATGTTGGGGCCGAAGGCGGCGGCGATGCTGATCGCAAACACGATGGCGTATCCACCCACCAATGTCCCCCAGCGTTCTTTGAAAATCGCGAACGCAGCACCAAAAATCTCTTCGACGCTGCGTTGACCGACCTGCAGTTCACCGATCTGCGTCGACCCAGGCGTCGCAACCGACGGTTGGTATGGATTCGGCACGTAGGAAGACGTTTGCGGCTGCGATGATCGTGTCGCGCCTCCAATACTTCCGCCAATCGGTTCACTGTACGGGTTGGAAGATGGCGTGCTGGATACGGGCGTGTCAGGCACGGGGCCAGGCGTCGGTGTTGATTGGGCGGCAGCCGCAGCGATAGCAAATTGGGCCTGACAGGCGGGGCACTTCCCCATTCGTCCCGCCGCACTGTCGGGCAGTTCGAGCAGTCGATTACACGAGGGGCACGTTTGGCGAAGCATGCGATGGGCTCGATCTTCGAGGAGATTCGGAGGACAAAATGGGACCGTGGCGGCGACTTGCCGAGCGATGTTTTACCCGATCCGGCGATTCGTTGCCGGTGCCAAATGGCGTGGTTACTGGTATCGTGTCTGGATCGACCGTTTCGACGTTGGTCGCCCGCTCGTTTCCCTAAAAAGTTTGCCCCGCGTGAGTGACGATTTGTCCGTCGATTCGATCCTTGGCCCCGACGGAGCGATCGCGCGCCGTTTGGAAGGCTACGAGCCGCGCCAGCAACAGATCGAGATGTCTCGCAAAGTCGCCGAGGCGCTGCGGACTGAAAAACACCTGATCGCCGAAGCCGGCACGGGCACGGGCAAGAGTTTCGCGTATCTGATCCCCGCGATCCTGCATGCGACGGAAAACCAAGTCGCGGTCGAAACCGAAGAGACCGGCGAAGGCGACGGCGAGACCACCAAGCGTGGCCGACGCATCGTGATCTCGACGCACACGATCGCGTTGCAGGAACAGTTGGTCGCCAAAGACGTGCCGCTGCTCAACGCCGTCATTCCTCGCGAGTTTTCGGCGGTGCTTGTCAAAGGCCGTTCCAACTACATCTCCATTCGCCGCATGGAACGCGCGATCGCGAAAGCGACGACACTGCTTTCGACGGACACTCAACATTCGCAATTGCGTGCGATCAAGGCATGGTCGAAAGAAACGGCGGACGGATCGAAGTCGACGCTGCCGATGCGGCCTGATCCGGTCGTTTGGGACGAGGTCGTTTCGGACACCAGCAATTGTTTGGGCCGAAACTGTAAACACCACAAAGAATGTTTCTACTTTCGCGCCCGCCGCCGCGCGATGAATGCCCAGTTGATGATCGTCAACCACGCGATGCTGTTTTCGGATATGGCGTTGCGTCGGCAAGGCGTTTCGATCCTGCCGGATTACGACGCGGTGATCTTGGACGAATGCCACACGATCGAAGCCGTCGCGGGCGACCACCTAGGGCTGCGGTTGACCAGCGGCCAATTCGATTACTTGTTCGATCGGCTGTACAACGACCGGACTCAAAAGGGACTGCTCGTCGAGAAAAACTTGACGACGCTGCAACAGATGGTCGATCGTTGTCGTTTCGCGTCGACGAACCTGTTCGCGGATTTGCTGGATTGGTACGACGAAACAAATACCAAGAACGGTCGCGTTCACAATGTGGACATCGTTGACAACCCGCTTAGCGAAGTGATGGAATCGCTGGCCGGACAGCTGCAAAAACAAGGCGCGGCACAGAAGACGGAAACCGATCGCAAAGATTTCGAGTCCGCGTTTGATCGCATGATGTCGCTCGCCGGCGGGTTAAGGCAATGGCTTCGCCAAGAGGTTGCCGACTCGGTCTATTGGATCGAGCGAAGCGGTTCGCGCCGCGGAATGGATCGCGTTACCCTAGCCGCGTCGCCGATCAACGTCGGTGAGACGCTGCGAAAAGAACTTTTCCAAAACGACATGATCCGCAGCGTCATCATGACCAGCGCTACGTTGGCGACGGGCAAGGATGACTTCAAGTTCTTTCGTTCGCGGATCGGGCTAACGAGCGGCTTATCGGTCCAAGTCGGCAGCCCGTTCGACTACGAAAAACAAGCGAAGCTGGTCGTCGTCACGGACTTGCCCGATCCGTCGAAGGAACGGGAAGCCTTCGAGAAATCGTTGCCTAACCAAATCAAACGATTCGTCGGACACACCGATGGTCACGCGTTCGTGCTGTTTACCAGTTACGGGTTGTTGAAACGCTGTGCCGAGGCGTTGGCGCCGTGGTTGTCCGAGCGGGACATGCAGCTGTATACGCAAGGCGGCGAACAGAGTCGGACGCAGTTGCTGGATGCGTTTCGTCGCGCCAGTCGCGGAGTACTGTTTGGGACGGATAGCTTTTGGCAGGGCGTGGACGTGCCGGGCGATGCGCTGACGAACGTGGTGATCACGAAGTTGCCGTTCGCAGTGCCGGACCATCCGCTGCTGGAGGCGAGGTTGGAATCAATCAAGGCCGGCGGCGGCAATCCGTTCGGCGAATATCAACTGCCCGAGGCGGTGATCAAATTTCGCCAGGGGTTCGGGCGACTGATTCGCACTCGAACCGATACAGGCATCGTGGTTGTGCTGGATCCGCGCATTCGAACGAAGCCGTATGGTCGCACGTTCGTCCAGTCGCTGCCGGATCTTCCGGTTCATTACGTTTCGAGGATCAAGAAAAAGAAGTAGTTTGCGCTGCGAGAAAATTCGGTCGTGGCATGATGTGGCGAGGGTGTAAACTGCTTTGCAGTTCGATCCCGCGAACGGAATCGCGGGTCCACATAGGGTTGCCCGTTTGTACCTTCCAAGTCCCTCGCTCATGCACCTTCGCCTCTTCATCCCGTTCCTGCTGTTGGCCGCGCCTGCGTGGGCCGAGACGGTCACGTTCAATCGTGACATTCGGCCGATCCTTTCTGAGAATTGCTTTCACTGCCACGGTCCGGACGAAGCGAAACAGGAAGCCGGACTGAGGCTGGATATTGCCGGCGAAGCTGATCTCGACGAAGTCATCTCGCGGATCACTTCCGACGACGTCGACCTTATCATGCCACCGCCAGATTCCGAGCGTTCGCTGACACCGACGCAAATCGAGCGTGTCAAACAGTGGATTGCTGAGGGCGGTGAGTATCAGGGCCACTGGGCGTTCATTTCGCCGACACGCCCCCGGCTTCCCGATCCGGCGAATCGATCGCTTGCGCCGATCGATCAATTCGTCCAGCGGAAACTCGACGAGCAAGGTTTTACGCCTGCTCCGCCGGCTTCCAAAGAAACGTTGATCCGCCGAGCCACGTTCGACGTGATCGGTTTGCCGCCGACGATCGATGAAATCGACGCGTTTCTTGCCGACGAATCGCCTGACGCGTACGAGACTCTGATCGACGGACTTTTGGCACGAAAAGAATTTGGCGAGCGGATGGCGTCGGATTGGCTGGACGCCGCGCGGTACAGCGACACGTACGGGTTTCAAGTAGATCGCGATCGCTTCGTCTGGCCATGGCGTGACTGGGTCATCGATGCGATCAATGACAACCTTTCCTACGACCAATTCATCACCCAGCAATTGGCGGGCGACCTGATGCCGCCTGCTGAGACGCCCCAAGCGACTCGGCGCCAGATCTTGGCAACCACGTTCAATCGCTTGCATCCGCAAGAATCTGAAGGCGGCAGCGTTCCCGAAGAGTATCGAATCGAATACGTGACCGACCGGGCCCAAACGGTCGCGACCGCGATGATGGGACTGACGTACGAATGCTGTCGTTGCCACAACCACAAGTACGACCCGATCAGCCAAGAAGAATATTTTCAGTTGACGGCGTTCTTCGACAACATCGCCGAAGCTGGTTTGTATTCGTACTTTACCGATGCGATTCCAACGCCAACCTTGCGTTTGCCGACACCCGATCAAGAGACGTCGCTCGCCAACGCGGAAACCACAGTCGCGGCCGTCGAGAAATCGATCGTGCAGCGGCAACATCGACATCGCCCGTTCTGGAAGGAACAAATCGAAAGCGGACGTTTCGTTGACTTCAAGTTTGCCGAGCCGATTTATCGTCTCGAATTCGATCGCTCGCCGTCCGGCGGAAACAAAATTGTCGAAGGCGTCGACGGCGACGCGTTTTTGTTGACCGGCGACGATGCCGTCCCTACTCCGGTCGGCAATTTCGATCGCAGCGAACCGTTCTCGGTTTCCATTTGGGTCAAGACGCCCGACGCAAAGGAACGCGCCGTCATCTTCCATCGATCGCGGGCGTGGACCGATGCGGCCAGTCGCGGCTACGAGTTGTTGATTGAAGACGGGAAATTGCAATGGTCGCTGATCCATTTTTGGCCCGGCAACGCGATCAGCATCAAGGCGGTCGACCAGATTCCGATCGACCAATGGATCAACGTGGTCGTCACCAACGACGGATCGAGTCGCGCGGATGGCCTTGCGATCTTCGTCGACGGCAAAAAGGCAAAAGTCGACGTCGTTCGCGATGCGCTGACGAAAAACATCACCGGCGGCGGTGGTGACACGATCGCCGTCGGCGAACGATTCCGCGACCGTGGCTTCAAGAACGGCAGTGTCGATCGGTTGCAGGTGTTCGACGTGTCGCTAACAGACTGGGAAGCGGCCAAGGAAGCGAATCGTTCCATGCATTCGCCGGGCGCAATGCTCGACCACGCGATGGCACGGCACGATGCGGAATTACAATCGCTTGCATCGGAGTTGACTTCGACCCGCCAGCAGAAATGTGGTATCGAAGACGGCATTCAAGAAATCATGGTCATGCAGGAACTCGACCGACCTCGCCCCAGCCAAGTGCTGGGCCGAGGCGAGTACAGCCAGAAGGGTAAACTCGTGACGCCGGGAACACCCGCGGCACTGTTGCCGTTCCCGAAGGACGCACCGTCGAATCGACTGGGGCTTGCCCAATGGTTGGCCGACCCACGGCATCCGTTGACGTCGCGGGTCGCCGTCAATCGATATTGGCAAATGCTTTTTGGAACGGGTCTGGTTCGTACGCCGGAGGATTTCGGCAGCCAAGGGATACCGCCGACGCATCCGGAACTGCTCGACTACCTTGCCGTCGAGTTCATCGAGGGCAACTGGGACACGAAAGCGATCTTAAAACAGATCATGACGTCGCGGACTTATCGGCAAGACAGTTTCCATCCCGACGACTCAGTCGCGCAGTCCGATCCCGACAACGTGTGGTTGGCTCGGTTTCCGTCGTATCGATTGCCTGCCGAGATGCTGCGTGACGCGGCGATCGCGGTCAGTGGCCGATTGGTCAAACGGGTCGGGGGCGAACCTGCACGGCCCTACGAAGTCGAAGTCTCGTACAAGCCGGTCGATCGCGATAGGAGCGATGGACTGTATCGCCGTAGCGTTTATACGTACTGGAAACGAACGGCTCCGGCGCCGGTGATGATGACGTTGGACGCATCGACGCGAGATGTGTGTCGGGTCAGCCGCGAACGCACGGCGTCTCCGATGCAAGCCTTTGTCATGCTGAACGGGCCGCAGTACATCGAAGCATCGCGAGGCTTGGCTGAACAAATTTTGCGATCGATTCCGAGTGATCGCTTGATCGAAGATGGAATCGCAATGGCGTTCCGCACGCTGACCAGTCGACGGCCGTCCGACGACGAGACTCGGTTGCTCGGCGAGCTGTTTGAATTGCAATCGAAGTACTTTGCTGCGGATTCATCTCGAACGGAAGCGTTCTTAAAGATCGGTGATGCGGCAGCGGACGGCCAGCTTAACGCAAACGCGCTGGCGGCGATGACCGTGGTCGTCGGGACAGTCATGAACTACGACGGAAGCATGGTGAAACGATGAGCGGGTTTTCGAGACGAAGTCTTTTGCAGTCGACGGGACTGGGGTTCGGCGCGTTGGCGACGAACCATTTGTTGGCGAGCCATTCGGAGGGAGCCGCCGGCGGCATTCTGTCGGCGCTGCATCATGCGGCGAAAGCGAAGCGGGTCATTTTCTTGTTCATGTCGGGCGCTCCGTCTCAGTTGGATTTGCTGGACTACAAACCGCTGTTGAACGAAAAACACGGCACGGAATTGCCCGACGAGGTGCGTGGGACTCAGCGATTGACGGGCATGAGCGGTAATCAGTCGAGTCTGCCGCTGGCGGGCTCGCCGTTCAAATTCGGCCAGCACGGACAGGCCGGAACGTGGGTCAGCGAGCTGTTGCCACACACGGCGTCGATCGCTGATGACATTTGTGTGATCCGTTCGATGCAAACCGAAGCGATCAATCACGGGCCGGGTGTGACGTTCATGCAAACGGGCAGCATGATCCCGGGTCGACCCAGCATGGGCGCGTGGATGGATTATGGACTTGGCACGGACAACACCGACTTGCCGGCGTTCGTGGTGATGACGACCAAGGACCAAAATTACGGGCAACCCTTGGGCGCGCGACTTTGGGGCAGCGGTTTTTTGCCCAGCAAGCACCAAGCGGTTTCGTTTCGAAACGGCAAAGATCCGGTCTTGTATTTGTCGAATCCCGATGGCATCGATCCGGCCAGCCGGCGAGCGGCGATGGACACGCTTGGCAAATTACACGATCTAGAATTGGCGCGTCACGCCGATCGTCAAATCGAGACTCGAATCGCACAGTACGAACTGGCGTTTCGAATGCAGGCGTCGATCCCCGAAGCGACGGACTTTGCCGACGAGCCGGCCGATGTGGTGGATTCGTACGGGCCAGACGCGAAGGCGCCGGGCACGTTCGCGGCCAATTGTTTGATGGCACGTCGGTTGGCCGAACGCGGTGTTCGGTTTATCCAACTGTACCACAAGGGTTGGGACCACCACGGCGGCTTGCCAGGCAGTCTGCCTAAAAGTTGCAAGGCGACGGATCAGCCGTCGGCGGCACTGGTGAAAGACCTGAAGCGGACGGGGTTGCTCGATGACACCTTGGTGATTTGGGGCGGGGAGTTCGGGCGGACGAATTATTGCCAAGGTCGTTTGACGGCGACCAGCTTCGGTCGCGATCACCACCCACGTTGTTTTTCGATTTGGATGGCGGGCGGCGGCATCAAACCGGGAACCGTGCACGGCGAAACGGACGAATACGGCTACAACATCGTCGACAAGCCGGTCCATATCCACGACCTGCACGCAACGATCCTGCACCAGATGGGCATCGACCACGAACGACTGACGTTCAAGTACCAGGGGCGAAACTTCCGTTTGACCGACGTCCACGGCCACGTCGTCCAAGACATTCTGACCTAAGTGGGCAGCCCTACCAGCCTGTTGAAAAAGGGGGCTGACCCTTTGGAGACGTTGCTGAAACATTGTGAATTCGAAACGTCGGAGAGGGTCACACCCCTTTTTCAACAGGCTGCTACGTGGCCCCGCGACGCCGTTCGCGGGGATCGAACGGCAAAGCAGTTCACAGCCCTGTCACGGTGTGCCCGGGCCACACAAATGTTCGATTGAATAGCCACTAAAACGATCCGCCCGAACTCGCTACACTCTCTGTCTTACGAACCTTACGACGTTTCAGTTAGACGAGAGAGAGTGACAGGATGAGCGAAGCCAAAGTTACCGGCGTAGTGCATTTGATCGAAGAAACCAAGACTTACGGTGCGAAGGGCTTTCGCAAGCGGGTTGTGGTTTTGGAACAGGACAAGGGCAGCTTCACCAACTACGTGCCTGTCGAATTCACCCGCGATTCGTGCGATACCGTTGATGATTTGAATGTTGGTGACGAGGTCGAAGTACAGTATCGATTGAACGGTCGTCGCTGGCAGAAGGACGAGCAAAGCGAAGTCAAGTTCTTCGTCAACGTCGAAGCCACGTCATTTCGCGTGACGGGCGACGGGGCAGACAGCCACACGATGCGCGAGCGTACCAGCGACCCCAACGACGCCTTCAGCGAAGCCGGCGACGACGAAGCGCCGTTCTGAGGAATCGGTATTGGGGGTTGGGTTTCAGGTTTTAGGAAATGTCGTTGACCCTTTTTCCTAATTCCTATCTTTACCCCCGCTTGGTAACCCTATGTGGACCCGCGACGCCGTCGCGGGAATCGAACTGCAAAGCAGTTCTTAACGTCGCTATGGCGTGCCAGGGACACGGCCGTGCTGAACTATGCACCCATCTTCGTCGTGACTTCAAAGCCCATGTCCGCGATCATGTCGTAATCGGATTGAGGGGCCTGTCCCTTGGTCGTCAAATAGTCGCCCACGAACAGGCTGTTGGCCACGTAAAGTCCCATCGGCTGCATCGATCGCAAGTGGATTTCGCGACCACCGGAAATACGCAGTTCTCGCGTTGGGTTCACGAAACGGAACATCGCAAGCGCTCGCAAGCAATCGTTGGGCGACAAGTCCGCATTGCCTTGCATCGGCGTTCCCTCGATCGCGTTCAAGAAATTCAGCGGAATCGACTGCACGCCAAGTTCTTGCAGATCAAACGCCATCGAGACGACGTCCTCGTGCTTCTCGCCCATGCCAATGATGCCGCCGCTGCACATCTCCATGCCCGCATCGCGGACGTGACGCAGCGTTTGCACGCGATCGGCGTAAGTGTGCGTCGTACAGATTTCGGCGTAATGATCTTCGCTGGTGTTCAGGTTGTGATTCACGCGATCGACGCCGCACGCTTTCAAGCGATCCGCTTGCTCTCGCGATAGCAGACCCAAGCAGGCGCAGATGTCGAGTCCGTACTTCTGTTTGATTTCCGGCACGATCGTTTCGACGGCACTCATTTCTCGCTCGTTCGGACCGCGAGCCGAGATGACCAAGCAATACGTTTTCGCGCCACGTTCTGAAGCGATCCGGGCAGCGTCGAGCAGGTCATCCCGTTTTAGGATGTTGTGTTTGGGAACGGGCGCGGTCGAGATTTTCGATTGGCTGCAATAGTGACAATCCTCGGGACACAGGCCGCTCTTGGCGCTCATCAAGAAGTAAAGCTGCACCGTGCGGCCGAAATACTTTTGGCGGATTCGGAACCCGGCGGCCAAAAGAGCCAGCACGTCGGTGTCGGGTGCTCGCAGGATCGCCAGTGCATTTTCACGGCTGATTGGCTCGCCGGCCAAGACTTGCTCGGCCCATTGATCGTATGGATTACCGATTTCGGGTTTGGTTTCGACGTTCAGCATCGCGCCAGGTTACCTTGGTGGGTGAGTTGCGATCGGGGGAAGGATCGGCCACTATGGTGCCGCCCAACACGGCCGGAGACAAGTCGGCACAGCCTTTTCTCACTTATTCATCGAACGTTTGTCGCAGAAGCCTTAAAATCAGTCCGCCATGCACCCCATTTTCCTCCGCATCGGATCGCTCGCCGAGATCCACGCCGCGACGGCAACCATGCCGCTGGAGCGGGGGCGTCGCGTGATCGCCCGGACGGGTCGAGGAATCGAATTGGGCGAAGTGATCGGCCCGTGCCGCGACCCAAACGCGTCCGTCAAATCGCAAGTCACGGTCGTTCGAGGGACCACCGACGAGGACGAATTGCTGATCCGTCGCCTGAATCGGCACAAACGCGAAGCAATTCAGTTATGCCGAACGGCTTTGGCCGAAGCCGGATCCAAGGCATGCCTCTTGGATATCGACCAGATCTTTGACGGCGGGACCCTGCTGATGCATTTTCTTGGCCCGGCCGATGATATCGCCACGTCGATCACGCAAGAGATCGCGAAGAAGTACGAGTCCATCGTCCGCAGTCGCCACTTCGCCAAATTAATGCAGGACGGTTGCGGCCCCGACTGCGGCACCGCCGAAGGTGGCGGTTGCGGCACCAGTTGCAGCGGGTGCGCCGTCGCCGCGGCTTGCAAGTAAGGGTTCGGCTACGAGGGTGTCGTCGACTGGTTTCGGTACGCGTTGGCCGCCGCCACGTAGTGGTCGGCCGCGTGTTTGGCCCGAGCGATGTTCGCGGGTGTCAGTTCGCGGATCACCTTTGCCGGTACACCGACCGCCAAGTGACCGGGTGGGATTTCCATGCCTTCGGTCACGACCGCGCCCGCGCCGACGATCGCACCCGCACCGACTTTGGCACCGTTTAGAACAACGGCGCGGATCCCGATCATCGCTCCGTCGCCAATTGTGGCGCCGTGGACCACCGCTGCGTGCCCGATCGTGACGTCGTCACCGATCACGCACGGATATTCAGGGTCGGCGTGCAAGACGCACAAGTCTTGCACATTAGACCGTTCACCGATGACGACACTTTCGGTATCGCCGCGAACAACCGCACCGAACCAAATGCTTGCACCGGAGCCCGCCGTCACGTCGCCGATCACTGTCGCGTTCTTAGCAATGAAAACGGATTTGTGTACCCGTTCAGGATGAAACGTCGCGTCGATCACTGTAGACCTCCACAGAACATTCGTATTGCCGCTTCGGCATCGTCGGCCGCCAACGACTGGATCGTGCGGGTTGCCGGGTCGATGCAGGTCGTCACGAGCGCCGATTCGTTCATGCTGGCCAATCCCCGATAGCGTTGGCTGGTGTAACGCACGCCCTTTGCGTCAAGCGCGTCGCGGATCTTACCGTAGTGGTCTTCGTTGTAGGCGTGCAAGCGATCGTCAGTATCCGGTGAAGTGATCTCGTACAGCGGTGGTCGGGCGACCCAGATCCGGCCGTCGTCCAAGATGGGGCGCATGAATCGATAAAAGAACATCGACAGCAGCGCGCCACAATGGATGCCGTCGGCGTCGGGATCGAACAGCATGATGATTCGGTCGTATCGCAGTTTCGTTGGATCGAGTGTGTCATCCCAGCCCGCGCCGATCGAAGATGTCACGGCCGTGTACCACGGATTGCGAGCGACGGCTGACTTGCGCGCCTTTACCGCGTTCAGCGGCTTGCCTTGCATTGGCAGCACTGCTTGCGTTTCCGAGTCTCGGGCGCGAACGACCGATTTCGATGCCGAATCACCTTCGACAATGAACAGCTCGGCACCCGAACCGACACCGCTGGCGCGACATTCGTGCAGCTTGGTCGGAACGATGCGAAACATGGTCTTCTCGGTTGTTTTTCAGTCGGCAGTCAAAACAGCTTTGAGCGATCCTACCGCGCTGGGCTATACTTCTCTATCCTTCGACCGCTGCGGTTCTTGTCTCCTTGATTGCTGGTTCTAGTGAACGCACCCGACGCCCCCGAAACGCGATTGAGTCTGCTGTTTCGCGTCGGTGACGGCGACGACCAGGCGGCTTGGGACGAGTTTGTTCAGATTTACCATCCGGTGATTTACCGAACCGCCCGATACAAAGGCTTGCAAGACGCCGACGCGATGGATGTCGCCCAAACAGTGCTGATGTCGGTTGGCCGGGCCCTGGCCAAGCGGCCGCACGATCCCTCGCGCGCTCGTTTTCGAACGTGGTTGAACACGGTGACTCGAAACGCTGCCATAAACGCGCTTCGCGGCAAGACGCTGGATCGGGGCACCGGCGACTCGGGCGTCCAAGCGATGTTAAACGCGGCCGAGGCCAAGCCGCTTGATGACGGCGACGTCTTGGAGCGTGAATACCAAAAAGAACTGTTCCGCACCGCCGCCCGCTTGGTCCAGCCGGAGTTTGCCGGCGACACGTGGCAAGCGTTTTGGCGAACCACCGTCGACGGCGAACCGATCGCCGATGTCGCCCTCGATTTGGGCAAGCAGCCCGGCAGTGTGTACGCGGCCCGAAGTCGGATCATTCGTCGATTGAAGCAGGAGATCGAGCGGTTGGGATGATTCGTCGTGAATCTCCACACGCGGTGCTGTCAGAATCCGGCGGCTCGGTTGTAGAACGTCTATGGAAAATTTTACCGCCCAAAACTCTCCGTGCGACTCCGATCGCATCGACCGGTATTTGTCCGGCGAGTGTGACCGAGGGGAATCCGGAGAATTCGAACGCCATTTGGACGAATGCGATGAATGCCGACAAATCATTGAACGTCGCGCGGCGGAGGAATCGTTTTGGCGATCGGTGTCCGAGAATTTGGACACGCGTCGTGATATCGGCTCGCACGCGTTGATGTTGGATGGTTCAGCATCGCCGTCGGTTTCACAATCGATGGATGATTCCGTGAACCAACGGTACCTGGAACAATGGCTCGAACCGGCGACGAACGACGATACAGTACCGGCGAATGGAAGTGATGTCCTCGGGCGATTGGGCAAATACTGGGTCACGGGCATCGTGGGCGTCGGTGGAATGGGATTGGTGCTCCGAGGCTACGATCCGCTGGCGCAACGCAGTATCGCCGTCAAAACGCTTCGCCAGCATTTGATCGTCAACCCCGAATCATCGCAACGATTTTTGCGAGAGGCGAAGAACGCGGCGTCGATTCGCCACCCGGGTGTGATTCCCATTTATGACGTCGGTACTTGGCGCGACGTGCCGTTCCTGGTCATGCCGTTGATCGAAGAAGGGTCGCTAAGGACGTATGCGATCGAGCGAGAATTTTCTGTGGAAGACATCACCGGCGTCGCGCGCCAGATCGCTGCCGCGCTAGCCGCCGCGCACGATAAACAATTGGTTCACCGTGACCTGAAGCCGTCAAATATTCTGTTGCTCGGCGGAATCGAACAAGTCGTTTTGGCCGATTTTGGTTTGGCTCGCGCGATGGATGACGAATCGTTGACCGTATCGGGAACGTTGGCGGGCACGCCGGAATTCATGTCGCCTGAACAAGCTCGCGGTGACGCGGTCGACGGACGCAGCGATTTGTTCAGCCTTGGCAGTTTGGTCCATTGGATGGCCACCGGTCGAACTCCCTTTGCGGCCGAGTCTTCGTTCGCGGTCCTGTCTAAGATCGTTCACGACGACCACGCGCCGATCCGAAACGTTCGTCCTGAGTTGCCGCCTTGGATCGATCGCTTGGCGACACGGTTGTTGGAAAAAGATCGTGAGCGTCGACCCGAAAACGCCGGCATCGTTCTGCGATGGATCGAACAGGCGGCCGACCATGATCGCGACCCACAGCGGCACCGACTGCCCAACGCATTGTCGACGGCGACGGAGCCACGCTTCCTGCGCGGGAAAGCGATGGTGGGCACAACGATGGGGATCATTGCACTGTTGCTTTGCGGAGCGATCGGTGCTTGGATGATGCCTCGTCATTCGATCATGGACGGTAGCGAACCCACGGAATTCAAACCCACCGTCGTTTCCGCGGCCCCGCTAGATGACTTGGATCGAGTCAACTTGATTGCCGATTTACGCGATGGCAAGCGGGTGCCACAGTGGTTGCACCGACTGGTGCCGTTGCCGGCCAGCGAAATTCCTAGTGAAGCGATCGAGGTGATCGCTGCGTTGGTATCCGGCGATCGTTCCGCATCGCTGTCTCCGAGTGCAATGGATGCGGCCAACGAAATTTTAAACAAAAATCCCTTCGAAGAAACCGTCGAATTGGAAGGCCGATGAAAACCTTGCTCCTGTGTCTGTCAATGATGTTATTCGGTTGTGTCACAACGTCTCCTCCGGTGATGTCCCAAGAGGCGTCCCTACGTTCGTGGACCGATATCACGGGGCGATTCAAAATCAACGGCCGGTTGATCGAAGTCCGTGATGGCGATGTCTTTCTGCAAGACTCGGCGGGAAAGACGATCAAGATCGCGGTGTCGCGTTTGAGCGTCGACGACCAGAAGTATCTCGAAGCAGGGGACAACCCGTTTCAGATGGTCGACGATGGCGAAGCCGTTGATTCGCCGACGGATAAACGAGCGGAATCCGGTTCAAGTCTGGGCACTTGGTCGTCGATTCGGAAAACCCGTTGGGATCGGGCTCGAGACATCGTGACGCTTGCGGCAACTCGTTGGAATCCGCCCGTGATTGACGCGGACCTAAGTTACATCCCCGTCCGAGCACCGCTGACTAAGAAGGCGAGCTTTCACGAGAAGTCGCACCCGATCGTGGTCAATGTCGCGATCGGCCGCGCGGTCATCGGTTACACAACGACGTTCGCGGTTCCGAAACCGCAAACGCGTTTATCGTTGATCGATTTGAAAACCGGTCGCAGCGTCCATTCGGATACCGTCGAAGCCGACATGCGTCCGATCGCGTTGTTGGACGACGGAACATCGATTGTCATGGCGGGCAACGCAAACGCTCGAGGAGAATTCGAAAAGAAAGACTCGATGGAAGTTTGGCAATTGGCCAACAAGCAACTCAAACGCTCTGGATCGTGGACTCCCTACCCAGATGATGATACTTCGTACAGTCGGAAAGCCGACGGTGAAATCAAATCGGGCGGCACTATCGATGCAGACTTGATATATACCGTGACCACGAAGGGCCACGTGGCGGTCTGGCGGATCGAGACGCAGTCGCCGGTGTGGCATGGTCGACTTCATTCCCAGTTTTTCGACATCGCACTCTCGACCGACCGGAAATTGATGGCGATCGTTGACAATGAAGTTGTGACCGTACTTGATCCGGTGACGGGCCGCTTGATGGGCCAGCAGGTGATGCCCGAGGGCAGTCGTGTGTCTTGGCCGCGGATCGCGTTCACGCCGAACGGGAAACAGGTGATCGTCAGCTCGGGAAGTCGGCTAATGCGACTGGATCTGGCCCGCGGCGATTGGATCGGACAGGTGGATTTGGATCGCGCGATTTCACTCAATCAGGAGTTCGCGGTGCCAGCGTCCGACTTTGTGCTGACCGACAATCGGATGCTGTTCCACATGCCCACGCAAACCGACCTTTGCCAATACTCCGGCATCGAATCGATGGCGATGGTCGGCAAGTATGCGATGGTGGTCGTGCAAGCGAGCGAAAACGGTTCGCTTTTGCCAACTGAAATGCCGACTCCGATGGCCGCCCAAATGCTTGACCGCGCGATGTCCGATCCCGAGTCGTTCGTGGTTCATCCGGGAGCGAAAGTTTCCATCGATGTGACAGAAATACAGCCCGAGTATCGTGACCAAGTAGCTATCGACCTGAAGGCGGCGGCCACTGCATCAGGCTTGGTCGTCGACGAATGGGGTACGTTGGTGTTGAAGGCAAAAATCAACGGTCCAAGACAAGACGCGATCAATTTTACGGGTCACGGATCTTACATCGTGACTCTGTATCAATCCTTCGTTGATCTGCGCTCAGGCGACGATCTGCTGATTCGTCGCAGCGACGCCAACTTGTCGCCCCACATGTATTTCGACAATCCACGTTCGCTCGAGCGGGCGATCGAACAACTGGGCAAACAACCGAATTTGAATATTTTTTCGGCGATACGCTTTCCGAAATTCATGTCGCTGCCCGAACCATCGGCAACGACCCATGCAAACACAACCGCGCTGACTCACGCTGCGTTTACCTCGCGGGGCGTATCGGAATAGATAGAACGAACGACCCGGGTTGAATCACGCGGGGCTCGACTACGACCCTTCGACTTTGTCCGCCTTGACCAGCAGTTGATCGATTTTTTCTCGGGTCTTGGCTCGCGCTTCTGGGTCGTTGCCGGGGTATGCGATGTCGCCCATGATAAAGCCGTACGTCGGGTGCGTTTGCAGATCACCGAATCCAAGTTCGGTCAAGTCGGCGTCGTAAAGAATCGCGATCGTTGCCATGGCGACGTCACGAAGTTCGGTTCGCACCGCATCGCCGAACACTTCACCCGTTTCCGAAGCCGGGCGTGAATCTTCCAACAACGGCAGCACCAGCAACGCGTGTTCCCGTTTCCCGAACCGGGCGATCACTTGCAGCGCCGTCGACAACGTGTCGGCCTGGTTCGCTTCGGTCAACGTAGCAACGGCCAATGGCAACGCGTCGGCGACGTCCCACGTCATCCCGGCTGTCAACGCTTCGTAGCGATTGGAAAGCGTGCTGCGAATCAGCCAACGGCCAAGCAGCGCACGGAACGAGGGTGCCAGTTGGCCGTTGCGGGCGATTTCGCTGGCGCCCGTTTTCTGTAACACACTCAACAGCACTGTTTCGTAACCTACCGTGATTGGAACTTTGGGGTCCACCGTTGGAAGCACCATCGCGAAGGTGTCGGCACGAGTCGGAAACTTGCGTTCGATGAATGTTCGGTTCTGGACCGTTGCGATCGCCTGTTCTAGCGCGATCACCCGGTCGCGGGTGGAGCCGTCCATCGACGCGGTCAGCGTCGGATGCGCCTGCGTCAATTCGACGAACATTTCGCGGATCGTGCCGTTGTCGCCCAGCATCGAACGAATGACTTCCCAACCAGCAAAGTCGACGTCGCGACCGGCCAAGAAATCGTTGATGCGAGTCTGCATGTCGCCGACGGTCAATTGACGAACGATCTGCTCGGCTCGTAAGCGGACTTCCGCGTCTTGGGTTTCCGCAATCCGGTCGCGTAGTGGACCGACCACGTCCAGCCCCATGTCCATCAACTCGGCGGCAGCCCGTTCGCGTTTTGCAAATTCACCGGATGCCAACTGATCGATCAAGGTGTCAAACTTGGCTTGTTGTTCTTCGTCGAACACTACCACGGGTGCGACGTCGGCATCCTCGGCGCCTTCGACTCCGTCCGGCAACTCGACCCTGTCGATTGCTTCGTCGGCGGGCGATTGAGCGAAGCCGACATGGGGTACCAGGGCGATCAGGATCGCGGCGTATAGCCAGCGAGATGCGGTGGGGATTGGAGACAACTTGCGATCCTTGAACGAAGTGCGAAAACAACCTTCTGATTCTATACGCCAGGGGGGAAGCGGGGAAAGCCAAACCCCTGGGCGGGGAGCCTATCTGGCCCCGGCGCCCGTAGTCTCGGCGCCCGTAGTCTCGGCGCCCGTAACTCCGGCATGCCGCGACAGGTTACCGAATTGCTTTGCAGTTCGATTCCCGCGAGCGGAGTCGCGGGGCCACGAAGGGTTGCCTGTTCTTCATGCTCGTGGCTTGGAAAGGTTTGTCGGTGATGGGGATTGGCCACCGCGGACACAACAAAGTGTGATGCCACCCCGGTGAAATCGGTTGTCAATTCGTAATCCTGTGGCTACTCTTGAAAGACTGACGCGGGTGAAACGTTTCGCCCAAACGCGTCCCCTTGAGGGATTTGCGGCCGATTGCAGCCTTTACCTGCTAAAGAGCCATGCCAACGAACATGTCTATTGATCGTGATTCTTACCTGTCGTCCGACTCGGTTTGTGGAGACGACGCACCCCCGCCGCACCTGGTGGAACGGGCGGACGACCGGCCCACCTTTTCGGGACACGGCCTTTCCACACAAAGTGTCCACGGCGGGGAGCAACGTCAAAAGCCGGAAGGGTCGATCACCCAGCCGATCTTTACGACGTCGACTTACACGTTCGAGTCGACCGCGGATCTGCTTCGCTTTGTCAAAGGCGAAGACATTCGCGAGGAATACGGTCGCTATGGCAGCCCCAACGAGAAGAGCGTCGAAGCCAAGTTGGCGGCGCTCGAAAACGCCGAAGATGCCATCGTCTATTCGTCCGGCATGGCGGCCATCGTTGGTCTGTTCATGACGAAGCTGGAAAGTGGCGACGAGATCGTTTTCTTTGACCAGTGCTATCACCGCAGCCGCGAATTTTGTTCCAAGCACTTGGCCCGCTACGGCGTTGTGACGCATCAGGTTCCGACCGGCGACTTTGCCGCGATGGAAGCGGCGATCAACGACCGAACCAAGATGATCGTCAGCGAGTCGCCGACCAACCCGCACCTGACCTGCATCGACTTGGAAAAGTTCGTCGCGATCGGCAAAGCGAACGAAGTCGAAACGTTGATCGATGCCACGTTGGCGACGCCCTACAACTTGCGACCGATCGACTTTGGCGTCGACTATGTTTGGCATTCGGCGACGAAGTACTTGGGCGGCCACAACGATCTGCTGGCCGGTTCGATCGCCGGTCGTCGCGAATTGCTGGACCCGGTACGAAAGCTTCGCGGTGTGCTGGGCAGCGTGAACTCGGCCCATAATCTGTACTTGCTCGAACGAGGCATGAAGACGTTCGAGTTGCGGATGCAACGTCACAACGAAAACGGCCTCCGTATCGCCGAGTTCTTGGAAGCTCACCCGCGCGTCGAACGCGTTTACTATCCCGGCCTGGCTTCGCATCCGACGCACGCCATCGCGGCCGCCCAGATGCGTGGCTTCGGCGGATTGATCACGTTCACGGTGAAGGGTGCCGATTGGGAAGCGACTGCACGCGTCGTCGACGCAGCCAAGATCGCTCGCATCGCGCCGAGTCTGGGTGGAGTCGAAACGTTGATCGAGCAACCTTTGGTGATGAGCTATTACCACTGCACACCCGAAGAACGCGTACGATTCGGGATCGACGACAACATGATTCGATTGTCGTGCGGCATCGAGAATACCGAAGACTTGATCGCCGACTTGAAGCAAGCCCTCGACGCGTAATCGCAACGTCACATGCCTTTGTTCAATAGGCTTGCGTTCGCCAGGCATTCTGCCTGTCTGCTCCTCCTTGGCGGCTAGCTACCCGTCTCACAAATTACGATAGGCATTCAGCCTGTCTTGTCCCACCATGACCGACCCAAAACACTCCTTCCGTACCCGTGCCATTCACGTCGGAAACGCAATCGATCCGGCAACCGGTGCGGTCGTTCCGCCGATCCACTTGGCCAGTACGTTTCGCCAACCTGGCGCCGGCGAATGGGGCGAGTTCGACTATTCACGCAGCGGCAATCCGACGCGAACCCATTTGCAAACCACGCTCGCGTCGTTGGACGGTGCGGCCGGCGCGCTCGCCTTCTCGACCGGCATGGCCGCGATTCATTGTGTCACGATGATGTTGTCGGCCGGCGATCATGTCGTCGCCGGTTGTGACATGTACGGCGGCGCGTATCGGTTGTTGCGCAAAATTTGTAACCGCAGCGGCATCGAAGTCACGCTGGTCGACTTGACCGACCTGGCCGCTGTCAAAGCGGCGATGACGCCGAAGACTCGGTTGGTCTGGGGTGAAACGATCGGCAATCCGCGCATGACGATCCTGGACCTGAAATCGGTCGCCGACATCGCTCACGCAAAGGGAGCCATTTTTGGCGTCGACAATACGTTCGGGACACCGGCATTGGTGCGGCCCATCGAACATGGCGTCGACATCGTTATGCACTCGGCGACCAAGTACTTGGGCGGACACAGCGACTGCCTGGGCGGCACGTTGGCGTCGGCGACGAAAGAACTTCACGACCAACTGTATTACATCCAAAATGCGACCGGCGCAGTCTTGGATCCTCTGAGTTGCCATTTGGTGGCCCGTGGGTTGAAGACTCTTGATTTGCGAGTTCGTGAGCAATCGTCGACGGCATTGAAATTGGCCACTTGGTTGGAATCACATTCGCAGATCAAAACGGTGTTGTATCCCGGTTTGGAATCGCACCCCCAACACGCGTTGGCGGCGAAGACGCTTGACGGAGGCTTTGGTGCGATGGTGACGTTCGAATTGGACGGTTCGATCGAGCGGACCGCGAAAGTTTGTGAATCAACGAAGCTGTTCCACCTTGCCGTCAGCCTGGGGGCGGTTGAATCGTTGATCGAACAACCAGCGACGATGTCGCACGCCAGCTATGATGCCGCCGATCGCGCCCGGTTCGGCATTTCCGACGGTCTGATACGATTGTCGGTCGGCTTGGAGTCCTTTGATGACTTGCAGGACGATTTGGCAACAGCAATCGGATAGGAATCGACCATGACGGACGACGAACGACTGAGACGGCGATATCTTCGCCAATTGAAGGTCGGCGTTGTCGTCTTGGCACTTCTTACAATTCCCGCGATCGTGCATTCGCACGCTGCGATCCAATCACTGTTCAACCGTCCGGCCGATTGGGTTCCCGATTCGTTGACCGAAAAGGCTGAGTTCAATGATTTTTTGGACCATTTTTCAGTCGCCGAACTGATCATGGTCGGTTGGGAAGAATCCGACTTGGGTTCACCCTCGTTGGACGCGGCTGCGGCGGTACTGAAGCCGTTGTGCGACGAAACGTACGACGCCCAATCCGATGCCGACGTTGTCGCGGCACTGCCGAATCCGGCGCCACAGTGGATTGCCAACGTTCGCCAAGCTTGTGGAACCGCGACGCCGCTGCACTGGGCGCACAGTGGCACCGAGACGCTCGATCAATTGATGGAAGCGACCAGCTTGAAGCGCGATTCGGCAGTGACTCGGTTGCAAGGAACCTTGGTCGGACCCGATGGCATGCAAACGGCCTTGGTCGTCTCGATTGCCGACAAGGGACTCGCCAAACGTCGATTTCTCATCCCCGCGATCCGTGAAATGGTGGCCGGGCTGGTCGACAAAGAGCCCACCGAGATCGCCGTCGTCGGCGGCCCATTCGAAGGCGCCGCCGTTGATTCCGAAAGCATTCGTTCGATCCAACGTTTCTCTCCTCCGTCGGCCGTCGTCGCCGCCGTGCTGTGTCTGTTGTGCTTGCGCTCGATTCCGTTGACGACCGCGATCGTGGCCGTTGCCGTGATCGGCGAAGGGTTGGTGTTGGCCGCCGTTTATTACACCGGCACACCGATGAACGCGATTTTGATTGTGTTGCCGCCGCTGGTGTTTGTGTTGACGGTTTCCGCCGGCATTCACCTGAGCAATTACTACTTAGACATCGTTCATGAGTTTCCCGGCGTGTCGCGCGCCGATGCGGCAAGGCGAGCGATGAAGGCCGGCGTGTGGCCGTGTGCGCTTGCCACGGGAACGACGGTGATCGGTCTCAGTTCGTTGATGCTGGTCCGGTTGGAACCGGTGCGCGTCTTCGGGGGTGTGGCATCGCTTGGCGTGACGTTGACGCTGTTGCTGCTGATCTTGATCTTGCCAGGCGCGATGGTTTTGACGAAACCTCGGGAATCGAAGATCAAACAAGAAAACGAAAAACCGAACGGACTTCGCGCCTTCGCCGCCAATTGGATGCGCCGCCGATTGGCCAGACCATGGCCGATGATTATCTTCTTTTTGATTCTAGCCGCCGGCTTGTCCATCGGTCTGGGACGATTGGAAAGCACCGTCAACGTGCCGCGCATGTTCTTGCCCGACAGTGACATCCGCCGCCAATACGATTGGGTCGAAAAGCACATCGGGCCCACCGTGACGGGCGAGTTGTTGTTGACGTTCCCTCTACTGGTCGAAGACGATGACCCGCTGGAACGATTGGCGGTCGTTGCCAAGGCGCATTCGGCGGTGCTGGATCAAGGCGCGGTCGGCGGGGCATTGTCGGCGATGACATTTGTGCCGCCCATCTCAGGCGGCCGCAGTTTGTCGGCCACTGCCCAGCGCAGTGTCGTTCGGAAACTGATTCGCGATCCCGATTCGTCGCTGGGACGATTGGGATTCATCGCCCGCGACGGCGAACGCGAGATTTGGCGGATCAGCATTCGGATGCCTCAGTCTGAATCGTTGGACATGGGCAGCCAAATCGAGGTGATCGAATCAACGGTCGCCGACCAGATGCAAGCCTTGGCAGGAAGGGACATCGTGTTACCCGGCGACGTCACGCTGACCGGCAGTATCGTGATCGTTCAAAAGTCGCAAGAAATTTTGTTGCGAGATTTGTTCCGCAGCTTTGTGGCCGCGTTCGGTTTTATCGCGTTGGTGATGATCTTGATGCTGCGCAGCATCGTCGGCGGACTGATCGCGATGGTGCCCAATCTGTTTCCGACGATCGCCTTGTTCGGATTGATGGGGTTGATCCGGTTGCCGTTGGACATCGGTTCAGTCATGTCGGCTAGCGTCGCATTGGGCATCGCGGTCGACGACACCGTTCACCTGCTCAGCCGATTCGGTTCGCGTCGCGCCCGTGGGCTAGGCCAGATTCGTGCGGCCTTTGGCGCGCTGTCCCAATGCGGTTGGGCGATGTTCCAAACCACACTCGTGTGCGGCACGTCGCTGATGGCGTATTGGTTCAGCGATTTCGTACCGACCAGCAACTTCGCGTTGTTGATGTTCGGCTTGCTAACGATGGCGTTGATGGGCGTCGTTTTTCTGTTGCCGGCAATGATGTCCAGCGTGCTGGGGCGTTGGCTGGCACACACGATCGGCGCTGACCCGACCGCCAGTGTGTATGCCGACGAACCGGCCGAAGATTCGCCCGCCGACGTGCGCAGGATGCAGACTCACCAAGAAAGCCGTCGGCGATGAAGTCGGCCTGTGGTCGTTGAGCCCCCGAGGCAGCCTGCTATCCCCCGTCACCGCGATTTTCGGACAGAAGCCGTCGCGGAAATCGCCGTTCGTTACCGGTGCCCACGTAAGCTATAGTTCAGCATCGCTGGTCACCAATCCAACATCCTTCCCGCGGCACAACTGATACCGATGGCTCCGCAAACGACCGATCCGAAAACCGTTACTCCGAACGTCGTTCACGCGGGTTTATTGGGCTCGATCCTGGAAAATCCCCGCTGGCGGGACCAGCTTGACGGGATCCCGTTTGACGAAAAGACGATCGAGCTATCGACGCAACTACTCGACGAACCGACCCACCCGAATTGGAATTTGGCGTCGGCGCCGAATGTCCAAATGGAAACGCTCGAGTTTGCGATCGACGATACGGTCTCGATCGATTTGCCACCGGATGTCGGCTTCGTTCCACGCCGCCAGATCGCCAACATCGGCACGGCATCGGTCGAAGACACCGACTATCGCATCGTCGGCCAATTGGGCGCAGGCGGGACAGGCGTCGTCTTTCAGGCTCACCAACGCGCCGTCGATCGTGAAGTCGCGGTCAAAATGTTGCGGGCTGAATTGGCGGTCAAGGCATCGTCGCGAGAACGTTTTCTGGCCGAGGCACGCGTCATTGGCGGACTCGACCATCCCAACGTGATCGCGTTACACGAAGTCTATGCTGACAAAGCGGGTGCCTTGTTCTATTCGATGAAGTGCATCGACGGCACGAGCTGGGACAAGCAGATCGGCGAACTTTCGCCCGAACAGAACATGGAAAATTTGATGCGGGTCGCTGACGCGATTCGCTACGCTCACTCGCGAGGTTTGATTCACCGCGACATCAAACCCGAAAACGTGATGTTGGGTCGATTTGGTGAAGTCTTGTTGGCCGATTGGGGTTTGGCGATCCATTATGGCAGCACCGGTGAACGCAATGACGCGCAGATGTCGATTGGTGGGACGCCCGCCTACATGGCGCCCGAGCTGGCGTCCGCATCGGCAGGCGACATCACGTTTCAAACCGACGTGTATTTACTGGGCGCGATTCTGTTCCAAATTTTAGCGGGCAAACCGCCGCACAGCGGCAAAACGTTATTGGAGTGCTTGCAGGCGGCCGCCAATAACGTTCTGCAACCCACTGACGTCGAAGGCGAATTGATGGACATCGCGTTGACCGCGATGGCAACCGATCCGGCCGATCGGTTTGACAGCGTCGACGCTTTTGTTGCCGCCATCAAAAATCAACGTGAACACGAACAAAGCGCGCGATTGGTCCGTCGCGCGATCCGGCAAGTTGCCAACCAAGACGACGCCGCCGATGCGATCGATCGATACCGTGACTACGGGATTGCCGACGCACTGTTGGGTGAAGCGATCGAGACCTGGCCCGACAACCAAAAGGCTCACGAAGTCCGCCGTCGCATGCAATTGGAATTCGCGAGGATCGCTACCGAACGAGGTGACTTTGATCTGGCGACCAACCTTTACGCTGCTGCCGGCGAATCGGAATCGGACGAAGCCGAGATGGTCAAGTTTCACCGGATGCGACGCGACGCCAGCCAGAAAGCAGTGTCTCGTTATTCAACGCTGTTCACCCATTCGCCCGATGCCGGCTTGCTGGTTCAAGTGGTGAGTGGAAAGATCGTCGAATCCAATCAAGCCTTTGCAAAGTTGTTCGGTTACACCCCCGATCAAGTTGTCGGCGAACGAATCGGCGAATTGAATCTATGGGTTTGCCCCAAACGCCGCACCCTGATGGTCGATCGCGTCAAACAGTACGGAGCCGTCGATGATTTTGAAGCCCAGTTCTATCACACCGATGGCCACACGATCGACGTGCTGATCGGCGCCCGCGTGGTCGAGGTTCAAGGCGAGAAAATGTTGGTGTCGACGATGCGTGACATCTCGCAACGGAAAGTCGCAGAAAACGAACTGAAGCGAAGTCGAGCTCGATTGCGAGACCTGCAACGAATGGCGGGCCTGGCGACATGGTCGTACGACGTCGTGACCGATTCGGTGACGTGGAACACCGAAGCGTTCGAATTGGCCGGCCGCGCTCGCGAAGAGGGTACGCCGACCAAAGAAGAATACCTGCAGATGATCCATCCCGATGACCGAGGACGACTGCAACTGGCGCTCGAAATGGCACTCGAATCAGGCGCCGCCTACGAATTATCCGTCCGCCAAAAAGTCGCCGGCGGTGACTATCAATACGTCCTGGTCCGCGGTCAACCGATCCTGGATGACGCAGGAAAGACGATCGAAGTGTACGGCATCGTCGTCGAAAGACCGCAGCGCCAAGTCGAACGGTAGCAGTATCAGGACTCGCTCCAATCTCCAACGAGAAAACCAACGATGAGTATCCGTGAATATGCCGGCTGTCGGCCGTGTGTGCTGTTTTGTTTTCTTTGGGTCGCCTTCGGCTGCTTCACGCAAGACGTCTCGTCGCAGTCGCCGTCCGCGGCGTTGGACGCGAAACCGGCGCGGAAAAAGGCTGGCGTCAACACGCAATTTTACGTGGATCCGGGTTGGAGTTCTGAAAGATTCCCCGATCACGCGATGTGTTATCGAACCGCTGCCGATCTCGCCGAGATTTACGCAAAGGCAAGTCGTGACAAAGGCACGGCCGTTGTTTCGTACGAAAAACCCGTCGATGGATCACTAAGGATTGTCGGAACTGGGCATAGCTTCATGATGCCGGGTTATTCGACATTGCCGATCATCACAAGCTCGGCTGGGCTACGTCAGCCCGCGCCGGTCTTGCATGTTGGCGGCGGAGTGACGGGCAGTTCACGCTACAAGTGGGAACAAGAGAACGGAATTTTCAGTTTCGATCAAAAACCAGTTCCAAAGCTGCTGAGCTCGATCGCGGGCGGAAAGTGGGATGCGATGATGTGGGGCCCCTTTTTTCATGATCGCAAGGAATACTATTCGTGTTGGATCGACTTTTGTCGCAAGCACGATCAGGACATGAAGTTTTATCTTTCCGATGCGTGGCCGCAACTCGATCAACTCAATCCGATACCTACCACCGAAGACGAGTTGACCGATGCCGTGGTCGCTCGCATGCACGCCGAAAAGCGAGAAGCGTATGGTCCGATCATTCGCGAACTGAACGACATGTATGGGGACTGCGTCTTCGTTTTGCCGACATCGCGAGCGATGGTGCTTGCGGTGGAGTACTACCATCGTGGGGAACTGCCCGGCGTCGAAGGGATTCACAAAGCGGTGGGCGGACACGAGCGTTCGCTGTGGCGAGACCGACTTGGACACCTCGGCCATGGAATGGAATCACTCGAGGGCTACGTATTTTACGCGACCCTGTATGGTCGTTCGCCCGAATTGATCGAAAGAGATGTTCCGTTTCCTCAAAAAGGAGATTACCCCAGCACCAACCTTGATCGGGTTTTTCGGAAAATCGCTTGGCAAGCCGCGATCAGCGATCCCATGTCCGGCATTGTCGACAAAAACAAAAACGGCATTGCCGACGCCCGTGAACGAGACTGATTCGACGGATCGAAATCGACCGACATTGTTTGGTCAATGCACTTCGGTGTGTTTGGGTTCGTCGGGTAGGCTGGCGACGACGGGGGTGTCGAGGGTTGCGCTGTTGGGGCGGACAGAGAGGGTTCTTAGGCCGATTTCGTCGTTGCCGGTTTGGATATCGGGGACTTTTGATAGCAGCAGCAACGCCGCGCCACGGCCGATCGAAGACGCGCAAAATAGGACGCCGTAGCCCAAGTAGCTGGTTCCCATCGCGGACAAGATCGCGCCACCAATCAGCGCGCCCGATACAAACGCGACGGTGTTGATCAGGTTGTACATCGTCAACAAGCTGGTGCGTTCTTCCACTTTGATGGCATCAAAGAACAACAAGAAGAACGCCAGTTCATAGGCGGCCCAGAATACGCCCGATGCGACTTGCACGACGATGATCCACGTCAGCGAATCCGAAATCATCCACGCCGCCGACATCGGTGTAATGCCGATGCCGCCGATCCACAACAACTTGCGAGGGCCGATCCGGTGCGCGGTTCGTCCCCACAACGGCAGCGAGATCACTTTGGCTAGGAACGCGACCGAGATCAGGGTGACGTACTGGCCGTAGCTATGACCCAGCTTTTGAAACATGAACGGTGTGAAGTAAGGTCCCGCGATCTGGGCGGCGACTTGCACGGCAGCCAGATACATCAGCAGCTTGCCGCTGTCCTGGGTGCGAAGGAGCCGAAACGCTTTGGCCAGCGGGATCGTTTGCATGTTGGCCGGGATCGGCGTCGGTTCGCTTTGCAGCGTCAGCATCGCGACGGACAAAAACCGGCAAGCCCCGGCGATGGCGAACAAGATGGCGTAGGTCGAAAGGACTCGATCGTTTTGACTGGCCCATTGCAGGCCCAAGCCGCCCGCCAAGACTCCGACGAACACGGCGACCTGTGACGCGCGGGTGCGGAACGCAAAGTAACGCGGGCGAATCGACGGCGGGACCACAGAGCCGATCCACGTGTTCCACGCCGGGCCTCCGGCCAGCCCCGCGCCCCAATAGATGCTGACGATAACCAATAGGCTGATGCCGCTGATCGATCCGCGGTAGGCCGCAACCATTAGTGGCAAGAACACCAGCCCTTGGATCGATGAACACAAAACGACCCAGCGTTTGTGCGAGCCAATGATTCGAATTAGCCGTGGCGATACCAGTTGCAGTAGTCCGCCGACGACCAACGGCAGGCTCCCGACCAGCCCGGCCATCAATTCGCTCACTCCGACGGCCAGCGCGAACGCAACCAGATACGTTTCGCCGAACCCGACCATGCCGCCGAATGCCGTTGCATCGGCGCAGCTTGCTCGCAAGTCCGTTCGCAACCGTCGCCGTCGTGGCATTAGGAACGAGGTGGCGTGGCGGGCAGAGAGACTCACTGTCGACTTTGCGAAAGGAACACGAAAAAAGCTATTTCGCAACAGCGGGTGCTTGGGCTAAGCATTTGCCGATGTGCCGCACCGCTTGACGCAGTCGTTGTTCATTTTCGACCAACGACATGCGCAGGAATCCTTCGCCACCGGTTCCGAAACCGCTGCCGGGGCTGACGGCGACGTTGCCTTCTTCGAGCAGCTTCATCGCGAAGTCCATCGTGCTCATCGCACTCTTCCACGGCTCGGGAATTTCCGCCCAAACGAACATGCCTGCTTTGGGCGGCGTAACGTTCCAACCCAAGCGGCGCAAGCCGCTGACCAGCACGTCGCGACGTCCTTGGTAGATCACGCTTTGCTTTTCGACGGACGCTTCGGTTTCGCGAAGCGCAACGATCGCGGCGATTTGAATCGCTTGGAACATTCCGTAGTCGTAGTAGCCTTTGATCGTGCCGAGGCCGCGAATCATTTCGGCGTTGCCGGCACAAAAACCGACTCGCCAACCGGCCATGTTGTATCCCTTGCTCATCGTCGTGAACTCGACGCCGACGTCTTTGGCGCCGTCGGCCGACAAGAAGCTGGGTGGCATGTAACCGTCATAGGCGACGTCGGCATAGGCGAAGTCGTGAATGACCATAAAGCCGTATCGTTTTGCCAATCGCACGACTTCGACAAAGAAGTCCGGTTCGATGACGGCCGACGACGGGTTGTGGGGATAGTTGACGATCAGCACTTTCGGGCGTGGCGCCATGTGTTCGCACGTGTAGGCCACGTTGCGAAGAAACAGATCGGGATCGGCGACATCCAGCGACACGACGTTGCCGGCGGCCAAGATGACGCCGTACATGTGGACGGGAAAAAACGGCGACGGAATCATAGCGGTGTCGCCGGGGCCCATCAGCGCCAAGCACATGTGCGAGAAACCTTCTTTGCTGCCCAAGCAAGAGATGATCTCGTGTTCGGGGTCCAAGCGAACGCCATACTTGCGGTTGTACTTGCTGGCGACTTCGCGGCGCAGGTTGGCGATGCCGTTGGACTTGCTGTAACCGTGGTTGGTGGGGTCCAGCGCCGCCGACGTCAATTTGTCGATGACGACTTGGTCCGGGGGATCCGACGGATTGCCCATGCCCATGTCGATGACGTCGTCACCGGCTCGCCGTTTCTGGTACAGCAGATTGTTGATGCGCCCAAACATGTAGGGCGGCAGTCGTTCGACGCGCGAGGCAAATTTGACCGCAAACGGTTCCGGCACCGGGTCGGTGATCGGCATATCGATCGCCGGGGCGTCGATATTGGGGGTGTCTCGGAAGTCGTGGGGTTCGTTTTCGCGGTTGTCGGTCATAATGAAGACTGTGTGGCTCGAAGGCGAGATGGCCCGCAACATTCTCGCGGAACCTCTCGGACATTCTCAACCAGACACGCAATTAAGCCCAGGGGTTAGCGACAAAATTGCCCGGTCGCCACGTTGCCGGGTGTACTGGACGAGCCAACGTCGGGTTGGCACCTGGTAAGACAGGCGTTCAACCCTTCGATTCGGCAACGACAGACATCAGGCCTGTTGGTGGTTTTGCCGTTCCTAGCGAGCTTCCGCGACCCGTGGAGCCTCGTTCGCAGCGGTCAGGAAGTTGTCGATTTCGGCTTTGGTTCGAAGATTTTCGATCCGGTCGGCCATCAGTCGACGCAGCTTCTTTTCCTTCAAATCACGCACCAGTTCGCTTTGGACCGCTGTGGGGTCGGTGACGACAGGTTCGGTGAACCCTTGGCAACGCAGAATGATGTACTTGCCACCCGTCGCGATGATGCCGCTTAGCTGGCCTGGCTTCAACGAGAAAGCTTCTTTTTCCACGGCTGGTTGGCCGCCATGTTTTCGGATCGGCGGTACTTTGCCCATGTTGCTGGACGAGACCGGTTCGACGCTGTACTGAGACGCGAGTCGTCCGAAGAAATCGTCGGTCGCATTGTCGCGAGCCATTTCCCAAATCTTTTGAGCGCTGCGTTGGTCCGACAGGACGCACGCCAACACTTCGACGCGAGGACCATAGGCGGACTCGAAACCTTCTTTCAGGTCGGCATCGGTCAGCACCAAGTCGTCTTCGACCAGTTTTGTCAGTGCGACGCTGGGCCACACGGAATCTTCCATGTAGACGTTCCGAGTCACGTTACCGGTGGACAGCACTTGTTGCATCCAGGCTTCGGTATCAGGCGTGCCATCGTTGCGGAGGATTCCGTAGCTGGTTGCTGCACGGGCGATTTCTTCTTGCAGGTCCGCGTCGGTGACTCGCTTGCCGGCTTGGCGAAGGGCTTGCGTCAGCAGCTTGCGATTGATTTCACCCTCGAGCACTTCTTCGCCGTGGCGTTTGATGCACTCTTCGCCGATCAATCCCAACGTGATCTGTTCGCCGTTGATGATCGCGCCGGCGCCGGGATACTGTTGTTCCAGTTCCGGTGTACCGAGCACCTTGATGACGTTCGCTTCTTGTTGCAACTTGGAAAACAATTCGGTTGCTGCCGAACGCATTTTTTCGTCGCGAATTCGGTCGCTGATTTGTTCGCGGATGGCCGGCATGGCTTGCGGGCTTGGCGACGTGGCGGGAATCCGACGCACGGCTTGTAACATGATCCATTGGTCGCCCAATTGCATGACTTCCGAGATGTCATCGTCTTGCAGCCCAAAGGCGGCTTCTTCCAAGCGAGTGTCGCCGCTGTAACGACGCATCGGCGGGATCAGGCCACCGACACTGGCACTGGATTCGTCTTCACTGAACTGTTTGGCTAAGTTTGCGAACTGGCTTGGATCGGCCAACGCTTGTTCACGCAGTTTTTGGATTTTGCCTTCGCTGTCGCACATGATCAGGCGGCATTTGACGGCTTCGCCGAACTGAGCGACGAAGGCTTGGTTGAATTCTTCTTGAGTTACATCGACCTTATCCGCGACCAAGCGGCGCAGGGCCAGCATCGGCCAGATGATTTCGCGACTGTATTGGTTCGGGTCGATGTTCCGTTCTTCCTTCAGCAGCTTCAGATAGCTGTCCATCGACAAACCGAACTTCGACGACAAACGGCGAATTTCGTCGGTGACGTCTTGCTTGGTGACTTCGATGCCATTGTGCTGGCACGATTGCAGGATCAAGTGACGGTTGATCATGTTGTCGATCACATCGGTGCCGTACCGCTGGACGGCTTGATCGGCCAACGTCTTCCGCGAGATCGGGTCCGCATTGACGACCGCAACGATGTTGTTCGTCGAGCCTTGGCTGGCCGCGGGTAGCGACTCTTGGCCGTTGGCGGGCGACTGGGCCGTCATCAGGACGATCGCGGCCGCGATGATCGCGGAAGGCAAAAGTCGGCGAAGCGAGCGGATGAATTGGGTCATGATCGTAAGTTGGCGGGCGGATTGCAGTGGCATCGTCGGTCACTCCTTTGAACCGAAGGTGGAATCGATGAGCGGAGGTTAGAAAAATTCGAGGTTTCACTCAAGTTCAATCTTTTTCTGGCCGAAACCCGAAACCCGTCGGCCGCAGTCACGAACTGCTTTGCAGTTCACGTCCCGCGAGCGGAGTCGCGGGTCCACGTCGAGTGCCGATTTGCCTTGCTGGTGGACAGCGCCTATCGTGGTTGTGACGCCGCGGCGTTCCTGTGATGGAGCGTCGTGATCAGTGCTGGGAAGCGCTTGCGGTGCGAGTTGAATGGATGGTGAAACATGCCGCCGTGAAACTTGCCGAGACGTGCAAAATACTTTTGCCTTGTTTGCACGGATCACCCGAACAATCGGGGCGACTATTCATCGACCTTTCCGTCTTTGATGGCCGCGCTGAATTTTCAGGGTCACCGCCCATTTGGTTTTTTGACCAAGCATTCTTTGTGACCTATGTTTCCGTGGCCAAGCCTCCCAGCATCCAATGCTCGGCCACGAAACACGCGGCGCCTCCCCTCGCCCGTGTGAGCCTCCCCCCAGTGATGCCGATGGATTTTTCGCGCATGGATCTTGTCGCACGCCTCGCCGGTCGCTTTTTGTTCTGCACTTCATTCGTTGTGCCCGCGACCGTCATTATTTTCGGCCAGTCATTTTTGACGTGCGGTCACGTACATGCGGAAGACTTCGTTAACCCAACGGTTGTGGCTCCGTCGACCGCTCCGGCCATCGACGGTGAGCAAGCGGCCATCATCAAGGGGCGTGAACTCGAAGCGAACCACATGTGGGGCGAGGCGATTCGCCACTACGAAAAAGCCACGCGAGAGTTCCCCGAAAGCGTCGGCTTGTATCAGCGGATGGTGATCAGCCGCTTGCATCACGATGTCAATCGTCGGTACCAAGACCAGAGCTACTTGGCGTCCATCCGCGAATTGAGCACGACGCAAGCCTTGGATCTGTATTCCGAAATTCTCGCTAACCTGCAAACGCATTACGTCGAAGACGTCGACTGGGCTCGAGTCTTGATCCATGGCACCGCGTCGTTGGAAGTTGCCCTATCGGAAGAAAAATTCGTCGATCGATTGCTCGGCAGTGCGGATCCACAACGTGTCGAAGCGTTCCGGCAAACGATCCACCACAAACTACAAGGTCGCAGCACGGCGACTCGGTTCGACTTGCGAGCCAGTGCGGCCTTTGTTGCTGCCGAAGCGAACGCCGAACTTGGTTTGTCGGGCACCGCAACGGTGCTGGAGTTTCTAAGCGGTGCCGTTTCGACGCTGGACCCGTACACTCGATTGCTTTCGCCGATGCAGTTGGAAGAAATGTTCTCCAACATCGAAGGCAACTTTGTCGGTCTGGGTCTAGAGCTAAAAGCAAAAACTGATCACCTGCAAATCTTGTCGGTCATCGAAAAAGGACCCGCCGAAGAAATCGGTATCCGCGGCGGCGAGAAAATCATCGCCGTCGAAGGCATTCGCACCGACGAACAAGAACCCGGATACGTCGCTGATCTGTTGCGAGGCCCCGAACACAGTTACGTCGCGATCACCGTCGTCGGAACCGATGGCACTCAACGCGATGTGAATGTTCAACGCCGTCGCGTCGAAGTTCCTTGTGTCGAAAACGTCCACTTTGTTGATCCGGTCACCCGCGTCGGCTATCTGCGGTTGACCAACTTCCAGAAAACGACGACGCGTGACGTCGAGCGTGCACTTTGGGATCTGCAACGTCAAAAGATGCAGTCTCTGATCATCGATGTTCGTGGCAATCCCGGTGGCTTGTTGTCGGCTGCGGTCGAAGTGGCTGATCGATTCATGAGCGACGGGCGAATCCTGACGACGCGTGGCCGAAATGTTCGCGAGAACTTCGACTATGCCGCTCACCGACCCAACACGTGGAACGTTCCCCTGGCCGTGCTGATCGATGGCGACAGTGCAAGTGCCAGCGAGATCTTCGCCGGTGCCATCGCGGACAGCGGTCGTGGTGTGATCGTCGGCGAAACCAGCTACGGAAAAGGAAGCGTTCAAGGCATCTTCCGGATGCAGTCGGCAACGTTCGGGCTGTGTTTGACAACGGCCAAGTTCTACTCGCCAAGCGGTCGAGCGATCAGCCACAACGGCGTTGTGCCGACGGTTCCGGTTGCCAGTACGCACATCGCGGCCCGCCCGGACGACGAAGGCCGACTGACGCTGGACACCGAAGACGCGGTGCTACAGAAGGCCATTGAACAACTGAGTGGCCGAAACATGATCAGCCGCCTGCCGTAGTCCGGTTGCTGACACCGTTTTGGTATAAGCTGGGCGTCGAACCTTCGATTCCCATTCCGACCGATCGCAGCCCATGCAACGTTTCCACCTATTCTTAATCCTGCTTAGCGTCATCGCATCATCGGTCATGGCCCAAGACGCCGATCAAGTCCTAAGCGTGTGGCCCAAGTCGCCGCCGCAGTGGACACCGCCGACGGAATCTGAACGCGACACGTCGGGTGCAGACGGACGTCCCGTCGCCGGAAAACCCGTGATTCGACTTGGGTTTGTTTCGACGCCGCAAGTTCACGTTTACCGCCCCGCTGAAAACGACACCTCGACGGCGGTCGTCATCTGTCCCGGCGGCGGTTTTTCGATTCTGGCGTGGGACTTGGAAGGCACCGAAATTGCTCAGTGGTTTCAATCCATCGGCGTTACAGCCATCGTACTGAAGTATCGCGTGCCAACTCGCGAAGCCGACCCACGATGGAAGGCACCCGTCCAAGATGTTCAGCGGGCGATCAGCATGATCCGCGCCGGCACGATCGAGGGCGTGCGGCCGTCACGTGTGGGGGTACTTGGTTTTTCCGCCGGGGGAAACACGGCTGCCCACGCCGCGCTGGCTAGCGAGCGTCATTATGATGCTGTCGATTCGGTGGACGGGGCGAGTTGCACGCCGGACTTTGCCGTCCTGGTCTATCCGGCTTGGTTGGTTCAAGAGGACGATTCGAGCCAGCTGATCGATACGTTGGCGGTAGATGAGAATTCGCCGCCGATGTTTCTGGCACACGCGGCTGATGATCGGATCGATGCGGCCAGCAGTGTGACCATGTTTACGACGCTGAAGCAGCATGGCGTTGCGAGTTCCCTTCACGTCTTCGCGACCGGCGGCCACGGTTTCGGCGGTCGCATCGCAGGCGCCCCGACCGACGCGTGGCGTGGGCTCTGCGAAAGTTGGATGAAGAGCAAAGGTTGGTTGGCTCCGTGAGCGTCACGTCGGAATCTCGCCAGCAAACGTCCAAGTCCGTCGAACTGCCGCCGCCACCGATCAAGCCGGACCAGGAATGGGCGAACGCGTGGACGCACGGCGCCGCATCAGCGATCAGCCTGTACCTGGCGTACCTGTTGATTCGCGAAGCTTCGGTTATCAGCACGGGAATGGCCGTCGCCTGTGCCGCGTACATGGCATCGGTTTTCGGCACCTTCTTTTGTTCAACGCTATCGCATGTCGTTCGACGACAACCGCTGCTCAACACGATGCGAGCCTGGGACCAAGCGATGATCTATACGATGATCTCGGGCACCTACACGCCGATCGCATTTCGGTACTGTACCGATGAAACTCGCACGCCGCTCTTGATTGCGATTTGGATTTCCGCGGGCGTCGGATTCTTTTTCAAAGTGTGCCACCAACACCGCGTGAATTCGATCGGCACAGTTTCGTATCTGTTGCTGGGTTGGTTACCTGCGATACCGTTGGTCGGGCAAGTACCCGGTGTGTTGGTCGCCTGGATGATTGCCGGCGGCGTTCTTTACACAGCGGGCGTTTCACTATTGGTCAACGATCATCGCGTCCGCTATCTGCACGCCGGGTGGCACCTGTTTGTGATGGCCGCGGCGACGTGCCACTTTTGGGCGATCTGGAAACACGTTGTCCCCGTCTAGATTCGGCGTATTGCTGGTTGATTAAATCTGCAATGCATCAGCTACCGATCACTGGTCTACCGATCACTGGTCTACCGATCACTGGTCTACCGATCACGGCGCAGATCGCCGCTGAACGCCGTTTTCTTGGCGGCGAAGTACGCCTGCCATGCCCGTTCGTCGTAGCCGAAATCGGCGTCCGGTTCGATCTCTTTCAACAGCGCCAGCACCGCCGTGTTGTTGCTGGTCGATTTATTCACGATCGGTTGGGAACCGCTCGACATTCCGTTCGCCCCGTTATCACCGAATCCCACGTTCATTCCGGCGCCAGCGGGCCCGGTCGTGGTTTGGGTCGTTACCAGCGCGTTGACATACTCCATCGCCATCTCGGGATCGGGAAACCACGACAGCGCGCGGGCGGCGCGATTGACGGTGTCGTGGTCATTCGCCTTCAACATCGGCAAGTAAGTTGCCGCGGCCGACGAAGCACCGTATTCCTGTAAGTGCTTGAGCGCCGCTTCACGCAGCGTAGCGTCGGGCTCTTCGATACCCGCACGCACGAGCGCTTGGACGGACGTGCGGTTCTTGAAGCGACCCAGCAAGTCGATCCAAACGCGGCGCAGACCCGATGATTGCGAACGGTTGTTTCGGGATCGCAGCAGTTGATCGGCGATCGCACCCGCAGCCATTGGGTCGTTGATCGCACGCAGCGTATCCATTGCTTCGCCTGCTTTGGACGATCCCTTGGTGACGATGCCGACCAAACGGCTGACGTCACGCTTCCATGTCTTCGTTTCGATCTCGGATGCTTCGGCGGTTTCGTTCAGCGCGACCGCCTCGGGAAGCTCCCAACGGCCGCCCACGGATATCATTCCTCGATCGTGCATCAGATCGACCGAGCGGATCCATTTGCCTTCGTGCTTTTTGAAACCCAACGCCGCGCGGGCTTGTGGGTGGTCGGGGTCGAGTTCGACGGCCCGCTGCAGATGAAACCGTTTGTAGTATTGGGCTCGGCCGGGAACGTTGTTGCCCGTCACGCACCAAATGGCCAATTTGTAATTCAATTCGGCGTCGTCGCCGGTTTTGGCGGCCAGTTCTTGATATTTCGCCAGTTCGCCCGAATCCACCATGCGGCGAACGCGACTTCGTGGCAAAGCCACCTGGATTTCGTCGTCCACTTCGACAACCACGAAATCGCCCTGCGACTTGATCTCGCCGCTGAGGTGTCCGCCGCCCGAAATCTCGATCGAATCAGCGTAGATCGCAGCGGGCATCAGCAGCATGGATCCGGCAATCAGTCGTCGCAGCATGGCGTTTATCCCGGGGTAGACCAATCGTGTGTGGGAACAGCGCCCGTTTGACTCAATTGTAGCATTAGTGGCGGACGATAACCATACTTGACTATCTTGATCGTGTTTGTAATCTATCGTGAAATCGCTTCACTCGAGGCCCGATGCGATGTCTGCCCAATCCCTTCCGAACCGCCCTATGAACGCAAATTCGTCACAACCGGACCCGCCGCTGCAGGTCTTTTCGATCGATTCGGGCGAGCCGCGTGGGGCGTTGGCGGCTGATCCGCCGTTGCATCCGACCGACGAATTCTTGGCGGAACTGGCCCGAGATAGCTTGAGTCTGGAATCCGCGACGCCCCAGGAAATCCTGAAGTGGTCGGTCGAGCGGTTCGCGCCCAAGTTCACGATGGCGACGGCGTTTGGCCCCGAGGGCATGACGATTCTTTACATGTTGTCCGAAATTGCGCCGGACACGCCGGTGTTTAATTTGGACACGGGTTATCAATTCAAGGAAACGCTTGAGCTGCGCGAGACTGTTAAAAAGCGTTACGGCATCGAGGTCGAGTACAAGTTGCCCGACACGACGGTGGCCGAGTACGAAGCGATGCACGGCGGACCGCTTTACGCGACGAACCCCAACCAATGCTGCTTTGACCGCAAATTGCGGCCGTTGCACGGGGCTGCGAAGGGCCAGCACGCTTGGGCCAGCGCGATTCGCCGTGACCAATCGCCGGACCGAGCCAAGGCGCCAATCGTGGGTTGGGACAAGAAGTTTCAGTTGGTGAAAGTCAGCCCGTTGGCGAATTGGTCGAAAAAGGACGTGTGGGACTTAATCTTAAAGAACGACATCCCGTACAACCCGCTTCACGACCAAGGTTTCCCCAGCGTCGGATGTCAACCGTGCACGCGAGCGACCCAGCAAGGCGAAGACGAACGAGCCGGTCGCTGGTCCGGATTTCAGAAAACCGAGTGCGGACTTCACAGTTCGTAGTTTACGTCTCTTCGTCCTTGCCGAAGCCCGGGAGAAACCAAAATGCTGATTTCCGCACGCGCTCACTATGCTTCGCTGGCTTTGGTCGAACTTGCCGTCCGCAGCGATCAAGCCGCACCGGTGACGGTCCGCGATATCAGCGACCGTCATGGCGTTCCCGGCCCGTTCTTGGTTCAAATTCTGCGGACGCTTCGATCGTCGGGGTGGGTGCAAAGCGTCCGGGGCAGCCAGGGGGGATACCTTTTGTCGGTCGAACCGGCGTCAATCACGCTGCTGGATATTGCCGACGCGGTGGGTTGCGGCCAAGATTCGGGATGCAGTGTCGAGGGCAAGTCGACGATCGCAGACGAACGGCTGCAAGAGGTTTGGGACGAGGCCGCCGAAGCATCACGAAACGTGTTGGCATCGGTGACTTTGGCGGACATGGTGGGGCGAAGCGTCGAAGCTGACGCGGCGATGTTCTATATCTAGCAAAACGCAGGCCACGGTACGCCGTTCGCCGGTCCACATCAGGCTGCCCGTTTTGGATCACCCTTCGTGGCCCTGCGACTCCGCTCGCAGGGTGTGCTCTTTGTTCCGCAGCTGCTTTACAGCTTACGTCCCGCCAGCGGAGTCGCGGGGCCATGTCGGGTCGCCCTTTCACCCCCCCCTCGTAAGGAGCTCTGCGCGACCAGATGGGAAGACTCGAATTCCGCTCCCTACGCAGGTTGCCGAAATCGGGATAAACTCGGGCATGACAAATATGGAAATTACGGTCAAAGGTGCCCGCGAACACAACCTCCGCGACGTCAACCTGACCCTGCCACGAGGGCAATTGATCTGTTTCTCCGGCGTCTCCGGCAGCGGCAAGTCCTCGCTTGCTTTCGACACGTTGTACGCCGAAGGCCAACGTCGCTACGTCGAGAGCCTGTCGAACTATGCCCGCCAATTCATGGGCCAGATGCCCAAGCCGGACGTCGATTTGGTCAGCGGTCTGTCGCCGTCGATTTCGATCAGCCAAAAGTCCAGCGGCAACAACCCGCGATCGACCGTCGGCACGATTACCGAGATCTACGACTTCCTGCGCGTCCTTTACGCCCGCGTCGGTTCCGGATGCTGTCCCAAATGTGACGTCCCGATCGCCGCGCAAAGCCAGGATGCGATCGCGTCGCGAATTTTGTCGTTGCCCGACGAAGCCACCGTTTGGGTAATGGCTCCATTGGTCCGCGGTCAAAAAGGTGAGTTCCGCGATCTGTTCGAAGACCTGCGAAAACAAGGGTTCACACGAGCCCGAGTCGACGGCGAAACCATCCGCCTTTCCGAACCACCGACGCTGGATCGAAACAGCCGCCACGATGTCGAAGTCGTCGTCGACCGCATCGAACCGGAGGCTCGTGACCGCGGCCGAGTCACCGAGGCAGTGATCTTGAGCTTGAAGTTGGGCGAAGCCACGTTGATCGTTTCGCTTTCCGAAGTAGACGACCCTTCGACCGGTCCGGTCAAGCAAGACATCTTGTACTCGTCGAAATACGCGTGCAATTCTTGCGGTCAAAGTTTCAAGCCACCGACGCCACAACTGTTCTCGTTCAACTCGCCGCAAGGCATGTGTACGACGTGCGACGGGTTGGGCCGCTTGTACACGTTCGTGCCCGACTTGCTGATCCCCGACGACACGTTATCGGTCAAGAAGGGCGCGATCTGTTTGTTGGGCAAATGGGCCGATCTGGGACGCTATCGCCAACACATTTACAAAGGCGTCGCCGAAGCGATCGATCAAGCGCTCGAATTTGACAAAGGCACGATGTTGGAAGCCCCTTGGCGCGACCTGCCCGACGATGCTCGCCGTGTCTGGTTGTGGGGCACCGACGATTCGTTGGAATTCGTTTGGAAGGGCGGATCGAAAGCCACCAAGTACTCAGGTGCATTCGATGGTTTTATTCCTGAGTTGGTCGATCGGTACAAGACCAGCAAGAACAAGATGCAATTGCGTCAGTTCGAAAAGCACATGTCGACACTCGATTGCCCCGATTGTCGTGGCAAGCGTTTGAACGAACAGGCCAGTTCGGTCCACATCACATCGCGGTCCCTCGGTGCGTCGAAGGCGTCCAAGATCGAAGGTACGCCGAAAACGCTACCCGAACTTTGCGAACTGCCCGTCGACGAGCTCGCCGAATTCTTTGCCGACATCGAACTGGGTGAAACGGAAGCCAAGATCGCGTCGGAAGCCCTGAAGGAGATTCGTGCGCGGATCGGTTTTCTGTTGGGCGTCGGACTCGAATACCTGACACTCGGCCGCACCGCGCCCACGCTATCGGGCGGTGAATCCCAACGCATCCGGTTGGCCGGTCAAATCGGTTCCGGTCTGGTCGGGGTCTTGTACATCCTGGACGAACCGTCGATCGGGCTGCACCCGCGGGACAACGATCGATTGATCGAAACGCTCGAGCGACTTCGGGACACGGGCAACACTTTGATCGTCGTCGAACACGATGAAGACACGATGCGGGCCAGCGACCTGATCGTCGACTTTGGCCCTGGCCCCGGCATCAAGGGCGGTCGCATCGTTGCGTCGGGGACGATCGACGATGTGATGAACTCGCCCAAGAGCGTGACGGGGCAATTCTTGTCCGGCGCTCGCGCGATCCTGCCCGCTGAGACCCTTCGCCCGATCGACCCAGCGACGACGTTGTCGATCCGCGGCGCTCGCTTTCACAACTTGAAAAACGTCGATGTCGACATTCCGCTTGGCGTCGTCGTGTGCGTGACGGGCGTGTCGGGCAGCGGCAAGAGTTCGCTGATTGGCGGCATTCTGGAACCGGCGCTGCGTAACGCGCTCAACGGCGCCGAACAGGAAATCGGTCTACACCAATCGATTTCGGGACTCGAGCATCTCGACAAGACGATCGCGATCGACCAATCGCCGATTGGCCGCACTCCGCGAAGCAATCCGGCCACCTACGTCAAAGTCTTTGACGAAATTCGCAACCTATACGCCAAATTGCCCGAGGCAAAAACGCGTGGGTACACATCCAGCCGTTTCAGTTTCAACGTCGACGGCGGCCGCTGTGCCGCGTGCGACGGAAACGGTGCGACCAAGTTGGAAATGGACTTCTTGGCCGACATATGGGTGACATGCCCGGTTTGCCAAGGCCGCCGATACAACCGCGAAACGTTGTCCGTCGAATTCAAAGGGGCGTCGATCGCTGATGTTTTAGAGATGGACATCTCGCAATCGTTGAAGCTGTTCAAAAACATTCCCAAGATCGCCGAAAAACTGCAAACGCTGGTCGACGTCGGGTTGGAGTACTTGAAGCTGGGCCAACCATCGCCCACGCTTTCCGGCGGTGAGGCCCAGCGGATCAAGCTGTCGCGCGAACTTAGCAAACGTGACACCGGCAAGACGCTCTACGTGCTGGACGAACCGACGACGGGCCTGCACTTCGCCGACATCGAAATGTTGTTGAAGGTGATCCATCGATTGGCCGATCACGGCAACACGATCGTGATCGTTGAACACAACACCGACGTGATCAAAACGGCCGACTGGGTGATCGACCTCGGCCCCGAAGGCGGATCGGGCGGTGGACGTGTGATTGCGACGGGGCGTCCCGCCGATGTCGCGGTCGTTACCGAAAGTTACACCGGCGCGGCGCTAGCAAAATCGCTCGGCATCCAGCGCAAATCGCCGCCCAAACCGATCGTGCACCGCGAAATTGCCAAGGTCAATCCGCGCGCCCGCACTCACGTGGTCGTCGATGCAGCGTCGGAACACAACCTTAAGTCTGTCGACGTTGAAATCCCTCGCGACGCTATGACTGTCTTTTGCGGCCCCAGCGGTAGCGGTAAGTCATCGATGGCGATGGACACGATCTATGCCGAAGGGCAACGCCGATACGTCGAATCGCTGTCGTCGTACGCACGTCAATTCATCGGCCAAGTGCAAAAGCCGAAAGTCGATCGGATCGAAGGCCTTTCGCCGGCGGTCGCATTGGAGCAAAAGAATCTGGGGCACAGTCCGCGCAGCACCGTCGGCACGGTCACGGAAGTGTACGACTATCTGCGGATTCTGATGGCCCGCTTGGGCACGATGCATTGCCCCGATTGCCAAGTCCCCGTGGGAACGCAAACGCCCGACCAAATCGTTGACAAGGTCATGGCGATGCCCGAAGGCACGCGTGCAATGTTAATGGCGCCGATCGATGTCACCGCCGGCGAAGGCGCAAAGGACACGTGGCAGTCCCTGCGCAGCACCGGATACCAGCGCGTCCGCATCGACGGCGTCACCGTGGCACTGGATGACGCGCCGGCACTCGATCCACGAAAGAAACAAGTCGTCCAGGTGGTCGTCGACCGGATCGTCGTGCAACCGTCGGATCGTTCGCGGATCAGCGACAGCGTTGAACAAGCGTTGTCGTTGGGCGTCGGCGTTTTGGAAGTCGCGATCGCCGACGATGATCGCGCGGAACCGAAATGGAAAACGATCACGCACAGCCAACATTTGGTGTGCAGCAGTTGCGGTCGCTCGTTTATCGAATTGACGCCTCACCACTTCTCCTTCAACTCGGCCGTCGGTTGGTGCTCCAGTTGCGACGGACTTGGTACGCAAACGGGCACCAACCCGGCCGCGCTGATCGGATTGCCGACCCAGTCACTTGTTGAAGGTGCGGCGTTGTTGTGGCCCAGTGTCGAAAAATCGGTATCGCTTTGGATGCTGAGCGCGTTGTCGCGGCACACGGGTATCCGCATCGACGTCCCGTTCGAAAAACTGACCGTGTCGGAAAAACGAGTGCTTTATCGCGGCACCGGATCCCAGTGGATCGAGGTCAAACAATCCGATACGGGAACCGAACCAAAGAAATCGAAACCGGCCAAGAACCAAGCCGATTCGCAAATCTTCCGCTTCCAATTCAAAGGGTTCTACCCGGCGCTCGAAGAAGCGTCCCGTTTGACGCCGGGATTGCGCGGCAAACTGGAACAGTTCACCGACGAGATCGATTGCGCCGCGTGCGACGGATCGCGATTGCGTGAAGAAGCCGCCGCGGTTCGGTTTCGCGACCGCACGATCGCTGACTACGTTCACCTGCCGTTGGACCAATTGGCCGATGAAGTCAAAACGTGGAAACTTGACAAGCGAGAGAAAAAGATCGCAGGCGAGTTGGTTCGCGAAGTCGAATCTCGAGTGCGTTTCTTGCTGGACGTCGGGCTCAATTACCTGACCCTGCACCGAGGCGCGGCAACGTTGTCCGGCGGCGAGGCACAACGGATTCGCTTGGCAGGACAACTTGGCAGCGGCCTGTGTGGCGTGTTGTACGTTCTGGATGAACCGACGATCGGACTGCACCCGCGAGACAATTTGAAACTGCTCGGCGCGTTGCATCGATTGCGTGACCAGGGCAACACGTTGCTGGTCGTCGAGCACGATCACGATGTCATCGGCGGCAGCGATTACTTGTGCGACTTTGGTCCGAAAGCGGGACGTGGCGGTGGGCGCATCGTCGCTCGGGGCGCCCCCGACGCGATCGAACCACTGGACCAAAGTGTCACGATCGGATTCATCAACGGTACCGAATCGATCGCGATCCTCGCGGCGCGGCGTCCGGTCAAATCAAAAAGTGGCGAGTGGCAGACAAACCTGCTTCGCGTGATTGGTGCGCGCGAACACAACCTGAAGAACGTCACGCTCGAATTACCCCTGGGCGCGTTTACGGCGATCACGGGTCCCAGTGGCAGCGGTAAAAGTTCGCTGATCAACGGCATCTTGTACCCCGTGTTGGCACGCCGACTGCACCGCGCAAGACTGCGTCCCGGTCGCCATGAAAAAATTGAAGGCGTTCGCTACATCGACAAGGTCATCGAAGTCGACCAGTCGCCGCTCGGCAACACACCCAGCAGCAACCCGGCAACCTACACCGGCGTGTTCGACTTGATCCGTAACCTGTTCGCGGCGATTCCCGATGCGGCCGAACGCAAGTTCACGGCGCGAACGTTCAGTTTCAACGTGCCCGGTGGCCGATGCGAGACCTGCGAGGGCAGCGGTCAACTTAAAATCGAAATGCACTTCCTGCCCGACGTCTGGGTGCCGTGCGAAGATTGTCAGTCACGACGTTATCGCGACGACGTGTTGGATGTCAAACTGCATGGCAAATCGATCGCCGATGTGCTGGATATGCAGATCGGCGACGCCGTCGAACTGTTCGCCGGCCACACCAAAATCCAGCACATCCTGCAAACGATCTGCGACGTCGGGTTGGACTATGTCACGTTAGGCCAATCGGCGCCAACGTTGTCCGGGGGCGAAGCCCAACGGGTCAAGTTGGCGGCGGAATTGGCGCGTCCGGTGACGGGCAACACGCTTTATCTGTTGGACGAACCGACGACCGGATTGCACTTCCACGACATCGAAAAGTTGCTCGGCGTGTTGCAGCGGTTGGTCGACATGGGCAACACCGTCGTTGTCGTCGAACACAACCTGGACGTTATCAAGTGTGCCGACTGGGTCGTCGACATGGGCCCGGATGCGGGCGTCGAAGGCGGCAAGATCGTGTTTGCTGGGACTCCCGAAGACTTGGCGAAGGTGAAAGGTTCATTGACGGCGCCGTTCCTGGCCGAGGCACTCGGACAGCCCGCACCACCAACCCAGCGCCGCCCCGCCAAGCAAAAAGCAAAGCCGGCCCCCAAGATGCCGGAAACGAAAAAGACGATTGCACCGGAAAGCGACGATGATACCGATGCTCCGACCGTCACCGATCCATGGAAAGTGCTCGGTCGGAAATGGCATTCGCTTGGCAAGGGGTTTCCCGACAACGCGAAACCGGATTGGCCGTTGGAGATCGCCGATGCGACGCTTGCACTGTTGGAAAATGTCGCCGGCATCAACTCGCTGGATTTTCATTCGCCGAACAGCGTCACGGTAAAGCCCAAAGGCTCAAGCGTTCCATGGGCAGAGGTGGAAACGAAGACTCCCGAATCGCTAAAGGTCACGCTCGCGGGCCCACGTGAGGCGATTGATATGGACGGATTGCCAACGATGCGAGTCGACGGCCCCGTCGAACTGGGTGACTACACGATCATCACGTTGAACTTCACGGACGCGAAACACGTCCGCAGTCGCAAACTGAAATCGTTCTTAAAGAGCCACCTAGAACGATCGATACTTTGAGCGGCGTCAATCTTTTTTGCGGCCCAGCGACACGAGCGGGGTCGCATCGACGGCGTTGGGGTTTTTTACGCATGTGCCACAACCGCCGATTTGGCCGGCACCGTCTCGAGAGCCGCTAGAGACGATGCGATAGACGCGGCGGACCAGCCATGCGGCCGCGGCGGCAACGATCAGCGACGCGATTGCGGATTGCCAATTCATCGAAACACCCTTCCAGCCTTTTCAAATCATGACTTCAAAAGAAGCGTGAACCCACTTGGTAGGTTACCAGCGCGCCGACGTAGGCCAAAACGGTCATGTAGGTGAAGCTAAGGATCGGCCACGACCAGCTATTCGTTTCGCGGCGGATCACCAACAACGTGCTGACACATTGGGCACACAGCGCGAAGAACACCATGATCGAGAGCGCGACCGGAATCGTATAGACCGGCGATCCGTCCGGGTGCGTCGAAGCACGCATCGCGCCGGCTAAACCCTCTTCGTCCGCATCGCCACCGAGCGAATAGATCGTCCCCAACGTCGCGATGATGACTTCGCGTGCCGGGAAGCTGGCGATCGCACCGACGCCAATCTTCCAATCCCAACCCAATGGTCGTACCGCCGGTTCGATGGCGTGGCCGACGCGGCCCAAGGCGCTGCCTTCAAGCAAATCGGCCGATTCGGTTTGCAGTGCCAACTGGATCAACTCGGCTTCCGGTGAATCTTCGGCGATCGTTTCGAGTTGCGTTTCCAGTTCGTATTGGCGAGTGTGATCGCCCGGCCAGTAACCGGCGAACCAGATCACGATCGAAGCTGCGAAGATCAGCGTGCCCGCGCGAACGACGAACGCCAAACTGGCTTCCCAGACTCGCGACAACACGACTCGAATCGCCGGCACTTTGTATTCCGGCAACTCCATCACGAACGGCGCCACCTCGCCTCGCAAAATCGTCTTTTTCAAAATCCAAGCGACCGGAATCGCCGTCAACACGCCGACCATGTACATCGCCATCAGCACGATCGCCGGCATCGACAACCAGCCACCAAGAAACTTGGTCGCCGGCACAAATGCGCCGATCAACAACAAATAAACGGGCAAACGAGCACTGCAGCTCATCAGCGGCGCGACCATGATGGTTGCGAAACGGTCCCGCCGATTCTCGATCACGCGGGTCGCCATCACACCGGGTACCGCACACGCGAAGGAACTCATCATCGGCAAGAACGATTTGCCGCTCAATCCGAACAACGTCATCACTCGGTCGACCAAGAACGCGGCGCGGGCCATGTAACCGCAATCCTCTAGCACTGCTAAAAAGAAAAACAGTAACGCGATCTGGGGCAAGAAAATCAACACGCCGCCGACGCCCGCGATGACTCCGTCGGTCAGTAGACTGCGCAGCATCCCCGGCGCCATCATCGACGATACCGAATCGGAAACGAACCCCGTCGCACCGTCGATCATATCCATCGGAATCGACGAGAACGCGTAGATCGATTGAAAAATCAACAGCATCACCAAAACGAAACACACCAAACCGCCGATGCGATGCGTCAGCACCGAATCCAATCGATCGGTGATCTCGGATGAAGCCCGTCCCGTCTGTCCGATGACACCGTCTAGTTTCGTCTTTGCCCACGCGTAGCGAGCGTTGCATTCCATATCGATGGGATCGCCGACCGCCGTCGCCAATTTTTGGCGGGCTGCCATCAGTGGCGGCAACACGCCACCGCCAAGTCGCCGGATGACGCGTCTTTCCGATTCGCCGCCGCGGTCCAACAGCATCCGTTGGATCAAGTAGTCGTCCGGCAGCGCCGTTTCGGCAGTCGCCGATGGGCCAGTCGTGCAAGCGCCCGACAAAAGGGATTCGCGAAAATCACCGCAAACGTCATAGAACGATTCGGGAAGCGTTCGTTCGCGGGCCGGCGCCGGCCCTGGATCAACCAAGTGTTTTTCGATTGCTTGTTTCAGTTCGGCGATACCTCGGCGCTTCGATGCCGACGTCGGAATGACATCGATCCCCAGTTGCGCCGACAAGCGATCCACGTCGATCGTGATGCCTCGCGAATCGATCGCGTCGTACATGTTCAGCGCGATGACCGTGGGCTTGCCCAGTTCGAGCAATTGGCTGACCAAGAACAAGTTTCGTTGCAGTTGGGCCGCATTGACGACGCACACGATCACTTCGACCGGCGGTTCGTTTTCCAGATCGTCCGTCAGAACTTCGACGGCGACCAATTCATCAGGCGAACGCGGCGCCATCGAATACGTGCCCGGCAGGTCGACCAGCTCGATCGTTCGGGTGCCAACGCTGCATCGGCCGATCTTTTTCTCGATCGTTACGCCGGCGTAATTTCCCGTGCGAACGTTCAGGCCGGCCAAGGCGTTAAAGAGGGTGCTTTTACCAGTGTTGGGGTTCCCGACCAGCGCGACTCGCGCCGTCGTCACCGCCGCATTCCCCACCTGGTCCGATCCGATCGCCATGGGAATGATGCGGCCGCTTTGGGCGGCTCGCCCGCAAAAGAGAAATCAACCAATCGGTTGAACGAGAACTCGGCGTGCTTCGCCACCACGGACGGCGATGCGACAACCGTGAATCGAGCACTTCACTGGCCCGCCCAGCGGAGCACGTCGCAAATACTCAACCGCTTCGCCGGGAATGAACCCCATCTCGCGAAGCCGAGAGGCGATTCCATCAACACCATCAATTTGAACGATTTGTCCGCGTTGGCCGGGCAGCAGCTGATCGAGCGTCGTCAAGGTCGGAGTTCCTTTATTGAGAATCAGTCTCAGTAAGCGAAATCATCGCTGGTTGAGGAGCCGTTGTCAAGGGATCCGCTAAGAACGGGGATACAAACTTTGACTGAATTTGCGACTCGATACCCGTGAAATTGGGCTGGATAGATGGACAGGTGATTCGGTACGCTGCCCGGCGGAAAGATTCCAGTTCTATTCGGATCAACGACATGGGCCCCGTCACGTTTGCCGGCCCAGTCATGGAGGACAGTCGTGCAAACGCTGAAAACCGCTGCCATCGTCGTCTTGCTGATGACCGTTATTTACGGTGCCTATGTGTCGTTGACCACGCCGCCCGAACCGCTGCCGGCAGGCGTCGAGGACATGTTGGTCATTTCGGATGACGGCTCGTTGATGCTCGATTCGGCACTGCCACCTTCGCTGGGCGAGTTGGAAATCAACGCCGGATCGCTGGAAGGGTTACCCGAAATCATTCAGCCGACTGACTCGGTCGCCAGCAATTTGTTGGCGCCAAGTTCGTTACCGAATTCGGCACCGAGCTTCGCCAACCCGTCGACCACAAACCAATCGATGGAATTGCCGAGCAACCGCACCCCGGCAGCACCCGCCAGTTTCTCGATCAGCGACAGTATCGATGATTCGGCCATGAATAGCATCCCGGACATGGGTTCGAACTCGCCAAACTATCCCAATACCAACCGCGAGTTCGTCGTTCCGGATCCGGTTGCTTCACAATCCAAGTTCGATCCGAGTGCGGGAACCCGTTTCGCTTCATCCGAAAGTGCAAACGTTCCCGTCGCACAAGTTTCCGCGATCCGCGACGCCGTGGCCGGCGCCGTTTCGCTGGGCAGCAGTAGTTCCGGTTTGGTCAACGCGATCAAGATCGCCGATCGCCAGTACTCAAATGACCAATTGAAGGATGCGCTCGCGACGCTGAGCATTTTCTACACGGCGCCGAATCTGTCCGGCGAAGAACGCAGCGAACTGGTCCAACGCCTGGACTGGTTGGCCAAGGAAGTCATCTACTCGAAACGCCACTTGCTCGAAAGCGCTCATCGCGTCGGACAAAGCGAAACGCTGATCGAGATCGCCCAACGCTATGAAGTGCCGTGGCAGTTGTTGGCCAACATCAACCAAATCGAAGACCCCGTCACGGTGCTGCCGGGAACCGAATTAAAAGTCGTTCGCGGTCCGTTCCGCGCCGAAATCGACTTGGCATCTCGCGAATTGACATTATTTTTGGGTGACCTTTACGCGGGGCACTTCCCCGTCGCCGTCGGCAACGATCCGTCGCCCAAACCGGGAACGTTCACGGTCCAAGACAAGCAGACGACGCGAACATTCTACGACGCGGCAGGATCCCCGATTCCGCCGGGCAGCGAAGAAAATCCCTACGGTAACGCGTGGATCGACTTGGGAGGGCAACTGTGCATCCACGGCAGCCCTAGCCCACGTCAGCCGACGGAAAAAGGTTGCATCAGTGTCGCTGATGACGATGCCGACGACCTGTACGGCATCATCTCGCAAGGATCCTCGGTCGTGATCCGCTGAGTCGAATAGGACATAGGTGACAGGCAGTAGGTCGCAGGGTTTCACGATCAGGCTGGTCGATCCGACGAAAACAAATTGGTACGCTACGGCCGCCGAGTTCTTACTGATACTTGTTCCCTGTCACCTGTTACTTGTTACCTACTCCCATGTACGACCGCGACGAACTGATCCGATTGATCCAGAGTGAATCCCTTCGACGCGGCGACTTCACGTTGGCCAGCGGTAAGAAGGCATCGTTTTATTTGGATTGCCGGACTTTGACCCTGCACCCTAAGGGCGCAAACGTTGTCGCGGAGGGAATGCTGGAGGTCTTGCAGTCGCGTGATTCGATGCCGGATGCCGTCGGCGGCATGGCCATCGGCGCCGACCCGATCACGGCGTCGATCGTGACCATCGCCGGCCAACGCGATTTGCCGTTGAAGGGCTTTATGGTTCGCAAAGAACCCAAGGGCCATGGCACCGGCAAGCAAGTCGAAGGTCCCGTCGAACCAGGCCAACGTGTCGTGATCGTCGAAGACGTCATCACCAGCGGCGGCAGCGCCATCAAGGCAGTCGAAGCAGCACGACAATTCGGTTTGGTCGTCGACGAAGTCATTGCCATCATCGATCGATTGGCCGGTGGACGCGAAGCGTTCGAAGCGATCGGTATCAAGCTAACGACGCTGACCACGATTCGCGATTTCGGAATCGAACCGGAATAAGCGAGCTACGGCGATCCGAATCGGTTCGCCAGCCATTGGCCTAGCAAACCTCCGTCGTCGTGAATCTGGCCCGACTTGATCGAAACCGTTGCGCCGCGTTGCATGGATCCCTCGCTTCCGACGATTGCAACGTCATGGGTCATATAGTCCCGCGTGACGAAGACTCGGCTACGAAGATCGTCGTCGGATGCGTCGACCAAGTCGACGCCGTCCAGCGCTGTGGGCTGACTGATGTTGATGCCAACACTCGTTAGCAGCGTTGGCAACAAGTCCGCGTGCATCGTCGGCGTGTCGATCACTCGTGCCTTCACATCCGACCCCCAAATGATCGCGGGTGTCATGTTCTGCTGGGGTGACAATTTTGTGCCGTGACCGATTGTGCCGTCTTCCAAGAACGATTCACCGTGATCGCCGGTGACCATGACGATTCGTTTCTGCATCGACCGATCGTCGCCTACCGATGTGCCGACCAAGGCACCGATCATTCGGTCCGCTGTCATTGCCGCGTTTCGGTAACGGTTCCAGACTCGCGGTACATCGTCCGGTTTGAACGGAATCGTAAATCGATCATCGGCCGCGGGAGTGAACCGGCGGTCGTCCGGATAGCTGTCGTAGGTCGCATGCGTTGCGTACAGGTACAGCATCGCCAAACGAGGCGGCCTCGTTTCTTCGCTTTTGCGGTCCAAAAACCGGGCCGCCCCCATCGTCGCTCGACGGTCCGACGCCAATCCGTCGTGCGGTTCGATTTCGAATCGATCGAACTGCTCATCGCTGATGTAGCCGTCCATCCGAAACGTCCGCCAATCATCGTGTCCGGCAAAGAAACCCAACTCATAGCCGGCACTGCGAAACAGTCGATTCATGGCCGGTGAATATCGAATCGGATGGTCGTACCAAACCGCCTCCAGTCCGCTGACGAGGCTGAACATGCCATGGTTTGTTGCGTTACCGCCCGAATAGTGCTGGCGACACCAGATTCCTTCCTGGGCCAACCGCCACAAGTTCGGCGTCCCTTCGGCAGTGATCAATTCATGTCGAAACGATTCGACGACCACGATCAACACATCCCGATCATTCGGCGGCGCGATCACGTCGCGCTGGCCGACCAGCAAGCGATAGTCTTGTTCACGGTTGGCGATCGCCGATCGGAAATCCCAATCGCTGGTAACCGGTGGCATCTTCGTCGCCACCACGACAGCCTTTTCAAATTTAGGCGTGAACAAGATCGCGGCGAACCACCCGGCGGCGACGATCGCCAACCAAGGCTTCCATGCCAGCGACCGCGGTCGTTGGAACCGCATCGCAGCGGTTGCCGCGATCACATACACGGCGGAAAGCGCCGTGGGAATCGCGACCCCTTGTGCCACGTTCCACGATGCATATTGCAACAGACCTTCGCGTAGGTCCGTCACGACTCGCCACACCGACCACGACCAGATGTGATCGCCCATCCATCGAAAAAGGACGGCGTCGAACACAAACACGCATGGAAGGATCAAGCAGGCGATCGAAGCAACGGCGCGCAGCAGACGACGCCAACGCTCCGGCCCAATGTCGGCTACCGCTCCAAACGAAAACAGAACAGCGAGCCACCCGATAACGTCAACGACGGGGTTGGCAACCGAATCGCCAAACAAGTCAAGCGGATCGACAAAGCGGAACAACCCGATGGCAAAAGCGGCGAACAGGCATCGGAGCAACATAAGATTGTGCCACTAGGAATCAGTAGGGCACGCCGATCGCATCGCACAAGAACGACAACATCGGTTTCGCTTTCTTGATTCGGTCGATGATGATGGCGACAGCATCGGGGCCGCACAACTCTTTTTCAGCCAGCGGCGCGATCGCGATGAAGTCGATGCGACGCAGGTCTTCGATCATGGGGTGATCCTTGTCAAAGGCACGCGGCGACGTCTTCAGCTTTTCACCGGCAAGTGAAAATGTTTCGCGAAACGCTTTCTGGTCGCGTGCCTTGATCCATGCTTTCGAGTCTTGTGCGATTGCGTTTCGGAACGCCGCCAACTGGGGTGACGCCGGTCGCCACGAACCGGCACCGATGAAACAGTCACCCGGTTCCAGGTGCAGGTACACACCCGGCGCGTGAATGTTTTTGTCGGCTTGGTGGCGGATCGAGATCCCGACGTTCGTCTTGTAAGGCGTTTTGTCTTTTCCAAATCGAGTGTCGCGATAGATTCGCATGACGCTGCCGCCGTGCCCTTTGGGGACAACGCACAACATCGGCGCGGCCTTCATCAGCGGCTTTTCCAACCGCGTTACCAATTCGACCGCCGGCCCGCGCACATCGTTCTCGTACCGTGGCTTGTTTTCGGCGAACCAATCGCGGTTGTTGTTCTTTTTCAGTTCGCGCAGAAACCGAAAAAGCTTGGGCGACAATGGCGATTCAGGCATCGACACTGCCTGGTGTCACGGCTTCAAATCGGTTCCGGTACATCCACCGTTCCCACCAACGAGGCGTCCGCAAACGCAAATCGTTGGCATCAACGGTGTGTTGCTTGCCACGTCGCGTCCGCAAACGTACGGTTCCATCGGACAAAACTTCGTCGACGATCCAAAACTTATCGACCATGTAGAAGTAAGTTTCGCCACCCGATGCCGGTCGCACTTCGATAGCGCGCTCGCCGGGTGAAGTGCTCGACTTCTGTTTTCGGTAGATGACCCAATCGCCCGGCTTCAATTTGCTAACGTCCATGATGTCAGATTACGGCGGCAAGACAGAACAGAGAAACAGCGGCAAGTTTCTCAGAGAAAGAAATTCTGGTCGTTGATTGAAGCAAGGACAACCGTTGAAAACTAAAAATGGACGTTCATGACGGATTTCGTTCGCAAAAAATAGCTGGCCAGGGGTTCGCGGCGCGCGTCGACCAGTCGATGATGACACGAAGCCCACGCGAATGACGACCAACTTTGAGAGACACGATTGATGACGACCGGATTGTTTCTATCGCTCGACGGCATCGACGGTGTCGGCAAATCTACTCAGATCGGGCGATTAGCCGACCACTTGACGTCGCGCGGTCACGACGTGCTATGCGTGCGAGACCCCGGCACGACGACCGTCGGGACCCGGGTTCGTGAAATCTTGTTGGACTCGGACATCGTGATGCATCGGCGTACCGAAGCGATGCTGTTCATGGCCAGCCGATGTGAAATGATCGAGACGTTGATCAGGCCAGCATTGGCGGCGGGTAAGACGGTGATCTCGGACCGATTCCTGTTGTCGACCGTTGTCTATCAAAGCATCGGTGGCGACGTTCCGCCTGATTGGCTGTGGACGATCGGCCGATTGGCCAGCGGTGACTTATCGCCTGACATCACGATTGTGTTGGACATGCCGGCGGTCGACGCGATGGCAAGGATCGACCGACCAGCGGACCGAATGGAAGCCCGCGGCGTCGAGTATCTGGAATCAGTTCGGCAAGCTTTCTTGAAACAGTTGCCGCATGCCAGCGAGAAGACGGCCGTCATCGACGCCAATCAGAACGCCGATCAGGTCGCCCAAGACGTCCGCACGGTGCTGGAATAGTCCAAGTTTCACGCGGGCGAAACACCGAACCACCCGCGACTCCGTTCGCGGGACGTGAACTGCAAAGCAGTTCATGAAAAGGACACCGTACACCCTTGGGTGATCCGGATCCGAAAACGGCGACATTCGCCTATCGTCGGCATTGGCGATTCTCCTAGACTCCCAATCGCTTGGAACGAAACGCATTTTAGGGAGCCCTCGGCATGGAAGCCGACTCGAAACTGCGCGGCCATGTGGTCGCGTTTTGTGCTGTCATTGTCAGCGTGGTCACCGGATTGGCCGTGCATGATGCCTCGGCAGCCAACTTTCGGACTCAGAACTTTCTGATCCAAGCCCCCGATCCACAATTGGCTCGCGCGGTCGGTGACGCGGCCGAGCGTTATCGCAAGGACTTGGCGGTGTATTGGCTGGGCAGCGAATTGCCCACTTGGCCCATGCCGTGTCCCGTTGTCGTGGTCGCCGGCCCCCATTTAGCCGCGCAGGGCGAAACGAACTACTTCACCGCTCCCGTCCGCGATTTCCAGATGAAAGTCGTTGGAACTCCCGAGCGAATCCTCGACAGCGTGCTGCCTCACGAAGTCACGCACACGGTTTTGGCGACTCATTTCGGTCGCCCCTTACCCCGCTGGGCCGACGAAGGCATCTGCACCACCGTCGAACATTCGTCGGAAAAAAACAAACACGAAGCCAAACTGCGTGAATTCCTGAGCACGCGCCGCGGCATCGCCATGAATCAGTTGTTCTTGTTGACCGAATACCCCAGCGACGTGCTGCCGATGTACGCCCAGGGATTTTCGGTGTGCCGATTTCTGATCGAGCAACAAGATGCACCGACATTCATTCGCTTTTTGAGCGACTACATGGAAACGCCATCGTGGACGACCAATATCAAGAAACACTACGGATACGATTCGCTGGCCGAACTACAGCAATATTGGCTGGCGTGGGTTTCCGAAGGCAGCGGATCGGTAGAGAAATTTGCGAAGGTGGATCCACGAAGCCCGGCAACAGCGAGTTCGATCGCATTGGCTTCTGCCGAAGGTGATCGTGATGTCGCCGGTCCGATGTCGGTCCCCACATCGGGTGTTCGTCCGATGGCGATGGAGGGCCCCGCGACACATTTGGTCGCTCCGGCGAATTCGGCCGCGACGGCGCTCGCCAGCACATCCGCCGATGGCTGGTACCAACGCAAACGCCAGGAAGCCGTCAGCAGCGACCCCGCTTTGGCGGCTGTTCCGACGATCGCCACCCCCATGGTGCCGCCGTCGGTCCGCAATAGCGACCGCTACAAATCGGCTCAGCCCCAACCCGAGGTGCGTTTGGGCGGCGAATTTCCGCTTTATCGATAGAAACAGCGTTCGGCCCGACCTTTCGGGCCCAGGGCGACTCGGCTTTTCAAAATGCACAGAGCCGAAAAATACAAGCACGACGCGCAAGACGTTGAACCAGCGGCGATTTCGGTCATTCACTCGCCCGCGCTTCGTTCTTTTAACGATGCCGGCTCGAAAAAATGATTGGCCCTCGCTTGAGGCCACCGAGGCTACCGCTTCGGATCAAAAGCTGCTATTTTCTCGTGCTTCGTTCCACGAAGTTCACCAACCTCACCACTCTGACCCTTAAGTTTTTACGATGGCAAAACCGCATCGCAAGTTGAAGAAAGCCAACCACGGCGCTCGCCCATCCAACGCAAAAGCCCGCAAACTTCGCCGCCGCAAGGTCAAGACCTAGTCCAATTTGGACTTCGGTCGTCTGATCCCAATTGGGGAAAAGCACCTTGAAAAGCGAATTTATCATCAGTCTCGACTTACTGGATGTGAACAAGCCGATCGCCGATATCGAGGCGATTCGCAAGTTGAACCCACAACGTTTCGAGATGGAACAGTTGACGGCGATCCTCCACGAGGATCTCGACCGAAACGTCTGCGCGGCGGTCAAGGTCGTCACCGATGACGAATTTTGGTGCCGTGGGCACATGCCCGGAATGCCGCTGATGCCGGGCGTCATCATGCTGGAATCGGTCGCTCAATTGTCCAGTTACTTCACACAGAAGTTTGATCTGCTTGGGGCTGACATCGTCGGCTTTGGCGGCGTTGATGACGTTCGCTTTCGTGGCATCGTCACGCCCGGCGACAATTTGATCCTGATGGTCAAGCTGCTCAAGTCGCGCCGCAACCGCATGATCATTGCTGCGTTTCAAGGCGTTGTGAACGAGTCGATTGTGGTCGAAGGTACCCTGCGAGGCATCCCGATCCCGACCGCGGCGGTAGCCGAACAATTGGCTCGTCGCAGCTAGCGGCAATCTCTTCCGCATTCTTCACCGCAGTGAAGCCCGAAGCGCGCGAGCATATTTCGAAGGTCGCAGCGGGGTCACTCGCGAGCGTTTCGGGCTCGTATTTTCGGCTCGGTTCATTTCGAAAAAACGAGAAGCCCAGCGACCTCAGGCCCAGGGCAAATCAGTTTTTGAGACTGGCTAATTCGGATTGTCGTGGATTGCTCTGCAATCCAACGTGATCCACACGTTGGATCGGCGGAGCGATCCACGACGATCGTTGCCTAAGTTGAGAAACTGATTCGCCCTGACCTCAGGCCGCCCGTGCTTGTAATTGGTTGACCATGCTCGATAATTCGCGAGTTCGCATTGAATCGAAACCGCATGATGGGAAAGTCGCTGAATGAGCTTAGCCGTTACTCCGAAGTGGACGACTGAAGATACCGCCGAGTTGTATGACATTGCTCGTTGGAGTGACGAGTACTTTCACATCTCCGACAAAGGCACGCTGCAGGTTTCTCCCGATCGCGACCGAGCCAACTCGATCGACGTCAAGGAGCTGATCGACCGACTCGGCCAGCGCGGACTTGATTTACCGATCTTGATCCGATTCAACGGAATTCTGGCCGACCGGTTGAAGCGGCTGAACGATTGTTTCCAAGAAGCGATCGACGACCATGATTATCAAAATCGTTACCGTTGTGTGTTCCCGATCAAGGTCAACCAACAACGCGACGTCGTTCAGCAAGTGATCGCCCACGGTCGCCAGTACGGATTCGGCGTCGAAGCGGGCAGCAAGCCTGAACTGATGGCCGTCGTAGCGATGACCGACCCCGACATGCCGATCATTTGCAACGGTTTCAAGGACGACGAATTCATCCACATGGCATTGTTGGCCCAGCGAATGGGACGGACGGTGATTCCCGTCGTTGAAAAAGTCAGCGAACTGGACCTGATCCTAAAGCACGCCGAGAAGCTGGGCGTGCGTCCGACCGTGGGGATGCGAGTCAAGTTGGCGACGCGAGGCACCGGGCGATGGCAGGCCAGCGGCGGATATCGCAGCAAATTCGGGCTGACCGTTGCCGAAATGCTGGCCCAATTGGACCGGCTGATCGAATTGGGTATGGGCGACTGTTTCCAATTGCTGCACTTTCACGTCGGCAGCCAGATCGGCAACATTCGGCAATTGAAGTCAGCGATCTTGGAAGCATCGCGAATCTACGTCGATCTGTATCGCCGCGGCGCGGGGCTGAAGTACTTGGACGTCGGCGGTGGTTTGGGTGTCGACTATGACGGATCGCAAACCGACACCGATTCCAGCATGAACTACACCGTTCAAGAGTACGCCAACGACGTCGTCTATCACGTTCAAACGGTGTGCGACGAAGCGGACGTGCCGCACCCCACGCTGGTGTCCGAAAGCGGCCGCGCGATCGCGGCCCAACACAGCATGTTGGTGATGGACGTGCTGGGCGTCACCGCCCAAGGGAAGTTGCAAGACGAACCCTTCGAGTTGCCGGAAGAGTACGAGCAACCGGTCCACGACTTGTGGTTTTCGCTTGAGAGCTTGACCCAGAAGAACATTCAAGAAGTCTTCCACGACGCGCAAGTGTCACTGGACCTTTGCATGAATCTGTTCAGTGGCGGTTATCTGCCGCTGGAGCAGCGCGTCGTCGCCGAGAATCTTTACTTTGCGATCTGTCACGGGATCCAAGCAATCGGCCGCAACATGGGCGAATTGCCGGACGAACTTCGGCACTTGGACCGGCTGTTGTCGGACATCTACTTCGCCAACTTTTCGCTGTTCCAATCGATGCCCGATTCGTGGGCGATCGATCAACTGTTCCCGATCATGCCGATCCATCGACTGGACGAACAACCGACGCGTCACGCCGTGCTGGGCGACATCACATGCGACAGTGACGGCGAGGTCGACGGGTTCATCTGTGGCGGCAAACGCAAGAAAACGCTGATGCTGCACGAACTCAAACCGGGCCAACCGTACCAGTTGGCGGTCATGATGGTCGGTGCCTACCAAGAGATTCTTGGCGACCTTCACAACCTGTTTGGCGATACGCACGCGGTGCACGTCGATGTCACCGACGGAAACGTCAAGGTGCAATCGATCGTCAAGGGTGACACCGTGCAAGAAGTCCTCGGCTACGTCCAGTACGAGACGCGCGAGTTGATCGATAAACTGCAAGAAGCCGTCGAAGACGCGCTGCAACGAGGCGTACTCAACAACGAGCAGGCCGGCGAAACGGTCGCGTTCTACGAAAAGTCGTTGACCAACTACACGTATCTATCGACGCGCAAGGCGTAGCGATTTCGTCGGCTCAACAAGCAACTCAGGATCTACGATCCCCACGAACGCCCAACAACATTGGGCGATGCGCGGCGATGCCGACCTAAAGGATGCCGCCGTGAGTACGGATCGGGGTCAAGTGACTTGGCGAATCCAGGAACCAGAATCGTTCCCATTCATCGACGATCGAACGCAAGTCGTCCGAGGTGTACAGCAACTGTTGCACCCGACGTTCGGGGCGAGCCGAATAGATCGGCACGAAGCATCCGACCGTGGTCGTCAAGCAAGCGGCAAGCAGCGTCAATTGGATCAGGCGTCGCATCGATCGTTCCTCCGTGAACGGTTCGCTTCTTAGTCGTCCCATCGACCGCTGGGGCCGCCGGGCTTCGATTCCGAACCTTTGGGGGCATGGTTGCCACCGGGTCCGCTGGAATCGTCGGGGGTGTTCGTTATGGGTTTTGCCGAAATTGAAGGTTCAGAATCTTGGGACTCGGCAACACGTTGTGCTTCCGCTTCGTCAAGTTCCCGGACTTTCGCTTCCATGTGCTTGCCCGGTTTGAAGGTCACCACGTATTTGCGTGGAACATTGACCTGCTCGCCGGTTCGCGGGTTGCGAGCCTTCCGAGCGGCCCGAGGCTTGACCTCGAAAACGCCGAAATTCCGCAGCTCGATTCGTTGTTCTCGTACCAGCGACTCGATAATCGCGTCAAAGGTCTTCTGAACAATTTCCTTCGTCTGTTGTTGAGTCAGCCCAACCTCTTCCGAGATCGTTCGCACGATGTCTTTCTTGGTCACTCTGACTCCCTAACCTGCCGTGGACGAACGCCCATCGATCGTTGTAAACCCTTTGCCACTTTCAACTTAACACTCTACGAGTCTAAGTAGGGCAGGCCAGGTCGTCAAGATCGACGTCTGAAACCAGACGCGACAAGTGTGCCCCTACGCCTTTCAAACGCTAAATCAGCGTCCGAGACATCGGGTCACAGTGTCAGTATCGTCCGGCACAATCGTTAACCTTGAATCAATCGTCAGAATTAGCAGCCTGGTTTTGCCGATGCGGTCCAGGGTCACAAAACGTGCCGATTTTGGACACTTCTCGCTAATCTCCACCACAAAGCTGGCGGTTGGACTGCTAAAGGGTAGCAAATCATCGCACTTCCGAAACTTCACCCTCCTTTCCAAGGAGGCTCGACTCTCCCAGAGGGAGCGTGAAGGAAAATGACATTAGAGGTTAGCGAGAAGTGTCCGATTTCGCGACAACTCAGGTCGGTGTGTCGACTTCATCCCACGGCACGCCGCCGAATCGGACCAACCAATTCAGTGCATGTTGGCGCTCGCTCAGCACACCGCCGTCCAGCTTGACCTTGCATTCACGCTGCTCCATCGCCGCCGCTCGCGCAGCCCACAGAAGCCGCAGATTCATGTCCAGTGCGTCCAGAATCTGTTTCACCGGCCGTAACCGAACCGACGTCACAATCTCGCGATCGGCTTGATTGACCATCGTTTCGGCCACCAAAGGCACATCGCAAATCTCGTCCGCAAATTTAAGCTCGCTGTGCATCCCGACCGCCCACTGCAACGTGTACAGCGCCTCGTATCGCCACGCAAAATTGACGATCGATTGCTGATCGGGGTTGTCCGCTTCGATAAATCCTCGCTCCAGCGGGGTGAGGGCCTCGAATGCCATCGGCGATTTTGCTTTCAATTGGGCCGCGGGAATGCCTTTGCTCGCGGCCAATGATTCGGCCCGAACCGCCGTGATGAACAATGCAAGCATCCGCCAGCCGATATCGTCGTCCGACCGCATCGTGACTTCGCCGACACCGACGACCGGCGGCAATTCATGCGGAACGTCCAAACCCATCGCCGACATCGCTTGCCGAGTGTCGGCGGCGCGGTCGATCGCGTCGATCGGGAACGGCACCGTCGCGTTGCCTTCGGCTTCGCCCGTATCGCCATGGACCAAAATTCGTCGTGCCGGGTCGCGAAAAGACTGGTCGGTCGTCATCAGGATCGAATTCGATTGCCAACCCCAGACCGCCAGTCCGTCCAAGGCGTCATCGTCGATTTCGAAACGGTAGTGGTGGCGAGTCCGTTCCAAATGCCGCATCACCGCATAAACCGTCGCCGACATCTCGCGGCGGCCACGATCGCAGGCCAATCCCATCATGTCGCCCAAATGAGGCACCATGGCCGGATCGTCCAGTTCTCGATGCAGCGACAAGGTGTGCTCGAAATCGATTTCCGGCGGTTCGCGTAGTGTGCTGTAGGCGTTCACGATCATAACAATCTCGAAATTCTCTCGCGCGTTGATGCTCAGGCGGTATAAAAGAATCGTGGCATCCGGTCACCTGCAACCTGTCATATCGGGATCTGTCCGATAAAATAGGATTTTGAGGCGTCGATCGGATCGGCACCACCCGACGGTTTCGCACGTTTTTCTCAAAACCCTGTTCGCAACGCTATGCCACTCGCCCTGCAATGTCCGCGATGTCACGGTTCGGTCTCCGTCGCCGACGACGCGGCCGGCCAACGAGTGACGTGCCCACATTGTGAAAAACCGTTTTTGGCACCCGGCGTGGCCGCTTCCACGAAGGACGATGACGATTGGCTGAAATTGGATGATGACGCGATGCCCGCGGCCGTCCCAGTGGTCGCGGCAGCCGCGAAATCGTCGTCTCCCGAAAAATCACCGCCTGAAAAAAAGCCGCCGCAAAAATCACCACAAGCCAATACGCTCGGTTCTCTGCCGTTCGATGATGTCGATTTTGATAACGTCGACGTCGGTGACTTGAAAATGCCGGACCAGTTCAAGGTTCGCGATGCTAAACCGGTCACAAAGCCCAAAGGGGTGTCCGATGACGACGCTCTGTTGGCGGAGTTCACCAGTGACCTGGATGAATTCACCGCAAAAGCCGAAACCGTTCCTGCCGCAAAGGCGCCCGCCGCACCCGTGAAGCCGGCCGCACCCGTGGCGAAGCCCGTCGCACCGACACACGCATCCGAGTTCCGAGTCATCTGCAGCATCTGCAGTTCGGTCTCGTACGCTAAAGCTGCTCAATCGGGCAAGACGATCACGTGTCCCGATTGCCATTCGCCCATCCTGGTACCACCACCACCCAAGATCCGACCCAAAGTCGAGATGAACTTGGACGAGGCCGCGTCGTTCCAATTCGAACAAAGCCCGATCAATGATCGTCGCCCCGATCCGTATGCGAAATCGGCCGCCGACTTGTTGGAAGAAGCGTCGCGAGAAGAAGTCGTTAGCGGCCCACACAAGTACGAAGACGAACCCGACCTCAAAGAATGGTTCGTTAGCGTCTTTGGCGTCTTCACCGATCCGGGCGTTGTCATGCACTGGATTGCGATTTCGATTTTGGCCGCGGTGCCAGCGTTCTTCATCCTGTCGACCGACATATCGATTTTGCGATTGGCCATGATCGGCGGCGGCACCATCCTGGGCGGCATCGTCGTCAGTTGTGGGTTCGCGATCCTTCAATCGGTCGCCAACCAAGAAGAACGCGTTTCCGAGTGGCCGGTGTTTGATCCCTTTGGTTGGCTTGGCACGTTGTTCGTTGCTCTGGCCGCGGCGGGTGTGGCTGTCGTGCCCGTTTGGATGGCGTGCTCGTTTGTGTTTGGCCAAAGTCTGATCAGCGTCGCGATCACCATGTTTTCGGTCTACGCACTCTTCCCGTTTGTGCTGCTGTCGATGTTGGACATGGAAAGCCCCTTCGTTCCGTTCTCGGCCGAAGTCGCGCGCAGTGTTACCAAATGCCAAGAGTCATGGGGCGGATTCTATTTCAGCAGCGGTTTGCTCTTCGTCTGTCTGTTCTTGTTGTTGGCGACCCTGTCCACCATGGAACCACCCATCGCATCCGCGATCGCGATCTTTGCGGTCATCTTCATCGCGTTTACCTACTTTGCGATGATCGGACGCTTGGCGTACTCGATCGGCCAAAGCGTCAACGCACCGCCGATGGAAAACGACATCGATCGAACTCGCCAATTGCCGGACTGATTCTTGCCAGTGATGCGGCGCTATCAGATCGCCTGCAGCAGCCGAACCCAATCCAGCAATCCGAGCCGTTTGATCTTGCCGCCCAACACGACCGGATAGCCGGCCGATTTGATCGATGCGGACCAAGTCGGTAACGCATTTTCGTTTTCGACCGGCATCATCACCTGCAACGAAGCCGACGGCTCGTTCTCGCGAAGTCGCACCGCGGGCGGGCGAGTCTCACCCGACACGGCAACGCCAAAGAACGTTTTACTTTGCGAGATCGCGGCGGCCAGCGCCATCGAATCCGCAGCCGTTGCGTCGTTGCCGTGAACGCCGCCGACCGAGGCAACCGCAACCGCGACCGGGTTGATGGCAGCCTTCTTCGTCATTGCGGCGGCAAAACTTGCGACCACTTCCAACTCTTTGGGTTGCCATTTGGACGAGTCTTCGGGGGCGACCACACAGACGACCACGCCAGCGGTCTGTGCCGCCTGTTTCCAATCATCGGCAGTCGCTTCTGGGTTTCCGTCGCCCGGTCCGAGCAACAGAACCAACAATCCCATATCCGTCCACGATCCATCGTCCGACTTTGGCGCCACATAAAAAGCGGTGTTGGCAGCTTCCGGCAATTTGATCTCGGTCGTCGGCCACGGATCGACTTTTTCCCGTCGCCAAGATGCAGGCACGCTTTCGTCGATAACACCACCGATCGTTTGTGGCACCACGGACGCTTGCTCGGTCGCTTCGCCACGTTGGTATGTCAACGACAGCGGCTCGTCGGGCTGGGCCGAAATCAATTGGCGACGCAACGTGTCGGCATTGTCGATCACAACATCGTTGATCTTCAAAATCACGTCACCCGCTTTCAACGAATCGGCGGCCGGTGAACCGGGAACCACGTCCGCCAACGACGGCTCGCCATTATTGTTTTTAACGATCACGCCCAATCGTTGCGGCTCCAGCGGCGGAATCGTGTCCGCCAGCGTCACTTGCATTTCGATCGTCTTGCCCGCGCGCTGGACCTTTACCGGGACCACCTCGCCGGCATCAAAGCTGCCCAGGACCTGACGAATCCCTTGCTGACGTTTCACTTCGATACCGTTGACCGAAAGGACTCGGTCGCCGGCGCGGATGCCGGCCGCCTCGGCGGGCGACCGAATTCGCACTGCCGCAATCTCGGTATTCAATTCGTTGGGGTCTTTGCTTTTGGCAACGATACCAAGCAGCCCTTTCTTGATGGCTTGCCCCGATTTCAATCGATCCAATTTCTGGGCAATCACTTCGGCGGGAATCGCAAACGCAACGCCCGAGTCGTACCAGTCGGTCGAACTCTCGGCACCACCTTCGGCCACCGCCGGAATCAAAATGCCCAAAACGTTACCGTACAAGTCGACCAACGGAGCACCGTATAGCGACGCTGAAACGCGAGCGTCCGTTTGGATCGCGATCCCGTCCAATCGACCTTCCGCGCTAAGAATTCCGGTGCTGATCAACGGCACGCCCTTGTTTCCGTAGCGCCCGACCGCAATCGTGGTCTGCCCGACCTGCCTTTTCACAGCATGATCCAACGGCAACCCAACCAAGGGCTTGTCGGTTTTGATTTCTAACAGCACCAAATCACGATGCTCATCCCGCGCGACCACCTTTGCCGTTTCTCGCGTGCCATCGGAAAGGACCACCAAGATGCTGGCGGCCGGTTTCGATGCCACGATGCTGGACGCGATCACGTACGCAACGTCGCCATCGACATCGACGATTGCCCCCGACGTCGGGGCGTCTTGTTCGACTTCGCCTTGCCCGCCCTCGCTGGTCCCGATGATTTCGATCATCACCACCGAAGGCAGCACACGCCCGGACGCCGCGCGAACCGCCGACGCCATCGCCCGCTGGTACTGGGCATCGTCGGCATCGGATTCACTGCACGCAGCGAACGCCAGCAACAACGCGAAAATATTTTTCCACACACTCATGGTCGCAGCACCAAGTTCAAAATTTCGCTGTCACGTTGCACAGTAAGATTCAAATCGTCACGTCGGTCGATCGTTCGCAACCACCGAAGCAACCCACGCTGGCTCTCGACGCGCGTCCCGTTGACCAACAAGATCAAGTCGTCGGGGCGCAATCCCGCCCGCGCCGCAGCCGACGTTTCACGAACTTCATCGATGAACGCCGGCGTCGTTTCCAAAACATCGGGAACCATCACGACCCCCATTGTCACAAAGTCGTGTGATTTTCCGCGTTCCAGGATCGGTGTCTTTTCCGGCGGAGCCGATGTACGTCGACCCGCGATGATGTCACCAATCGTGGAACGAAGCGAAGCGGCCGGCATGGCATAGTTCAACCAAACACCGGTTGCCGAATCACGCAGTTCTTTCCCCAACATTCCGACCAATTGACCGTCGGCGTCCACCACCGCGCCGCCGGCGGCACCCGGATTGTTGGCGATCAGGTCCAAGATCAAAACATCACCCTGATAGGGAGTCTTGAATGTCCCGCGTCGCGCGTCCAATTGAGTCACCGAGGCAACACTGCCCTGCATCACGCTGGCCGGTTCGTCGCCAGTGGCAATGTTGAACAAGTTGCTGATCGCAATCACCGGGTCGCCCCACTGGACCGACGTTTCCGATTCGACTTTGAAGTAAGGCAGTTCGGACGCTTCGATCTTCAACACCGCCAACTCAAGCGACGGTTCAAAGCCGACGATCTTCGACTCGAAGCGACGACCATCGTCAAGTTGCACGATGGGTTCGACGTCAAGCACGTAACTCCAAGCCGTCGCGATGTGCCCGTCCGGCGACACTAAAAAACCCGATTGGTAGGCTTCGAGTCCCTTCAATCCGCCGGCACCATAGACCTTCACAACCCGTCGCTGAGCATCACGCGACCAAACGCCAAGGGACCCTTGGGCTAGCTGAGGCACCTGTGCCAACTGAGACACCTGCGCCATCGCGGGTGCCGAAATCAAAACGCACGTGATCAGCACGCCGAATCGGGTCATCACCGCGCGGGATGATGAAACACGACTCGCACGGGCGCGATGCTGTGATCGGAAAAACGATGCGGAAACATTCATGACTTCGGTTCCTCTTCGAGTTCCGATTCGGGAATCGAATTCCATGACGTGACATTCACCTTCAACAGCGTTGCAGTGCCGTATCGCAAATCCAACGCCGTCGGCATCGTTGTCACATCGTCGTTGTCACGGACGATCCACAATTCCGCCGGGTCTTCATCGCGATCGGCGAATGCTTCGATGGCTTCGACGACAGCCGAATCGGGATGCGACAGAAAACGCGTTTCGATCTCGCCATCGATGCCGATGACACAGTCGCGAAGTGGACGCTGACCGCCCAAAGGCATCGTACCCCAGTAGAACGTTTCGCCGAATCGATCCGGACCCACCGCGATCATGCGTCGCCAAGCGTCCAGCGCCGCCAACATGCCGACCGGCGACCGGCGGGTCACGGCTTCGTACAATTCGTTTTTTGTGTCGATCTGCACCGGACGATCGCCCACGAACATCACCATCTTTTTCGACGAGACACGAATCTTGACCGGCTTCGCATCGGCATCGGCTGTTACGCCCTCGATCACCCATGCCAGGGGCGAGTCCGCGTCGTTCGCTTTCGTGCTTTTTGATTCTGCGACTGGAAACTGATTCCGGAGCGATTCGATAAACGATCGTTGGCGAACTTGATTGAAGTGATAGTTCGCATAGCCTTTGCGTTCGATCAATTGATCCTTGATCGACTTCGGAATCTCGCCGCCGCCGTGCGCTTCATTCTCCGGTGCAGGCGTTGGTCCACCGCCTTCGAGATCCTTTTCGCCGTCGCCTTCATCATCGTTGGGCTCGGGTTCTTCGCGAGGCGGCGGAGGCGGAAGGGCACCGGCCATCTTTTCCAGTAACTCGTCTGGCGAATGCACGCTTGCCAATCGAACCAGCGTGTCGCGGCTTTCGCCGCTGATGCGATAGCGAATCGGAATCCGCCAACCGGCCGGGAACGTCGCCAACACGTTCTGAACATCGTTGGCCGTTTGCACGACTCGACCGTCGATCTCGGTGATCTCGGCGCCGTACCGAAGTCCGCGGCGATATGCATCGCTGGATTCCAAAATGTTCGTCACCCTGGCGCCACCATCCGGGTCGGTTCCGACGGTCGCGCCCAGCGTTGCGTGATCGACGATGCGGCCGGAATGCAATGCACCCAGAAAATTTTGGGCTTGGTTGATCGAGATCGCGTAGCCGACGCCCACATTCACTCGGCCACGTTTCTCGAACGAGCAACGGCCGACGATACCCAACAGTTTTCCGGTTGCGTCATAGATCGGCCCGCCCGAGTTGCCGGGGTTGATCGACGCATCGGTCTGCAAACAATCGCCGTATTCCAACAACGTCCCCGACGGATACTGATACCGACCGACGCCGCTAAGGATTCCGTAGGTGACCGTGGGTTGCAAGTTCGTCGCCAGCAAAAACGGGTTGCCGATCACCATGCACCAATCGCCCGGCTGGGCGGCCCGGCTGCTGCCGATCGTGGCGGCGGGAAAGTCGCTGCGTGGTTTGCCGTCCAAGCCGATCAACTGAATCATTGCCAGATCGCCGACCGGATCGATGCCGACGATCACGGCGTCGTAGATATTGCCATCGCTCAACCCGCATCGCATGAACGTTCCGGCGGGACTGGTGACGTGAAAGTTGGTCAGGGCATAACCAGCCGGCGAGACCAACACGCCGCTGCCGCCACCCCCGCCACCGGGCACAAACACGCTGACCGCGGAAGGCCTCGCGCGATCGATCGCCTCGATGCGACTGTTTTCCGCATCTCGCACGATCGCGGGAAGCTCCAACGGAACGTCCGCACACGCCAGCGAAGTCGTCAACAGCGCACAGAAGAACGCACGAACAAAAATGGTCATCAAACGAAGCTTCCTAAAAGTTTCTATCGAACGGCATCGATTCTGTGTCGATACGAGGTCTCACGTCAACAATCTCACTTCAACAGTCGCGGTCGCAGCACAACGATGCTGTCCCCGAGGTCTCCGTCGCCTCGACTATCGACTTCGATCGACAAACGTCTCGCACCGTTGACCGGGATTTCGAAACCGCGAAGTTCCGCGTCACCGAGCGACTGTTCCCAAACGTTTTTCCCGTCCATTTCGATTAGCACCATGACTTCACCGGCTGCCACCACGTCGTTGGCTCGGCGGACGCTGCCGGTAAAGATTTCAAAGCCATCGGCAACGCGATACTCGACTCTGCAGCCACCGTGCATCTGCAGGTTGCCTTCGTCGACGGTTGACGCCCCAAAGAAGGCTTGTGTCAACTCGGCGTCGACGCTGGTCGCAATGTAGGTTGATATCGTTGATGCGGCCGGCTTCTCGTTGGCCAGCATCGACATGCCGCTGGTGAAGCGCATCGAAGCGATTTGATTGGGCGGCAGCTCGTGTTCGATACCCGACGACAGCTTCATCCGCAGCGGTTGTTCGGCTTCGGAATCCAGCAGCGCCGCGACCGACCACGTGGAACCATAGATATCGTCGACTCGAATATCGGCTTCGTCATCCACGCGGGCACCGCCGCCAAAGATAACGCCTTCCAGTTTCTCGATCGGCGCCGCAACGGCGTCGCCTTCCAATACGAAGTTGACTTTTGCGTCTGCGATGGTTTCGATGATGCCCGACGCGGGATCCAGTTTGTCGCCGGGGCGGCGGATCACCATCACATCGCCGCGAGATTCTTTTTCTAACAGCCCCAACCACTGGGCGTCCGTCGCCGGTGAAGCGGGACGAAACCGGATCGCCTTGACCAACTTAACCGACGCGCGAATCGGACGCTGTCCACGCGGATCGATGACCAAGCCCGAGTCAGTCAGCGAAACGTCGTCGGCGGCTATCTTGGATCCGTCTGCCATCGTGACGCGAAACGTTGGACCGGTCGCATCGGTGTCTTCCGTCGGCATGACCGTTTGCAAATCGGCAAACGGAATGGATTGGATTTGGCCGTTGACTCTGACCCGCACCGACGAGCCAAGGATGCCGACCAGCGAACCTTCGATCGCGGGCCCGGCCTGAGTTGCCATGCGGACCGGCAATTCGGCGGCCAAAACGAGTCGGTTTGCCGGCAACGTCGCAAACATTGCAATGACGTAGACGAGCGTCTGCCATCGGGGTTCTATCATCCGGGTCGCGGTCAATTCTCGCTCCTGCGTTTGGATCGTTGCTTGGATACGTCCGTATTCTAGTGCAACCGGTCAATCGTCGTTAGCGTGCCGATCGGCCTGGTAACGCTGACGCTTCGCTCAATACCTGCTCGTACGCGTCCACCATTGCGTCCCATCCGAACCGCTGCAGAACTTCGGTGCCGGTTCGGCCCATCGATTCGCGATGCGGCGGGTCTTGGATCATCTGCTCGATGCCACCCGTGATGCCGTCGACGTTGTCAGCGACCAGTAGACCGTTGACGCCGTCATTCACAATCGCACCAGGACCGCTGGGGCAATCGACGCTGACACTGGGGACTCCCGCCGCCATCGATTCCATCAACGCCGACGGAAACCCTTCATAGCGACTGGGCAACACGAACACCGTCGCCGGGGCAAGTTCGCCCCACACCGGCCGCACCCACCCAGGCATGGTGACATGCGACTGCAGACCGAGTTGACGAACTTGAGATTCCAAGTCGGGCCGCTTCGTCCCCTCGCCCACGATTCGCAGAGTCCAATCCGGATGCCGCCGGTGGACGAGTGCGAACGCTTCGATCAACCGATCAAAACCCTTTTCAGTCTCCAGTCGTCCGATGCCAACGATGCGCCGGTTTGTGGTTGCGATCGTTCGATCCGAAACCAGCGGCGGAGCATCGACGGCCGACGCAATCACGTCGACCTTGTCCGGGCGGCGGCGGTTGGAATGTCGATCAAGGATCGACTGGAGGTACCCGGCCGCGGCATCGGTCTGAGCGATGACGCGATCGGCCCGTGGATACATTCGCGATCGTTGCCAACTGTAAAACCGACCGAGAGTCTGCTCAGCCGGATCACTTCGTTCGCTGATCACAATCGGAATTCCCGTCGGCGCGATCGCCATCACGGCCAAAATGTTGGTGCGGTCACAGAACGAAAGCACCACGTCGGGCCGAATGTCCTGCACCGCAGCGCGAAGGACACCGACCCGTCGCCGCAAATTCATGATCGCTGCGATGGGCGACCCGCTCTCGCCCATCACGTCCAACGGCCGCCGGACGACGCCTTCGACCGAGTGTCGATCGGTGGCCCCGTCGTCGAGCGTCACCAGCGTCACCCGGTGCCCCCGCTGGGCCAACCGCGTCGCCAGCCCCGCCATGACGCGTTCGGCGCCGCCGCCGTCGAGCGAATGAATTACGCAGGCGATGTCCAAAACTGTCCTTTTCTGTGGGAATGAGCGGGCGTCGCATCGGGTGGGGCCGGTGGATCCGAAAACGACGGATTCTCGGGCAACAATGGTTGAAGCGGCTGGGAGAGCGATTAGTTTGGAAGCAGATCAGTCGCGTGGGGGCGTGGACGGCGAAAACTTCTTTCGCGTGACCGTCCGATTCTCCATCTTGGTATGCAAAGGTCTTTCGATGAATAGGTATCTCATTGCGGCGTGTTCGCTGGTGGTCGCTTCCGTTCTGGGCTCCAACGATTTGAGCAGCAATGCCGCATCGGCCCAGGGATTCGGCGCCGGAGTCGGGTTTGTTCCCTTCGGATTCTACCAGCCATACGGTGCCCAATATTCGACGTCGATCCGGACACCTCCGTACTTTGCGACGAATCCGCCCGTGTACTACGGTGCTCGCCACGCACGACCGTATGGATTGAGCCCCTTCGCAGCCCCGCCGCAGGTCCAAGCCGGTGCCGACTACCACAGCCGCCTACGAAGCGACTTCCTGGAACCAAACGTCGCTACGCCCGGTCCGGCATCCACCGCACCATGCTGTAACCCGTACATCCACGGCAGCAACGCCAAGCCCGGCCCCGCAAAAATCGGCGCCGTCCAGAACAACCCGTTCGTAGAACCAAGCGAACGACTTGCGAAGAACGAAGCCTAGAATTCGAAAACTGACCAAAGCTCGAAAAGTTGGGCTGACAACTGTCCAATTGCTCTGATAAAATGAGCGGTGAAACCTGGGGTTGTAGCTCAGCTGGGAGAGCGCCGCGTTCGCAATGCGGAGGTCGAGAGTTCAAATCTCTTCAGCTCCACTTTACCGAAGCCCGACGAATCGAAACATTCGCCGGGCTTTTTCGTTTGCATCTTGAAACGATCGACGCTTCGCTGCGTAAAAAACATGTTGGAGGGGCGGTTCGATCGAACCGGAACGTTAAAAAGTGATAGGATAGTGCCATGAAAAAGTTAACCAACATCAATCGGGGCGTCGACGGCTGGACCGTTCGTATGGTTCGTGATGGGGTCGAATACTCGAAGTACTTTCGGTTCTCAAACGGCGGCATTCGGAAATCGCTGGCCAGTGCGATCGCTTGGCGGGACGAACAAATACGCGAATTGGGGGAACGACAATGGCGCAAGGGCCCGCGTACCAAAGCGATCAATAATTCGTCGGGAACCACGGGAGTCAGCAAGAACGTCTACGATCGCTGGGTCGCGAGTTGGCAAGAGGACGGCCGCCAACGATTCAAGACCTTCAAAACCAAGCGGGAAGCGGTTGCCCATCGCAAAGAGCAACTGGCGTTGACGTTGAAGGACGATTGACTCAGGCCGTTCTGAGGGAAGTTGCCCACAACACGCAGTTCCTAAAGCCCGTCCGCAACACGCGATCGATGTTTGAAAACACTTGGAATCGCGTCGGAACAGCGTGGTTTGCTATACGTCTGTCCGCTATAGTGTGACGTTGGGTTGGCGTGTCGCTCGCCCGATTTCACTCCGCCTTTCGTGGTGCGTTTGGAATCTCATTGCTCAAAGCGTCGAAAGCAACCTGATGCACCAGAGGACAAACCCTGCGTTCACGCTGGTGGAGTTATTGGTGGTGATCGCGATCATCGCCGTCCTTGTCGGGCTGTTGCTGCCCGCGGTCCAGGCGGCTCGTGAAGCGGCGCGGCGGATGAGTTGCTCGAACAACCTGCGCCAGGTCGCGCTTGCCGCGCACAACTATCACGCGGCCTATCGTCAATTTCCTCGCCGCGCTTCACCGACGCATCTTCACTCTTGGGCCGCCGCACTGTTGCCGTTCATCGAAGAAGGCGACATTTACTCGCGGTACGATTTTTCGGTTCGCTGGGACGCGCCCAAAAATCGTGACGTCATCGACAAGCACGTGGATACGTTTCTGTGTCCATCGACTCCGGACAATCGGATGCTCGATCGGATCAACGCCAACATTCGCACTGCACCGATCGGCTATGTACCGCATGAACATATCACCCGCGACATCATCAACGCGGGGTTCATCAAACCGCGAGTCAGCCGCATCGGCTTGATCTCACCCAGCATCACGCGGTTTCGCGATGTTCTCGATGGCACCAGCAACACCATGCTGCTTGTCGAGTGTGCCGGGCGGCCACAGTACTGGGTCGTCAATCGCCTTGGGCCGCCCACCAACAACAATGGTTGTGGCAATGCGAACGTCAGCGGTGGTCGTGCCAAACACGGCGGCTGGGCAGACGCCGGCAACTTCATCCCCATTCACGGATTCAGCGACGACGGCCTGAGTTGTTCGGGACCATGGCTGATCAACAAGACCAACAACAACGAAGCCTATTCGTTCCATACCGGCGGTCTACAAATCAACTTGGCCGACGGCAGCACGCGGTTTCTAACGGAGTACATCGACCGCGAAATCTACGCGTCGCTGATCACCAAAGCCGGGCACGAAGTGATCGAAGCGTTCTAGTTCGCCGGCTCGGCGACGTCGCTAGGCATTCTCGTCCAAAGACCCCACAACGGGTCCAGGCACTCCCCTATGAACACCGAAAGCCTGTACAGAATCCCATGGGGATGGCGGTTAAATCGATTTTTTCTGTTTGACCACGACTTTTCGACGCTAGAAAGGTGGAACAGTGGCGTCGGCAAGGCTAACATGACGCAATCGCACAGCACGCTTGTTCAAAGGACCACTCATGATTCAGCGACTCTTCTTTCTCTTCGCATTCGGTTTCGCGACGCTTGCCACAGGCGCAGCAAGTCGTGCGGACATGATGTTCGGAGTGACTTTTACCGCACAGGCGATGTCGGACCTTTCCGTATCTGATCAGGCACTGTTCACTTCAGGCTTGTCCTTCTGGGATGACATTATTATCAACCATCGTGATGGAGTCTCGCGAAGCTGGACGCTGACTGTCGACACGTTCTCGCAGGCGGCATCGGGTGGCGGGGTTCTGTTGGGATCGGCTGGACCATCGGGATTGGCGTTCTCGAACGTCGTCAGCGACGGTGGACCGGTGCCGAGCAACTCCCGATTCATTATCTCGACGGGCGGTAACGCTAATTTCAATATACACCCAGACGCTGGCTCGCTTTCTGCCGACACGGTCAAGCACGAGATTGGCCACGCATTGGGAATCGGAACGCTTTGGGAAGACAACGAAGTTTACAGCGATGGTACTGCGGGCAACAGCAATCGTACCCTGGCGGGCGGTACTCCAGGCCAATACGTCGGTGCCGCTGGGTTGGCGGCCTACCAGGCTGAGATTGTCGGCGCTTCCGGTGCGACGTTTGTACCCGTCGAACTCAGCGGCGGTTCCGGTACGGCCCACGGCCACTGGAATGAGGCTGACAACTTTGGTCAATCGCTGACTGGGATCGTCGACACAATGGGCCGTGACCGACGTGATGAATTGATGACGGGCTGGGCGAGCCCCAATATGGACTTCATCAGCAACACGACAATCGGATCCCTGTATGACATCGGATTCAACGTCAATGTTCAAGCTGTTCCAGAGCCTTCGTCGCTGGCACTGATCGCGATCGGGTTCGCAGGCGTTATGGGTGTTCGCACCCGCAAGCAACGTCGAGCCAAAGCGGACGCTTAGACCGTTCGCTGCTCAGACTCTTAATCACCGACATCCACGTCGGTGATGGTTTCGCCTTGTCCCGACCACTTGGGTGTGGGGTGTTCGACTTCACCTTGTCGGACCGTTGCTTTATCTGTCAGCAATCGCAGCTGGCTGGCCGAGTACAGCCGTGGGACCAGTGTTTCGTTGCGTCGCAGGCGGTACAGAATGCAGCCTTTGCGACGCACGAAGTGCATTCCCCAGACTCGGGCGACGAAGAGTTCTCTTTCCAGTCCCAACCCGATCGTTTCGACTTCATCGCCAATGTCGATGCCGTCCGACTTGACCGTCAACCACATGCACGGACGCAATCGAAACCGAATCTTTCCGTACGTGTAGTGGTAGTACACGCCGTCAAATCGGTCGCGACGAAAGACCCGTTCGCTGGGGAAGCACCGCGTTGCGATGGCGACGTCATCGGGGTGGATGAACGCCTGGCCGTCGGCGGGCCAACGTGGAATGCATCCGTAATCGGGAAGAACGGGCCACTGCATCGGACGCCTACAAGTATTCGCCCACGGGGAGCACAAAGACTTTTCCGTCGCCGATACGTCCGCTGCGGGCGACCGTGACGATCTTTTCAAGGATCTCGTCGCACCGGCTATCATCGACCCACATCGTGATTTCGACCTTGGGCACGAACACTTGCGAGTATTCGGTTTCCTGATACTCGTCCAAATAGCTTTTTTGCCGCCCGTATCCCTTCACCTCGGTCACGCTAAGCGCTTCGATGGGCGCCAACCGAAGACTCTTCAAGACCTTCTCGGCCAAGTGCGGACGGACGATGGTAACGATCTGTTTCATGCAACCATGATAACCGAAAACGGTCATGTCGACTCGACCGGGCACGCGGCGAACGGCACTTGCGGGGCCACTTCCTAGCCACGCATCGCGTGGAACAACACGGGCGGGATTCGCCACGGCGTTCGATGCAGATAAAGATTCACCAGACTGCGGGCAACCGATTCGGCACAGCGGTGTGTGGAGAACCACATCGGTTTGGGAAAAATCGTCAGCGGCGATGAAATCACACTCTGTTCCGGCTGGTTCAGCAAGAACGTGTTGTGGACGCTGCCGATACCGCTTTGAATATCGTCGAGCGTCGCGCCCGGGAAGGCGCCCCAAGGCGTGGACATCAACGCGAATGCGACGCCCGGCCATTGATTGATCCCGACGACTCCGTACTTCAATCGATCAACGGCTTTGTTCAGTTCGGCGTTTCGGGTGCGCTCGAAGTCTCGTGGCACCGTCAACGCCGCCGCAAGGGTGCCCCACATTTGATCGTTCGCGAAATCGACGGCATGGTTCAAAAACTCCGTCGGCGATTCGCCGTCCAAAGAAGTCTCGCCGAACACGCAAACGAACGACTCTTCTTTGCACAGATGCGGTTCCTCGTTGATCGAAACGCCGCGCCGAAACCTCCACGCCAAAATACCCGAGTCGTCGCTATCGTCGTTTGGCACCCCATCGTCGCCGGCGAATTTGGCGTATCGATCCTTGGCACCGGGGTAGTACGCGAACCGCTTCGCCGACCGCGCCAGCGTCTCGTCGATCAACTTCAAAAACAACTCGCGTTGGGGCCACGTCTTGGAAGTGATCAACATCTTGGTGGCGATGCAGTTGAACGAGGCGTTGCTGGTCACCGACGCCACAACGTTTTCGGCTTGAAATCGCAACTGACGCTCGGTGTACTGGCCCGGCACAACGATCCAGGGACTGACATTGCCCAGTTCGCTAGTGATTGGCTTGTCCAGCTTTGGTGTCTTGGCCGCTTTGCGCTGGCTCTGCTCTTGCTCGCTGCCGCCCCATACGATCGCGTCGTGGGTCCGGTCCGATCCGGTGATGTGAACTCGATCGACACCCTCCGCCGCGATCAATGCGGCGCCCACGCCCGAACCACCGTAAACGATTCGCAGTAATCCGGCGTCGACTAGCGGACGAAACGCTCGTTCGAACAGGGGGCCGACATATTCGTTGACGGGGTTCATCTTCAACAAAACCGCTTGGTTGTCTTGAAAGATTTTCGTCAGCGCATCGGTGATCGGAATCGACGAGATGTTTCCCGCCCCAAGAATCAAGGCGACCGACGGCGGTTCATTCATACCACCGGTTGCTCGTTTGAGCCCATCGCCAAATAAATCGTCAGCGTTCGTGTCCTTTGGCATTCGTACGTACGCCTTGATCGGACCGAACATCAGGCGATCGTAAAGATTGCGAGTCGGAAAGACGGGAACCCGCAAGTGACCGTTTTGTTCATACGGTTGGGCGGGCAACCGAGGTTTGCCGTGACGCTTGATGTCGTCGAGCGTTTGGTGCATCAGCCAAAGGTATCGCAGCGTAGGAACCGGACCCGTCGTGATGTCTTCGGCGCAAGCCGCGTCACCGGGGCTGATTCGTTTTGCCTGCCACGCCGCCGACACCCACTCTTCCCAGACTTGGGCGACTCCTGCGACGCAATCGAGCAGCAATTGCTGGCGTTCGCCGATACCCAGCTTGCCGAGCTTCTCTGCACCGCGGCGCAGATCTGCGATTGCGGCGGCATGTTCGGTTGAAAGTTCAGTCGCGACTGGGGATGGCACTGCCGAGTCCGTCGAGGTTGATGACACGCTACTTATCCTTCGGCATGGCTGTGATCCATTGTTCAATCAACGTCGCGCCTTTGGTCGGCACCATGTTACGTCCGACGCTCGGCATTCGTATGCCAGGCGTTGCCGATTGAATTCGGTAAAGCAAAATCGATTTGTCAGGTTCGCCGGGGACGATGTCGTAGCTGCGGCCACCCGAACCGTGACCTGCGGCAACGGGCGATTTCCACAGTCCAAACTTAGCCGGGTCCGATTGCTTGAATCGCAGATCGAGCCCCGACGTGCGAGCCGTGCCCTGAGGGCTGTGACAGTGGGCGCAATTGACGTCCAACCACGCGTGCGCACGCTGGTTCAATGAACCCGTGCTGGGGTCGTCCGAAACCGGCATGCGGTCTCGTTTCGCGGCAGGCGGCAGATCGACGAGCAAGTGTTTCTCGGCGAGATAGTCCAATTGATTCGCTTTGCCGTCGCCGAAGTCATAGTCGCGATTCATGTTCATCGCGGTGGGACCGATGGGGACATAGGCAGCGTTTTGCGAATGACAATTCAAGCACTGATTCGCGTTAGGGATTTCATATCGATTGGAAAGATGTTCGCCATCCTCGTTGATCCACGAAACGTTGACCTCACCGCCGCCCAACAGCAACGACGCGTCCGTCTGATCGTCATTCCACTGGTACGAGTACCCAAACCATTCGCCTTCTTCGATCAATTCGATTCGCGTTTCCAGCAAGCGTTCCCCCTTGGTCGTATCGGTGCCATCGACCGGGTACGCAAACGTCTTGGCGATCACGGTGCCCTCTGGAAAACGCAGGACGCCCGTATCCGTGTAGCCGATCGACGCACCATCGGGGACACGGATGAATCGGTACTTGGTTGCATGGTCGGTGAACAACGTCGTGTTCAGATCGTAGGGAACGACGCCCGCGACGGGTTGCTGAGTCGATCCGTTTCCTTCGAACAGCCCGAACTCACTCAGCCGTTTCGGCGCCGCGCGGTAAGCGAGTACCGTCTTGTCAGCAAGTTTCGTGGGCGGGTCATGGTCAGCCAGTGAAATCGGCGCGAGCGATGCGCGGGGCTTCGAATAAACCGACACGTCGCGCTCCGGCTTGTACGTGCCCGAGGCAAGACTGATGGGATTCAAATCAGCAAATTTGAAATTCAGGAACCTAGCCTTGCCGTTGTTGACGATCGAATGCTGCAGTTCATCGGGAAGTTTGCCGTCCACCAACCGTTCTGGGTTGACGACTCCGTCGAACAGGATGTCAGGAACCGGTGTGCCCAGCGTCGACAGCATCAGACCAAATTCGCCACTCGGCTTGGTGCCGCCGCCCGAGATGCGGTTGTCGTGGATCGAAACGGCTTCGGGGATCGAATCGTAGTCCGGATCGTTGACCTTCTTGCCACTGACCAAATAGCTGACCAATAGGATGCTGGCGGTTTGGTTGTCCGTGATGTCATTGTCAAAAGCTTCGACGTGATCCGTCGCCAAGATCATCAATCCGGTTCCCGGCGGAACCGCTGCGACGATGTTTCCGGGTGCTGCGAAGTTGACATGATTGTTGCCGCTGATTCGATTGCGAAACAGGCGAACGTTCCGGCCCGACTTCTGTTGCAATCCGGGCAAGTCGAACACCAACAAACCGCCCGCGTTGTCGGTGGCAACATTGTCGTACACATCGGCGCCGACGGTATTTTCGATTTCGATACCCGCCACGTTGCGTTCGGCGCGACAACCACGCACGATCACATCGCGACTCTGGCCGACATAGATGCCGGAGTCCGACGCACCGATGGCCACGCACGAATCGATCAAAACGTTGCGGCACTGGACCGGGTACAAACCGTAGGCTCCGTTGGTCGCAAGTGTTTCGCCCGTCCACTCGGTTCGGACGTCTCGGAAGGTCACGTTGCGTGCCCCGAGTACTTTGATGGCGTTGCCCGCCGTGTCCTCAATCGCCAAACCTTCGACCAGAAAGTTGTTGCCGGTGGCTTCGATACCCTGGCCACCGGAGAGTTGACCCTTGAACGTAAGCGTTGTCTTTCCCGATCCTTGCCCACGCAGAGTCAGGTTATCGGTCGTGATATCGATCTGGCGGTTGAACTGGAACAGTCCCGCGTCAAATTCGATCACATCACCGGGCACGGCCGAAATCAGCAACTCTTGCAATCGATACTGCACGTCGTCGCTGGGACTCAACCGATAGACGCTGGGCACGATTGCTTCGGCGGCCCCGGCGTGCGTTTTAGACGCCTCCGCCCGCGCTGGGGTAATGGGCGAAGCATGGAGGATTACCAAGAACAAACTGGCAACGAAGTAGGACCGATGCATGCGACGTTGCTTTCCTGTTTAGAAGCGAAGAATGGGGAGGACAAGCAACCCTTAGCCGGTGGTGGATTCCTATGCTTGCCGTTGCGAATGTTTGGGGCTATCGATTTTCCGCAATTCCTAGATTTACATGGTCGCCAACCTGAACTGCGAAAAAGCTCACGCCAATTTATGCCATCGAAACGAAATCGAAACGAAATCGGCGGGATGATCGCGTGTGGAGCTATGTCAGTCGCGACAGAATATGGAACCCGATCGGTCTCAAATATCCCTTGTCGACCTTCCGAGACGATCAAGAAAGTATGAAATACGCCGTCGATACACGCGTTGAATGTCGTCGGAAAACGCCAAGCCTCGGATGCCAATCGCGAAAGACGAGGCATGATCCAAAAGAGGGGTTGTGATGCGAATTTCCCAGAAAGCCCCCCCACCTTGCTTGAATGGCCCCGGCTGAACGCTTACTCTTTTTGTACATCTGTGAACTTCATTGTATTTGTGAAAGGCGTCTCGTGAAGAAGTACCTTTGTTCCCTCGTCATCGCACTGGCGATCACTTGCGTTTGCCCATCGTCGAATGCAGCCGTCGTTAGTTTCAATGATTATGCGAGCTATCAAGCAGCTCTCGGATCCAGTGCGGAAGTGGTCTTTGATTTCGATAACTTTTCCAGCGGCGCCGTGCTCTCCACTTTTGGAGGAATCACTTTCAGCGGCATTGACAACGACTTCTTCCAAGCCGTCGACGTTCAGGTTTTCGAAACGGATGCAGTCGGCGACACGATCAGCGGTGATTTCTACGTCGGTCGTGAACCGCGAGGAATATTTGACGGTTTTGCAACTTCACTGCAAAACGATACCGTTACGTTGAGTTTCGGATCCGCCCAAAAGGCCGTTGGACTTTTCGTGATTGCACCCAACAATCGAGGTGCAGTTCTGACAGGCGGCGGTACAGCCGCCGTCGCGGGCGCGGCGGATCCAATCGGTTTTCTCAATTCGAACCAAGCGTTCTTCGTCGGCTTGGTCGACGATTCTGGTCTTAACTCGATTAACTCGGTGACGCTCACCGGCAATGGTGGTGCTTACTATTTCGACAACCTCACGACCTCAGTGGCCGCGGTTCCCGAACCGGGTTCGTTCCTGTTCTGTGGACTTGCAGTTGCCGGTACAGCGATCTTGCGACGTCGACGAAACGCTCGACGAGCATAATGCTTCGCGAGACTTCGAAACGGAATATTTCAACCTACGAGTCGCTCATGAAAGAGCGACTCGTTTTTCGTTTCGAGACGGAGGAATGGGAAGCCCGCCGCTTGCAACTCGTAGATGTTGCCCTCGAAAAGTTGCGAGTAGATAGGAAGCGGAATGCGCTTTCGAGATGCGGCCGAAACGCTTAACATACTTCGCTGCCCACAAAACGATGTGCGGCGACCACCAGACCGAGATTGCGTTTGATCTTCGCAATTCGGATGAAGACCAGTCGAGAACGCTACCACAGGTTCGATTGATGGAATTTGGCGTGATCGGCTCCACTTTCTGAAGCGCGAAAAAGGGAGCCGTTGATGAATTCCAGTAACCGAGCGCAAGATCGCAACTTGGTCCTATTGATTCTGGCGACGGTCATCTTGGTTGGTGCGCTTTTGGTTGCCTTCGTCGTTCACTTGGCATCACGTCAAATATCATTGCGATTGGAGCAAGACTTTCATGCCGCTGTCGAGGCAATCGACGCAGGCGAAAGTGGGACGGCGACAAAGTTGTGGCGCAGCCTTCACCAGTCCGAAGACCACCAAGCACACGCGGACCTGATCAAGTGCGGCTTGGAGTTGAACAACGGCGATCCGGACGCGGCCATCCACAAGCTTGAGGGGATGAAACATGACGGCGAACTTGAGGCCGCCCGTTCCCTGTTCATCGCCAAAGCACTGATCCAGCTTGACCGAATAGACGACGCAGAGGCAACGTATCAAAGCATCCTGAAAACAGATGCCAGTCATAGCCGCGCCCAACGTGGACTCAAACAGATTGCCGCCATCCGAACGAAGGAGGAAGACACCCAGCAATTCTTTACGGACGTGAAGCCAATGGTTGACAAGTTCTGCGGCGACTGTCACGCGAACCCGCTGCCCTATAGCTTTCCCAAATCGCACTGGGCCGAAGAAGTCAAGCAAGGCTTCGAGCTGTACAAGCTATTTGACCGTCATGATTTGGAGGTTCCTGACCAAGCGCTAGTGACCAAGTATTTCCGACTCCAGGCTCCTACTGAATTTGACTTCAGCCCGGTTTTGGACCAACGCAGTCATGGACCGTCAACGGAGTTTGCGTTGCTGAAACCGTCCGCGCCGGCGATCGCGAATCCCGGCGTCGCGCACGTCGCCTGGGTGTCACTGGAAGAAGGCGAGCGACCCGTATTGTTGGTGACCGATATGCGAAACGGATCGGTATCGGCGTTTGATCCCAACCATCCCGACCGGGCTGCTCGAACACTGGCTCAACTTCGGAATCCGTGTCACAGTACGATTTGCGACCTCGACAGGGATGGAAATCTCGACGTGTTGGTTGCCGATCTGGGTAGCTTCGTGCCCGCGGACAATCATGACGGTCGGGTCATTTGCTTGAAGTCGGACGGTAAGAATGGCTACGAAGAAGTCGTGCTGTTGGACAACGTTGGTCGAGTCGCTGATGTCCAGCCCGGCGATTTCGATTCGGATGGCGACATCGACTTGATCGTCGCGGTATTCGGATGGAGGACGACCGGCAGTATTCAGTATCTAGAAAATACCAGCGATTCCGGCGACGAGTTCCAGTTCAAAGAACGCCAACTCGATCCCCGTCACGGAACGATTCACGTTCCGGTCATCGATATCAATCAAGATGGCCATCTCGATTTCATCGCGTTGATCTCACAGGCACACGAAGAGGTCGTGGCCTTTATCAATGACGGGCGAGGCAAGTTCTCGCCACAAACGCTTTACGCCGCCAACGACCCATCGTTCGGATCCAGTGGGATTCAATTGATCGATCTTGACCAAGACGAAGACATTGATGTGCTGTACACCAATGGAGACTCGTTCGACAGCGCTCTGATGAAACCGTACCACGGGGTTCAGTGGTTAGAGAACAAAGGCGATCTTCACTTCGAAGCTCATCGAGTGGCGAACGGGTTTGGTGTCTACCGAGCCGTTGCCGTTGATGTGGACGCTGATACCGACTTGGATATCGTCGCGGTGTCGGCGCTTCCGACGAAGGTCCTGGATCCGGATTTGGTGAAGACCACCGACTCAATCATCTGCCTAATCAATGACGGTCAACAGAACTTCGGCAAGCATGTGATCGAGCAAGGCGTCTGCTCGCATCTGACGTGCGATGTTGGTGATTTTGACCAGGACGGCGATATCGATTTCGCTACCGGACACGTCAACCTCTTTGACGAACTCATGAACATGCCGCCGATTGATATTTGGCTGAACCAGAGTGAGCCTGCCGACGCTGACAAATAGCACCAAGCGGAATGAAGCTTGTCAAAGGGCACACCCTTAGTCACTTGATGAAGATCGATCACCCATGAATCAAGTCCACGGCCGCGATCCGAGCCAAAGTCCGAATGCATCAGCGAATCGTGGTTCGGTGGAAAGCGAGATGCCGAAGTGGCTGTGGCGTCAGTTTCGCCGGCGCTCACGGATGGTGCTGAACAGTTTGCAAGGTCCGCCTTACAAAATGCTTGCGAGCTTTTGTCATGATTTTGGAATGTGTGTCCGGTCGACGGCAAGTATCGCCCGCAGCCTCGAATTGTGCTTGAAACCGATTCGCCGATCGAGGTTGGGGGCGCTCTGGATCGATGCGGCTGAAAAGGTTGCTGGTGGTTCGTCCATTGCCGAAGCATTGGCGAGCGGTGAGCCCAGGCTGCCGCCGTTTTTTCTTCCGGTCGTTCGGGCAGGCGAGATGTCGGGCAGGCTCGACGAAGCGTTTGGGTTCTTAGAGAGTCACTGCAGATTGCTTGCCGGTCCGGCAACTGCTTTACGCAAGTTGTGGTTGTTTCCGGTTCTGATCATGCTGTTCGGATCGGCGATCAAGGTATTGATGCACCTGGGGTTGGGCTCCGTCGGCGGTGCGATCACAACGCTGCTGGTCGAAGCGTTTTCGTGGGTCCAACTTGCGGTGATCGTTGCGGTCGTGCTGATGACGCCCGTGCGATATTTCTTCGACCAAGTTCGCTTAGCGATCCCGTTCGTCGGCGCGCTCGAGCGAGAAATCGCTGTCCATCGTTTCTTTCGAGTGATGTCGTTGCTTTACGGGGTGGGCGGCCATCGGGTGGAAATGATGATTCAAACGGCAGCGAAAACCGTTAGCAACGAAGCGGCCAGAAGCGATCTGTTGCAAGCCGGTTCCGCGATCGAGAACGGAGCGACGATCGCCGAAGCGTTCCGCCGAGTCAAAATGCTGACCGATGACGAAAAAGCAACGATCGACGTCGGCGAGATGTCCGGTGTTTTAGAACGATCGTTCGATCAGATCTCAAACGACACCGGATCCAGCATGCTCGCCAAGCTCAACATCATTCAGCCCATCCTGGTGCGCATCGTCACCGCAATGGTTGCGATGTCGATCATCGGTACAGCAATGGGAATCCTTTTGAGTGCATAAGGAAACACGCGAAGTCTTCAAAATAATTCGGCCACACTCGATGGGCTGACGGCTTGAGGAAGCACTCGCAAACGAAAAAAGCCCGACCGGATGAACGGTCGAGCTTTTCTAAATTCGTGGGACGCTTGGTCAGAACGACTTTGCGCTACTTGACAATCGCGGCCAAGTCGGCCATGCAGGTGTCGAGGCAAACTTCGCTGGCGCTGGCGAAGCCGTGGCTGGCGGTCACGGTGCCGTCGGTGGCGAAGGTCACGGTGACTTCGGCCTTCGGGTTGATTCCGTAATCGTCGGGACCGTTTTCGAATTCGTTAGGCACGACGAAGGGGATGTGCTTGGCCTTCGATGTCATGGCGAACTTCTTGGCCGATTCCGCAGCGGCTTCTGGGTTCTCGCCCATCACGTTGACGAAACATGCGAGCTTTTCGCCTTCGTGCTCGACCATCGCTGCGTCAAGTTTTGCAACCAATGCGGCGACTTCGGGGCCGGTCGAACGGGTGAAGATCACCACTTGAGGACGGCTGCCATTCTTGCATCGGTAGCACAACTTTTTGCCTTCGGCGACACCGTCATCTTCGGCGCCGGCAATTTTGGTAACCGTAAACGGGCCAAGGTGATCGCCGCCTTGAGGACCGCTCTTCACGTGGTCTGCGGTAGCGGCTTCTTCAGCTTGCGCTGTGCCGGTCACGCATGCGGTCGCCATCGCGGCAACCAGTCCAAGGCTCAACACAAAAAACTTCTTCACAGAGACATCCTTCAAAGGGAGGGAGCAAAATCGAGTTTGGATCAGATGGGTCCGATCGACTCGTGGTTCACAAGGTTGTTGCCATTGTAAGGCATACGGCTAGGTGTGGGGTGTAAAACCTCGTCCGGGCGAGGCGACGGTTAAGATCCCAGTTGTTTGGTATCCCCGTTGATTCGTTCGACCGATCCGCCAGACCCGGCTATGTTATGTATCAATGACCGTGCGGGAAGTCTTTCCGCCGCTCGCCCGAACTTTTTATGAATGATTCATCGCTTTCGAGGATGATTTGCTTCCAAAATGAGATTCAGACACTTGGCGAAAACCGGGCGAATACTGGCGTTAGTGGCTTTCGCCTTAGGTTTGTCGAACCACTTGGCCAACGGGTTGATCGCTGCCGAAACGGCGACATCGAAGCTGGTCGGTGTGGACCGATCCCCCATCGATCTGGTGATTTCAGCCGACCAGCAATGGATCGTGACCGCCAACGAGACTTCGGGGTCGTTGTCGTTGATCCGAGTGACGGATCGCCAAGTCATCGACGAAATTATCGTGGGGGACCATCCCGCCAATGTGCTTGGGACTCCCGACGGGAAGCACGTCGTTGTCAGCACGGCTTGGGACGGAAACCTGCATCAGCTTCGTATCGACGCCGATCGTGGCAAACTTGTCCTCGTCAATTCGGTCCACGTCGGTATGCAACCGTGTGGAATCGCGATTTTGCCTGATTCGACAAAGGCTTACGTCGGCTGCGTTGCCAACGCGGAAATCGTAGAAGTCGATTTGAATGCCGCCAAAGTCATTCGTCGCTTTTCGACCGGCAACTGGCCGCGTTACTTGACCCTGACACCGGACGGGAAACGGTTGGCGGTCGGACTTGCCGGTAACAGCGAGATCGCCGTCATCGAAATCGATTCGGGAAAAACGCTTTACACCGAGCCGCTGTCGGGTGGCATCAATTTGGGTCAGATGATCACGTCGTCGGACGGAACCTATGCGTATTTTCCTTGGATGGTTTATCGCACCAACCCGATAACGGTGCGCAACATCAAATTGGGCTGGGTCTTGGCCAGCCGCATGGGACGCGTACGTCTCGACGGCGCGGCGTACCGTGAAGCGGTTTCGCTAGACGTTCCTGAATTGGCTGTTGCCGATACGCACGACGTTGCGATCACTTCCGATGGTAAGCGATTGATCGCATCATCATCGGGTACGCACGAATTGTTGTCATACCGATTGCCCGACATGCCGTTCATTGCCGAAGGCGGCCCCGGCGACTTGATCGATCCCCAATTGCAATACAACGCCGATCGTTTCGAGCGCATCGAAGTCGGCGGTCGTCCGATGGGCATCGCGATCGCAGATGACGACCAAACAATTTTCGTGGCCAACTATTTGCGCAACAGTGTCCAAGTCGTCAGCCGTGACGAGGCAGCAGTGATCGCAGAAATCGACTTGGGCGGCGCGAAGACATTGACGCTGGCGAGAAAAGGAATGGAGATTTTTCACGACGCCGTGCGCAGCTTGGACCAGTGGTACAGTTGTCAAACGTGTCACGCCGGAGGTGGCACGAATGCGAAGATCATGGATACGTTCAACGATGCAACGGAGATGACGTTCAAGACGGTCTTGCCGCTGCAAAACGTGACTCGCACCGGTCCTTGGACGTGGCACGGTTGGCAAACCGACTTGGACGACGCGATGCATCGTTCGATCGTGTCGTCAATGCAGGGCGTCCGACCAGCGCCGGCGGACAAGTCCGCGTTGATCGCGTATTTGGAAACGCTCGATTTCCCGCCCAATCCGTTTCGCGGCGACGGGGGCTCGCTTTCCGAAGCGGCCGCGCGAGGCAAGGTAGTGTTCGAAAGCAACAAGGCGGCTTGCATCGATTGCCACCACGGATCAACCTTCACCGACGGCGAAATTCATGACGTCGGTACGGGGTCCAAGAGCGACCACTATCAAGGCTATAACACTCCGTCGCTTAACGGGTCGTACACCAAGGTTCGGTGGCTTCATCACGGTCGGGCGAAGAGTTTGTTGGAAGTCGTGACCGATTACCACAGCCCCGACAAAGTCAACGGAAGCGAGCCGTTGACGGACGGCGAAGCCGCCGACTTGGTCGCGTACTTGAAATCGTTGTAGCTCTTTGCATTGCCCGTTGACGGGCGTTCTCCTCCGCTTCGGAAAACTTGATGGCCGACTGGTACGACCACCCTCAATATTTTGACATGGTGTTTCGCGATGAAACGGATGACGAGGTGGTGTTCTTTGAAGAGGTCTTCGAGCGGTTCGGCGAAGGCGAGGTCAAGCGGTTGCTTGAACCGGGCTGTGGCAGCGGACGGTTGGTCGTCGCGATGGCGGCCAAGGGCTATGACGTGACAGGATTGGACTTGAGTCAACCAATGTTGTCGTACTTGCGAGGTCGCATGAAACGTCGCAAGTTGACCGGGACGGTCGTTCAGGGCGACATGACGGACATGAGTTTCCCGAAGGCGTTCGACGCCGCATTCTGTACGTTCAATACGTTCCGCCATTTGATCAACGAAGGGGCGGCTGAGAAACACTTGCGCAGCGTTGCCGCAAACGTTCGCGCCGGCGGTCTGTATATCTTGGGGTTCCATTTGATTCCGATGGACGCGGACCCCGATTGCACGGAACGATGGAAGGCGTCGTCGGGCGGTACCAAAGTCAGCGTGACGCTGCGGGTGATCGATTTTGATCGCAAACGTCGGCAAGAAATGTTGCGAGTATCGATCAAGGCGGTCAAACGTTCCGGCGCGGTCGAACGAATTCGCAGCGAGTTTCCGCTGCGGCTGTACACGCCGACTCAGGCGAAGCGATTGTTGGAGAAAGTCGCCGACGTGTGGCAGATCCGGGGCATCTATGACTTTGACTACGACCTGGATTCGCCGCGAAAGATCGACAATGATTTGACGGACGCCGTTTTCGTACTGGGGCGAAAGCCGTCGTGATGGGTTCGGTAAAGTGTTCCGATTGAGGGGACTTTGACGAATTTTCGGATTATTCCGATTTTGGGTCGATGTCTTGGATGCTTCTTGTCGATATCGCTAGGGAACCGGTCGGTGTGTACCGACGCGACTGCGGAATTCGCAGGCTGGTTTGTTCCCGGGGGGGAAATCGATTTCGGTGCTGTTTCACGACACGCCATCCAAGCATCCCATGGTGAAGCCCGTGCTTACCCTCAAAAATTCAATCTGTTTCTCCGTTGCCTTGCTAGTCTCGCTGACTGCGGGCACCGTGGCCGAGGGACAAACCTCCCAGCGTTCGAACTCGACGACAAAGACGCAAAGCGTTCGGACCAACGAGCGAGTCGCTCGAGCGAATTGGCAACCCACTCGCAACACCCAACCGGCGACCACCAAGTCACGGCCGTTGGTTGACGCACCGTTGGAGCCGGCGGCCCCAGAGCGGTCCGTCAAGAGTGCCGTCCGCCGCGTGAAACAGGTCGGCCACGGTATTCCGGTTCCGCCTTCGGACACGATGTCGATTATGGATTCACATGAAATCCTGGACGGCCAAGTGATGCTGTCGCCGATGGAAGGCGAGATCATCTACGAAGGTGACGTCAGCTACGGTAACGAAGTCAGCTACGGCGGCGACTCTTCCTGCGATGCGATGGGCGGCTGTGGATGCGGCGACGTTCTGTGCGGCGGCGGTTGCGATTCGATGGGCAGTTGCGGAGGCGGAACCTGTGGCGGAGCCGGATGCAGCACCTGTGGCGAACTGATCAGCCCCGCAGCTTGGCGTCCATGCGTCACGCTTTGCCTGCCTCAAGACGGTTGGTTCAGCGCCGAATACCTGGCTTGGTTCCAAGACGGGATGTCGTTGCCAGCATTGGTGTCGACCAGCCCCAACGGAACCAGCGAAACGCAGGCCGGTGTGCTGGGCGGACCCGCAACGGTTCTGTTCGGCGGCGACAAAGTGTTGGACAACTCGATCGACGGTTTCCGTTTGAACTTCGGCGTGTGGTTGGACAAGTGCCACACGTGGGGATTGGGCGGCGAGTACTTCCGAATCGGAGAAGCCAGCGAATCGTTTTCACGTACCAGCAGCGGATCGACCATCCTGGCTCGCCCGTTCTTCAACATCAATCCGACCACCGGCGCGGCACGTGAAGATGCCGAACTGGTGGCTTATCCCAACGTCGTTGCGGGCAACGTGACCGCTCGTGCGACCAGCGAACTGTTCGGAACCGGTATGCACCTTCGCTATCTGCGATGCTGCAACGAAGGTTGCACCAGCGGATTGTTCTGCGGATGCCCCGGGCACTTTTGTAGCCGTCAAGAAGCAATGTTCGGATACCGTTACTTGCAACTCGACGAATCCGTTGGGATCACCGAAAACCTTCAAGGCAGCAACCCGGTCGGTTCGTTCAACATCATGGACCGCTTCGAGACTCAGAACCAATTCAACGGTGTTGACTTGGGATGGAAGTACCGACGCACCCGCGGATATTGGACCGCCGATGCGATGCTGCGAATGGCTGTTGGTGTGACCAATCAAACGGTGCGAATTAACGGCTCAACGTCGATCGACGGTGGTGCGGCACAATCGGGCGGCCTCCTTGCTCAACGCGGAAACATTGGCAACTACGAACAAGACGAGTTCTCGGTGATTCCGGAATTGGACCTGAAGCTCGGCTACCAATTGACCGAACGCTTCCGTGCGACTGTTGGCTACACGTTCTTGTACTGGTCCAACGTGGTGCGTCCTGGCGATCAAATCTCGCGAGACCTCAACCCGGCCTTGTTGCCACCCGAACAACAACCATTCACCGGTGCAGTTCGTCCGAACTTCAAGTTCGACACGACTGACTACTGGGCTCAAGGCATCTCGATCGGTGGCGAATACCGCTGGTAGTTGTCACGAAGCCGACCGCGACGCAACGCTCACCGGTTCCGTGTCACCGGCCGGACTTGAGTCGACATTCAACGGACCAACATCGATTGGGCAGAAATCGTCAAGATTGCATGCCAATCCGGTTCGTTCCAAAAATACCGTTGAAGACTGTTGGGCCGATTGTCCGATAGTCACCCATACGGTCTGCCTCTTGATTTGCAACTTTGGCTATCGCCCCTTCGCATCCTAGCGTTCAAAGAAACATCGGAAGATCAAAATGGTCTGGAAAAATATCTTCAATCGTTTCGCTTCGTCGAAGCCCGCGAACTCGAAATCGTCGGCTTCTAAGAAGCGATCCAAGCGAAAGACCAACGATCGCCTGCTTCGCATGGAACACATGGAACGCCGCGAATTGATGGCTTCGGACCTGGGTGTGATCACCGGTACAACGTTCGTCGATCAAGGAAACGACGGTTTCACGCCGACGGACCCGCCCGTCTTGGTCAATGCGTCCGGCAACCTAGTCGCACCCGGAACTGCCGGCGCGACAGGCGTTCAAATCCAATTGTTCAACGATGACGGTACAACACCGGGCGCGTTCGACGGATCCGACACGCTGGTCGGCACAACGACATCGGATTTGTCGGGACGATACCGCTTCGACGGTCTTTCGGCCGGATCGTACTTCGTTCAACAGGGCACGGTGCCTCAACTGAGCACGCCTGCACCGTTGCTGGCCACGATCGCCGATGACACAGGCGTCCGCACCGCGTTGATCGACGACTATTCGGCCACGCCTACGACAGTGCTTGCCAACGGTGCCAACCCGAACCAATTCACTTCCGTTACGGCATCCGAAGCCATCGGCGGCAACCGAGACGTCACGGTCAGTCTGACTTCGGGCGGCAGTTTGCTGTTTGATGTCATCCCGGGATCCAGTCTATTGACGGTTTCGTCGGGTGGTGACGGTATCGGCAGCGTCGGCGTTCAATACGACGGCTCGGAGTCGACCGCGACACTGGATGCCACAGGCCTTCGCACCGGCGGTGTCGGAGTCTCGTTGGGTGGCGGTGCACCAACAGTCGACGTCGACCCCGATGGCGGACTGATCGCGCTGCTTCGCGCAGAAAATGCGGGTGACCAAATCCAGATCATCGTTCACTCGGATGCCACCAATTCGTCGATCGCAAGCGTTGCCATTCCCGCCGGCGCGACACTGCAAGAATTGTACGTCCCATTTTCGTCGTTCACGATCAACACCGGTACCGGTGCTGACTTCAACGACGTTGGCGCAATCGAAACCAACGTTCCGATCACGGTAACGAATAACGATGTTTTCGTTTCGATCGTCGAAGCGATCATGCCGGAAATTCAGACCGTGAATCTGGCAAACATTCAAACAGTGTCACTGGGCGGCACGCTGTTTACAGATAGTTCACAGGGCGGCCAGAACGATGGCATCCGACAGAACACCGAAGCCGGCGTTGTCGGTGTAACCGTCCAATTGTACGAACTGGTCGATCCCAACGGCACCGTCGATCCCGCAACCGCGACGCCGATTGCCACAGCCACAACGACTGCGGGCGGCGTTTACAACTTTGCCGGCTTGAACCCCGGCCACTATGCGGTTGTGGTTCCGGCATCCCAGTTCACCGCCGGCGCCCAACTGTTCGGCTTTGCCAACAGCACCGGCAACGACCCCGCACCCGACGCCGACAACAATGTCGACAACGATGACAACGGAACCGTCCTTGCATCGGGCGACGTGATCTCCAGCACGATCACGTTGGAATCGAATCTTGAACCGACCAACGACGCCGACACCGACGCCAACACAAACACCACGCTTGACTTCGGTTTCTTCCCACAAATCGACTTGTCGATCACCAAGACGATCGTCGCTGCGTCGTCGACTCTGGCGGCAGGCGGAAACGTCGTGTTCGACATCGTGGTGCAAAACGCCGGACCTCTGACCGCGACCAACGTCGTTGTGGAAGACGTGTTCCCGGCCGGCTTGACGTTCACCGGATTGAGCAACGCCTCTGGTGCGTTCACACAAAGTGTCAACGGTGCAACCGTCAGCGTCACGTTGGGCACCGTCGCCGCGGGTTCCACCGCGACGTTCCGATTGAGTGCCACGATCGCGACCAACCAAACTACCGACTTGACCAACACGGCGACGGTTTCGGGTACCGAGGTGGAAACGGTCACCACCAACAATACCGAGAGCGAACTGGTCGATCTGGTCTCGTCGGACCTGCGGATTGAAAAGACCGACTTGACCGACCCGGTCAACGCCGGCAATCAATTCACATACGAAATCACCGTCACCAACGATGGACCCGATGGCGCAGCCGGTGTGGTCGTGGTCGACCCCTTGCCCGTCGGAGTGGCATTCATCAGCGGCAACGTCGATGGCGCTGCCAACTTGGTCAGCTTCAACGCGACCTCTCGCGAAGTCACCGCAACCGTCGGAACGCTTGCCAATGCGGCAACCTCGACGATCACGCTGGTTGTCGAAGTCAGCCCCGATGCGGCCAGCCCGTTGATCAACACCGCTTCGGTAACGGCCAGCCCCAACACCGACCCGAATCCGAACAACAACTCGACCGACGAAGATACTACGATCAACCGCGAAGTCGATGTTGCAATCGACAAGACGGTATCGGGCACGGCCATCGCTGGTCGTACGGTGACTTATACGGTCGTGGCCACCAACAACGGTCCGAGCCAAGCTCGCGGTGTCACCGTGGTTGATACGCTTGATGCAAACTTGACTCTTGTCGCGGGCAGCTTCGACGCCGGCACGTCCGGTGTGACCGTGTCGCAGAGCGGCCAAACGCTGACCTTCGACGTCGGATTGCTGGATCCGTCGGAAACCCAAACGTTCTCCTTTGACGTCCTGATCGATTCGGCGGCGACAGGTGTGATTCCCAACTCGGCAACGATCAACACGACCGACACCGATTCCACGCCCGGCAACAATACCGACAGCGTCGATATCAACCCAGGTCGCCAAGTCGATTTGATCCTTACCAAAAACGTCGACAAAGCAACGGCCGTTCCCGGACAAGACACGCTGGTCTACACATTCATCGTCAGCCACGACACCGACAGCGTCAGTGACGCGTCGTCCGTCGTCGTCACCGATGTGATGCCCGCCGGATTGGCGGGCGTCGTGATCACCGCACCGACCGCGACGACCAGCAACTTTGCCAACGGCACGATCACCGTGAACTTCGATTCGCTGCCAATCGGCGAGACTCGCGAGTTTACCGTGACTGCAACGGTCAACAACGACGCAGTCGGCGATGCGTCGGGCAACATCGTCAATCCGGCTTCGGTGGCTTCGTCGGGCACCGACTTGGACACGACCAACAACTCGGCGACCGCGACGACCAACCTGACACCGGTCTTTGACATCACTGTCAATAAGACGGTCAACAATGCGACGCCCGCCGTCAACGGCACGGTGACATACAGTGTCGTTGTTGCCAACGACGGCCCAAGTCGCGCCACCGGCGTCGTCTTGACGGACGTTGTACCTGCTGGATTGACGCTGCAAACGGCGACACTCGATGGCGTCACCGGAACGCAGACCGGCAGCAATATTATCTTCCCCGCGATCGCGTTGGCACCCAATGCCACCGCCACAGCGACACTGACATTCACTGTTGCATCGACCGCATCGGGAACGATCACCAACACGGCCAACACGAACGACTTGTCCGCCGCCGGTGAAGACGACATCACCAACAACTCCGACACGGTCGATATCACGGTCACACCGGTCGTCGACTTGGCGATCACCAAAACCGTATCCGACGATGCGGTCGCAGCCGGCGATTCGTTGACCTACACGATCAACGTGGTCAACAACGGTCCGTCATCGGCGACCAACGTCATCGTCACCGACAACCTGCCGGCCGGTGTGACGTTGACGGGCGGCACACGACCCGACGGTTCAGCGTTCACCACGACGGGTGGCAATGGTGTCACGATCAACGGCAGCTCCATCACCGTCAACGGTGGTAACCTGGCCAGTGCCGGCACGTTCAGCTTTACGGTCACCGCGACGGTGAACGCCGGCGTCACGGCGGCCCAAGTCAACACCGCGTCGGTCGATTCGGACACCAACGAAACGGCTTTGACCAACAACACGGCAACGGCATCGACAACCGTCGATCCTCTGACCGGATCGATTGCCGGTAAGGTGTTCCTAGACGTCAACACCAACGGCATCTTCGACACCGGGGACACTGGCATCGAAGGTGTGTCCGTCCGATTGACGGGCACCGACGACTTGGGCACGGTTGTTGACCGTACGGTCCAAACCAACGCATCGGGCGACTACGTGTTCGCCCAACTGGCCGCGGGCACCTACAGCGTCATCGAAACGGATCCGGAAGCGTTTGACGACGGTGCGGAGTCAGCCGGAACCGGAGCCGTGTCGTCCAACACCGGCCAGGACACGTTCACGAACTTGCGAATCGCCGCCGGCGGGACCGCCGCAGCGTTCAACTTCGGGGAACTTGCGTTCGTCGACGCATTGTCGAAACGACGTTTCATCGCGTCAAACCGCTAACTCGAACGTTCGACGTCCGATTCGGATTTGGGTGGCGGGAGCCGGTGGAAATAACCTGAATCAGTTCACGGACGACGACACAACGTTCTTGAAGCGAAGAACGCTCGGCTTTCGGGGGGAAGCCGGGCGTTCTTTATAGACCTACTGAGGAATCGTGATCGCCGCGTCGCTACTTCTCCGGTGCATCTGCTGGGTCCGCTTCCGCTTTCACAATCTTACCAAGCATGTGTCCGCCGACCGCATCGTGTTGCCACGTTCCGGCGTAACGTCCCGAGTGGATCATGACGCGGGCGTCGAAGGTGCCCATGCCGGGAATCCACATCGCGTCAAGCGTGATCACCGGTGTGTCACCGGACCACAGGATCTTGATGTCCAGCGGTACTTCGCTGTCGACTTCGCCGTACTTGATGCGGGCCGTCAATCGATACTTGTCCGCCTCGGGCAATTTCTCGCACTTGCTGATCGTGTAGTGTTCCGTCTTGGGCGATTTGTCTTCTTTGCCGTCAACGGTGAACTTGCCAACAAACTGGGCACCCGACAAATAGCTTGCCAAACGCGTCTCGCGATTGCCCTCGTCTGCGAACGTCAACGATGCCAAAACCGTGCAAGCCGCAAGCATCCACCAACGCATGATTGTTTTTCCAATGTGAAATAAGGAACGTACTTGAGTCGACGACGACCCCGTTTCTAGTTTAACAGCTCACGCAGCCACGCCATCGCCGACTTGCCAATCCGCGCGTGAAGAATGTCGGGGTGCCCGCCAATGGTCAACTCGAATGGCTGTTTTTTCCCATCAGGCCCGATCGCCAAAATCTTCACGTCGGCGGCTGGTAGTGGCGTGTCCGACGCAACATCCAACGCCGGATACGCGTCTACCAACAACACCCAGCTGGAACCGAATTTGGTGCGCACTTGGTCGACCGCGTCCGAAAAATCCGATGCCGCAAACATTTGGACCAAGTCGTTTCGCGTCGCCAACGATAGACCGCCACGGTAGGCCGGAGAATCGCCCAACGACGCGAACCAGTCACCCAGCACCGCCGCGCGGCCCAATTCGATCACCGCCAACGATTCGTCACGCGCTCGCAATCTCGCCTCGATCGCGTGTTGCTGTTCGAATGATTCCCCGTCACCAAAGTAGAATTCAGGAACCAACCGCAGGATTTCTTGACGCGTCTGGGCGATCATCGCGTCGCACGTTTCGTCCGTGTCGGCAGTCGCCGTGATTCGTAACGAGATCGTTGCACCGCTGACCGTGATGCCAACGCGTGGTTCTCGGTCGCGAGAAATCATTTCGCCGAGCCGCTGCTCCATATCACTTTCGCCGGTTCCGAAAAACTTCATCACCGCGTGACGGATCCTCGAACCGCCACCCGACATCGCGGCAATTCGCGGCGCCACGGTCTCGTCGAACATCCGTTTCATTTCGGCCGGCACACCGGGTAGCGCAAAAATACGACTGGCTGGTTTGCCGGTTCGGTCGACGGCCAGGTCAATTCCGGGCGCGGTGCCTTGGGGGTTAAATACCTCGTCGCTGCCGACCGGAAACATTGCTTGGACGCTGTTCCGTTCGGGCATCGGTCGTTGTCGTCGGGCGAACATGCTTTCGATGTGCTTCATCGCCGACTCTCGCATTTCCAATGGTCGATCGACGACCGCTGCGAGTGCTTCGCGCGTCAAGTCGTCACGCGTCGGCCCCAAGCCTCCGGTTGCGACAACGATGTCGGCTCGCGCCGCGGCGATTCGAAACACGTCGACGTTGTCGGCCAAGGTGTCGCCGACGGTCGAATGGAACTTAACCGTCACACCCAGTTCGCCCACCCGTTGGCTAAGCCATTGGGCGTTGGTGTCTAGCCGGGCCCCCGTGGTCATTTCGTCGCCGATCGAGATCACTTCACAAGTCAGTTGGCGGCAGTGGGGCGTCGTCATGGTCAGGCGAGGTTGGGGAGGGGGATGCGTCGGCGGAATCAGATTCGGATTCGGCAGCCTGGGCGGTCGATTCATCGAGCCGAACTTTCGTCCGCACTGCGGTAATGTTCAAGGCACGTGGCGGTTGATGGTTGAGCACCAACACGCGATGCGTATAGTTCGGCTCGCGTTCGAACAATAACTGCTGGTCAACCCAAACAACAGGCCGCCCGTCGGCCGGTTCGATTTCAAAGTACCACCAAACGTGGGCCCCGTCGCGATCGCGACCGATCCAGTGGTACTTGCTGGGATCCGGGCGTCCCGACTTGGGCGGATCGGCGACGCGAAAGCGTCGCTGCAGATAGGCGATCGCCCAGCTCGAAACTTCGCCGTCGCCCTGGACCGACTTTTTGATCCAACGCTCGTCGTCGTTGTCCATGCGGATAGCGACCTCGAAACGTTTGGATTCGTCGTTCCATTCCACCTCCGTCACGGTCTCGTGAACCGGGTGCATTGCAAAAATCAATAGCAGCAGAGCTTGGCACATGGGTATCGGGTTTCCGCCATTGCGTGGGTTTCGGAGCCTCATTGTAGGGCCAGACTCGTATTGCTGCGAACGTCCCAAATGCTGTATCAAGCCGGATGATTGTGACCGTTTTTGCTTTGAAAATAGGGATGCGTGGCAGGATGCCGAAGCTCTCCGAAAGACCAAGACTACCGATCTTATTACTGGCGGCAGCCTGTGTTGCTGTGGCTGGGTGCTCGGTTTGGCGTGGCAAACCCGAAAAAGACGAGAACGAGGCGCTTCGCGCGTTGATGAAAGCACCTGCGCCGCCCGATTTGATTCGCGAAGCTGCGATTGCCAACGGGATGCAGGCGATCCAGGTCGATGGAGTCGGCGCGATCAACGGTCTGGTGGGCACCGGTGGCCCGGCCGACCCATCCATTTTTCGGGAACAACTTCTCGAAGAAATGAAACGTCGCGACATCGAGGACCCGAACCACTTCCTTGAATCACCCGATACGGCGCTGGTCCGCGTCCAAGCGACGATCCCGCCCGGAGCCCGCCGCGGCGATCCGCTTGACCTGCGAATTCTGGCACCGAAAGAAAGTCGCGCCGAAGACTTGGGCGGTGGTTGGTTGCTCGATACGCGTCTACGCCAACAGATGGCCGTGCAAAAGCAACTGATGCAAAGCTCCGTCCGTCAAAGCGAAGTGCTGGCGACCGGTACCGGACCGATCCTGACGCGAGCAGCCTATTCGCCATCGCAAGACGGCAATCTGAAAATCGAAGGCAACGTGATCTCCGGTGGCGTCGTTCAGGTCAGTCGAAAACTGGCGTTGATCTTGCGACCGCAGTATCGACACGTCGCCATGTCCAGCGGTATCGCTGCGGCCATCAATCGACGTTTCTTTTTCTTTGACGGAACAACGCGCCGAGGCATCGCCGAAGCCCTCGAGGACGACTTTGTCCAGTTAGAAGTTCACCCGCGCTACCGCGATAGCATTCCTCGCATGATGGAAGTCGTTCGCGCCATCGGAATCGAACCCGAAAACTCAGACACTCAAAAGCGGCTGACAACTCTGGGCACTAAACTTGCCAGCCCGGCAACGTCCGCCGACGCCGCGCTTCAATTGGAAGCACTCGGCGAGAGCGCGGTTCCGACGCTGTTGGAAGGCTTGAAGACGTCCAACCCGGAATTGAAGTTCTATGCTGCCGAGGCGCTCGCGTATCTTGATCGCACCGAGTCCGTCAAACCGCTGGAAGTGGCGATTCGCGACACACCCGCCTTCCGCGCTCCCGCGATGTTGGCACTTCAGGGTGTTAAGAGCCAAGACGCCATCGACGCGCTGAAACGGTTGATGGATCAACCGAGTATGGAAACGCGATACGGATCTTTCTGTTCAATCCGCCGTCGCTCGGACGGTCGTCGCCAATTGAACGGCCAATCGATGGGCGAATTCTGGGTATACCAAGTCAACTCGACCGCATCGCCAGCCATTGTGGTTTCGCTTCGTGAATCGCCGGAAATTGTGATGTTCGGCGTCCCGTCGCCACTGGTAATCCCTCAATTCATGCGAGGTCCCGGTGGGATCATGATCAAACCGGAATCCGACTCGCCCAACCAATTGCGGATCAGCCGGTTCCAGGTCGGTAAAGAAGACCAATTGGCCGTGGTGGACAACACATTGCCGTCGTTGATCGCCGGATTGGTTTCGATCGGCGGCGGTTACGGCGACGTCATCGAAGTGCTTCGAATTGCCAAGGATGAAGGTTACCTATCGGACCAGTTCGCGATCGATCCGCTTCCCAAGAGCATGCGGACGTACTATCGCGACGACGCGAACGCGGATCCCACTGTCGGTGATGAATTCGTGGATGCCGATCAGTAGGCAAAGGGATACATTTTCGCAAGCTGCTTCGACTGGGTTACCCTGCATGCGGAATCTACGATTCCGCTGGGTGCTTCGCTAACAAATCACTCGGCCCAGAAATCGATCACGCGAACCTTATCCAGGACGGGCAACAGAACTTCGACGAACGCTTCGTGATCAGCGTGCGGAAGATACGCCGCGCGGCCCTCTTCCGAATCGAACGTTACCATGAACGCGTGCGTGAATCCGTCGTCGTGTTTCTCGGGGCTGTTGTTGACGCCCCACTCAAACGCTTTGATGGAATCGATTTTCGATGGCAGTTGTGCGAACGCCGTTTCGACGGCGTGAATTTCTGCAACCGGCGCGTCGTCTTTGAATTTGAAGAAGACGGCATGCTTCAGTTCTTTTTCCAACGGGGCCGCCGATGGAGTTGCCCAATAGTCAACAACGAAGACCTCTTTCATGTGGGGCCGAAGCACTCCGCCAAACGCCGCGTGTTCAGGGTGTGGCAAGTATTCCGCTCGCCCGGCCTCATCGGCGAACGTCAACACGAATGCGTGCGTGAACCCGTCGTCGTGATCCTCGGGGCTGTTATTGGTGCCCCACTGGAACCCCTTGATGGAATCGATCTTGGTCGGCAACGCCTCAAACGCTTTCACAACGCCATCGACGTCCTCTTTGGTGGATGAATCCTTGAACGCGAAAAAGACAGCGTGCCGAAGAACCTTGCCGTCACCATCCGCCGCACCCGCGTCGGTCCCAACACACATCGACGCGGCAACCAGCGAAGCGGACAAACAAACCAAGCGGCGATACAGACGATTCATCAAGGGCTTTCAGTTAAACGGGTTCGAGCGACAGGAACAGACGCCCGACATTAACACGGACAGAGCAGGATTTCAAACAGGCGGGCGACTTCCGCTTGGCGAATCAGTTTTACGACCAAGGCAAAGATCGTCGTGGACCGCTCCGCCGATCCAATGCCTGGAACATGTTGGATTGCGGAGCAAGCCACGACAATCCGGACTGACCAGCTTCAAAAACTGACTTGCCCTGCCACAACGCGACGAAATATTGCCGTGCCTCACTCCGTCGGCTAGCATCCCCAGTCCAACGGCAACACCTCCTTTCGCTCGACGGTTACGCCTTCGTTTTGACGCGGCGTCTGCGAACCCTTTCGTCCGGGACAGTGATTTCCAATGAGCGGTGTTTCTGACCTTTCGACTCTGCTGGCGTCTCTGTCGCCTGTCGTGTCGCCCCACTTGTACGTGTTTCTGACGCGACCCGCCGCGACGTACGGTGCTGGTGGTGAGCTTGAGCCAATTGCCTCGTTCTGTGAACGCGAGGGACTCACAATCGTTGTCCGCAAAGATCGTGCTGATGCGGCGGGCGAGAACTATGAGGGGGAATACGCATTGATTTCGCTCAGCGTTCATTCCGATCTTCAAGCGGTCGGGTTAACCGCGGCGATCGCCGGCTCCCTCGCCGGGCGCGGGATCAGCGCGAACATCGTTGCAGCGTTTTACCACGACCATATCTTCGTGCCGTCATCACGGGCCGGCGATGCAATAGAAGTGCTTTCGCAGTTGGTTGCCAAAAACCAAACAAAGCCCCCGATCACGTAACCGGAGTTTTGTCAGCGTTCCGTTACGATCTCGAAGCGGCACGGTGTGAGGCTTTCGTCTAGCGAAACCGCGTCTACCAGTGGCGGAAAGCTTCATGGCGGCCGTAGCGGCGAGCGTGATTCTGAAATATCTCGCGGCAATACGAGCTCAGGGGCCTGGATGGGCTACGCTGTTGCTGGGCGGTTCCACGTAATTTGCGGCCGTCCAAAGTCAGCCCGAATCAAGAGTCATTCGTCGCTGCCGAATCAAAAAACAACGTTACCTTGGATGAATCATGCTTGCCTTGCTGTTACCTGCCAAGAAGCAATGTTTGTTACTTGCACTCGCATTACTTCCTACACAATGGTGTTCATTATCGGTCGCACAGGCGCCTTTTTCGGATCCCGAAAATTCTGGTGAATGGAAACTTGTTCCTTCGGTCAGCGATGAATTTAACGACGCGACGCTCGACTCTTCGAAATGGTTTGTCCAAGGCGTGGACGACAAATACGAGAACCGCTTTAAAGGCCGGGCTCCATCCCAGTTCGTGCCAGCAAACGTCGGCGTTAGCGATGGGGATTTAGTGATCACCTCCAAGTGGCAACCTGAATTCGGATTTGCGGACGAGCACTTTGGCGGCTTCAAGTACGAGAATGTCACCACCGGAGCCATCATCTCGAAGACTTCGTTTCTGTACGGCTATCTTGAAACAAGATGCAAAGCAGCCGACGGGCCGATTTCGAGTTCGTTTTGGACGATCGGCGGGAGGGGTGAATTGGATGTCTTCGAACACTATGGACTCAATCCCGACAGCACCGACGCGGGCAACCGATTGCAGTCTTCGTTCCATGACTGGAGAACTCCGGGAACACCCACGTATGGAAAACGCATTTGGACCAACGAGCATCAATTGCCGTTCCGGGTGGCCAGCGACTTCCATGTCTATGGATTGGAATGGTCGCCGCAAAATATCAAAATCTTTGTTGATGGAATCTTGGTTCGCTGTGCAAGCAAGAACGAAATCGGTGAACACTGGGTCGTTGACCAAGCACAAAAGGTGTGGCTGGATTCTGAAACGTTTCCTTGGGAAGTCGATCCAGGGAAACTCAAGCAAACCGACTTTCCAAACGGCGGTCAAAAGTTCATCGTCGACTACGTACGAATTTGGCAAAGCGACAAACCCGACGTCGCTTGCTCAGACAGCCCAACGTTGCTCAGTAACCCGATATTCGAAAGTAAGTTGGCGGACTGGCATGTCTCAGGCAAAGTCACTCTAAAGGAAGACGCTGCCAATAGTTGGGCGGGAAGCAATCATGTTGCTTTGGATGGTGGCGGCGAGGGTGCAATCGAACAAACCGTGCCCGTCAAACCCAACACAACCTACATCGTATCCGCTTACGCAAAATCGCCGGCGACGAATTACAAGGACGTCTACCATGATGCATGGTTGGGAGTCAAAAACTACGACGGCGATTTTCAGTCAGCTAGGTTTTTTAGGAGCTACTGGCATCGCAAGAGCCTTCAATTCAAAACGGGTCCGAAAGCAAAGACGGCAACAATATTTTTCACCAATCAATGGTCGGGCGAGCCGGTGCTGGTCGACAGCATTGACTTGATCGAAGCGGCAGTAGGACGATGAGCTTGCCGGCGAAGTTCGAACGGTCGCTCGTGATCCTTGTTCGCATCTCGGAACCGGTCGTATCAAGGCAAGCAAATTCGCTATGCGATGATGTCGTGGACCACACGTGAAGGCTCGACGCCGGTCAGCTTGATGTCGAGTCCCTGAAACGCTTTGCTGAATCGATGGTGATCGATTCCGAAAAGATGCAGCATCGTTGCGTGTAGATCGCGGACGTTGACGATGTTCTCGACCGCGTTGTAACCCAGTTCGTCCGTTGCTCCGTACGACGTGCCACCTTTCACGCCACCGCCGGCCATCCAAACGCTGAAACCGTTGATGTGGTGATCGCGACCGCTGCCCTGCGCCATCGGCGTTCTGCCGAACTCGCCGCCCCACAAAACCAGCGTGTCATCGAGCAGGCCGAGTCGTTTTAGGTCTTTGACCAACGCCGCGCTGGGGCGGTCGCAATCGCCTGCCGACGTGGTGAAGTTCTTTTCCAGATCGCCGTGGTGGTCCCATCCGCGATGGTAAAGCTGGACGACACGAACGCCTCGTTGCAGCAGTCGTCGCGCCAACAAACAATTCGATGCGAACGAACCGTCGCCGGGTCGTTTGACCCCGTACATGTCGAGAGTCTCCTGAGTCTCATCCGACATGTCGGCTAGCTCGGGGACCGCCGATTGCATTTGAAACGCCATCTCGTATTGAGCAATGCGAGTCGCAATCTCATCGTCTTCATGCTGTTTTTGCAGTAGTCCATTGAGCCGCTGGATCTCGTCGACGACCTGGCGTTGTGTCGATTGACAAACGCCATCGGGATTGCCGATGTAGTGAACCGGTTTTCCTTTGCTTTGAAACGCAACGCCCTGGAACTTGCTGGGCAAGAATCCCGCCGACCATTGCCGGGCCGATACCGGTTGAGCGCCGGGGCCCTGGGACGTCATCACGACATAGCCGGGAAGGTTCTCTGTCTCGGCCCCCAATCCATAAAGCATCCACGACCCCATCGATGGCCGACCCTTGATAATCGATCCGGTATTCATGAACGCGTGAGCGGTGTCGTGGTTGATCTGTTCCGTCTTCATGCTGCGCACGATCGTCATGTCGTCCGCAATGCCGCCGATGTGCGGAAACAGATCTGACATTTCCAATCCCGACTGGCCCCACTTCTTGAACTTCACAAACGACTTCCGTGCTTTTAGCGTTGCACCTTGCAGTTGTGCTAACTGTTGCCCCTCGGTGAACGAGGCGGGGAAGGGCTGGTCGTGGATCCGATCCAGTTCCGGCTTCGGGTCCAACGATTCGACGTGCGACGGGCCGCCGGCCATGCACAGGTGAACGATGCGTTTCGCCTTGGAAGCATGGTGGGGAAATCCGGGAAGGGCCGGCCATGGGTGTACGCTGCCGTCGGACGACGATGCCGTTGAAGTCGACGACATGATCGAACCCAGTGCCATCGAACCGATGCCGGCAAACGACTGCGATAAGAAAGTGCGGCGAGACCAGTCGCGACGAAGCGGTTGGGAGAACGACGGATTCATAGGGTTGGTTCAGTAAGGGCGTAGGCGAAGTCGTCGACGTTAGTAACGAGTGATGGTTTCATGCAAATTCAGGATCACACGGCAAACTTGACCTAACGCCGCCCGCTCGGCCGCATCGGGATCTTCGTCCACCGTGAAGCCCGAAGAATCGTCTGGGTGATCACGGAAATATTCCAACTGTGATTCGTACAGCGTCTTCAAGCCCGCCGCCTCTTCCGAACGCGGTGAGCGCGAAAGGGCGAAGTGAAACGCGAGATCAATCCGTTCGTCGAATGATCCATTCGGATTTGCGTTGATCAACCGATTCGAGAAAACGCGCGCGGCTTCGACGAACGACGGATCGTTCAGCAACGTGAGTGCTTGCTGAGGGCTGTTCGAGACCGTTCGATCGGCAACACACTCGTCGCGCGACGGTGCGTCAAAGTTGACGAGCATCGGATGCAAAAACGTTCGTTGCCAATGCATGTAAAGGCCTCGCCGATACTGTGCGAACGTGTCGTCGGCATCGTACGACCGATCGGGAAACTGCAGATTGCTGTAGTAGTCTTCGGGCTGATAGGGGAACACGCTGCGCCCGCCGATGATATCGGTCTGTAACAAGCCCGCGATCGCAAGTGCGTTGTCGCGAACCGATTCGGCTTCCAGTCGTCGGGCCGATTGTTGGGCCAGCAGTCGGTTGTAAGGGTCGATCTCTTTCAGGTCCGATCGAACGGCAGCGGCTTGCCGGTACGTGTTGCTGTTCACGATCATCCGCGTGATATTTTTCATGTTCCAGCCCTCGCGAAACTCACTCGCTAGGTAGTCAAGCAGTTCGGGGTGGCTGGGCCATTCGCCCTGACTGCCCAGATCGTCGAGCTTGTTCGATAAGCCTGCGCCGAAAAAGTGTTTCCAAGTTCGATTGACATAGTGACGGGCGACCAGTGGATTTTCGTCCGACGTCAACCATCGAGCCAAGTCCAACCGATTCAAGCGTCGATCGTCGGATCCGGCTTTCGGTTCCGAAACAGTACGGCCGAGAAATTCGGGGAACGCGGGCATCACAATCTCGCCGGACTCGTCCTGCCAATTGCCACGCGGCAAAACGCGAGCGACCGGAATGGCATCGGCCGGTACCGGTTGCGAAATCATTGTCAGTGCATATCCGCTGTGGCAATCAAGGATTCGGTCGCGAATCCGCTTGAAGTCGGACGATTGATCTTTGACTGGAACGACTGACGCATATCGCGCGGCGGCAACGATCGCCTTTGACGATGCGTCCATTTTCTGATCACGTTCCAAGTCGTCGATCGCGCCGGCAAGGGAATCGGGTGCAGTCGGTTGCCCTACCACGAAACGCGAAAACGGAGATACCGAAACGCGAAACTTTCCGATGTCGTCCGTCTTCAAGCGAACGATCAATCGCTCATGCGGATGCAGCGAAACAAGTTCGCTAAGGTGATAGACCGCCGTGTGGGGAAGCTGTGTTTCGGTCACGGGCAATTGCCAAACGGCGGGGCCGCTGCGCCAAGTTTCTTCCAGATAACGCGGGTCCAGCCCAGACCGGTACTGAGTCGGTTTCTGGCGATCGACTTGCCCCAATGCGATGGGAATTTCGCGGGTTTCGATCTTTCCGTCGCCATCGATCACATCATCACGCTGGATCGCCATGGCCATCGAGACAGCAAAGCGGCCGTCGGCGGAGCGTCCGACGAATCCGCCGTTGGCTTCATCGGGCAGAATTTCCAGTTGAACGGAGCGAAACGCGATCGCCTCGGTCGCAACATATTCCAATCGAATGACGTCCTTGCGCCGCGTTTTCCCCGTCGGAAGAACGTCCGCGTCGATGGTTTTGATTGGAGTCTCCTTTTCCGAGGAAACCGCCGTCGGTTTTACCGACATCCATCCATTGGGATGCGATCGCAACCAGTCTCGGGCGTCACGGGCCCACGCCAATGTTTCCGCGTTCAGTGGTGCATCGGAATCTGCTTCCGAGCCAACGGTCGATGCAAGGACATCTTCAAGCCGGGCGATTTCTTGCTTTAGCGTCGGAGACTCGAATCGCAACTCCGGTGGAAAGGGGAATTCGTTGTTGAAGCCCTCCAGGTCTTTGTTGGGGGTGTAACCGTAGCTGCTGTAGACACCCCATTGCCGCAGGTCATCAAAGAACGCGCCGAGCGAATAGAAATCCTTCGCCGTGAAGGGATCGTATTTGTGATTATGACACTCACAGCAGCCCGTCGTGGAACCCAACCACGCCGTACCGATCATCCGTACTCGGTCGGCCGTGTACTTCGCCCGATACTCGCCCGGCTGGGCGCCGCCCTCGCGAGTCATCATGTTCAAACGGTTCAGCCCGCTGGCGATCAACTGTTCGTCGGTCGGATCGTCCAGCAGATCGCCGGCCAATTGTTCCATCGTGAATTGATCGAACGGTTTGTTTTCGTTGATCGCGTTGATGACGTAATCACGATACGCAAAGATGCGTTGATTCTGGTCGCCGTGGTATCCGACGGTATCGGAAAACCGAACCAAGTCCAACCATTGGCTTGCCATCCGTTCGCCATAATGCGGCGACGCGAGCAACCGTTCGACCTGTTTCTCATACGCGTCGCTCGCAGCGTCGCCGACGAATGCATCGACTTCGTCGGGCGTGGGTGGAATCCCGATCAAGTCCAGGCTCAATCGTCTTAGCAGCGTCGCTTTGTCTGCCGTCGCAGACGGTTCGATTCCCTCGGCATCCAACCGTCGCCGAATGAAACCGTCGATCGCATTCCCGGATGAGGTCGCCGGCGGCGTCGGACGCACGATCGGCGCGTAAGACCAATGTTGTTCGTACTTGGAACCCTGATCAATCCAACGTTTGAAAATCGCTTTGTCATCCGCCGACAACTGATGGCGAAAGTCGGCTGGTGGCATCGGATCCTTGACGTCGATCAGACGCGCGTACACGGGTGACGCGTCGGCATCGCCGGGAACGATTGCCGATTCGGTTGCCAATTCGAACGAGTCCAACCGGAGTCCGCTTTCGTTGGTTTCTTCATCGGGCCCGTGACAGGCAAAGCACGTGTTCGACATGATCGGCCGAATGTGCGCGTTGAAACTGACTTGCTCAGAAATTCTTTCGTTCGTGGCGTCGGCGCCAAAGGCGTGAGCCACCGCAATTGCGGCAATGGCCGTAACGATCGGTCGAATCGGACGAAACATAGGTGCGTTCGGTTTTCGTTGCGTGGTTTTTCGGATGAACCCCACTATCATACCAGCCCGGCGATTGCTCGCGCGTTTGCGAATGGCGGGCATCAGCGTCGCGGTAACCGCTTCAACCGTAGATGAAAGTGACAACATGAACTGGCCTTTGTTCGGCAACGTTTGCATGCGATTCCTGCTCGCTTTCGGAACGGTGGCAATCAGCGTGACAGCCGCCGCCGCAAAACCTCCGGTCGTAATCGATCCCGACTTGACGATGGAGTTGGTCACTTCCGAACCGACGTTGGTGACACCCACGGGCTGCTGTTTCGACGACGCGGGTCGGTTGTTGGTGATCGAAAGCCATACGCACTTCCCACCCGAGGACTACGACGGCCCGAAGGTCGATCGCATTTACCGGTTCGACGACAGCGATGGTGACCGTATCGTCGATCGGCCGACGTTGTTTTACGAAGGCGGTGAAGCGTCGATGAACATTGCCAACTTGGGCGATGGATCGTTTGCCGTCGCAAGCCGCAGCCAGGTGATTCGTATCGCCGATCGCGATGACGATGGTCGGGCGGAAGCTCTCGAAGTCTTGCTGACTCACGAGACCAAAGCGAACTACCCGCACAACGGGCTGGGTGGTTTGACGCTCGGCAGCGACGGCTGGCTTTACGTTGGGCAGGGCGAGAATTTTGGCGAGCCCTATCAGGTCATCGGGTCCGACGGCTCGCGACAAGTCGGCGGTGGCGAAGGTGGGAACATTTTTCGATGTCGGCCGGATGGAAGCGACGTTCAACGTGTGGCGACAGGATTTTGGAATCCGTTCGGGTTGACCATGGACGGCGACGATCGATTCATTGCCGTTGATAATGATCCGGACGCGATGCCGCCCAATCGATTGCTTCATGTCGTCATGTCCGGTGACTACGGTTTTCAGTTTCGATTCGGACGCGCGGGAACGCATCCGCTGCAATGTTGGAACGGTGAGTTGCCGGGGACGCTACCGATGGTGACGGGCACCGGCGAGGCCGTTTGTGCCGTCGCGGTTGTCGGTGACCAACTGTGGACGACCAGTTGGGGCGACAATCGCATCGAACGCTACTCGATGTCGCCTCGCGGTGAGTCATTCCAAAGCGAAACAGAAGTCTTGGTTCAGGGCGGCGCCGATTTTCGGCCCGTCGGAATGGCGGTCGCGCCCGATGGATCCGTTTACATCACCGACTGGATCGACCGCAGCTACTCGGTCCATCGCAAAGGAAGGTTATGGCGAATCTCTCGCAAAGTTGATTCGCCACAACCGGCGACACAGTCAACATCGCCATCACCGGGAAGTGTTCACGCAAAGCATGATCCGCTTCAATCGTTGGCAAGCGACGATCCGTTTGTCCGACAATCGGGGATCGCTCGGTTGGCTTCCGAGGACCGACTCAGCAAGATTGACGCAAGCCGTCTGACGGCGGCACAGCAAGTCGGCGTTTTGACGGCATGGCGTTGGCGATCACTTTGTGATCCGCAATCGGTGTCCGATGCCATCGCGAGTCGGATCATTGCAGCCGGATTGCAAAGTGAATCAAGCGATGTGTTGGTCGCGTCGATGCGCTGGGCGACGGAGCGCGGTGACAAACAATGGTTGCCCGCGATTACGAACGTCATGAACCGCGACGACGGATCGGCGTCCACGTTTGCGGCCGCCATCGCATCGATCGCCTATCTCGAAACGGGATCTGCATCGGGCAAAACCAGAGACCCGGCGACCGAGCAACGGCTGTTCGAACTGGCGAGTGACGAATCACGCTCGCCCCAACTTAGGGCCTTTGCGGTGGAACGTATCCCGTTTGAATCGGATCTTCCGAGTGACGAAACGTTGGGAACTTGGCTCGTCAACCAACCCGATCGAAAACTGGCTCATGAAGTTGTCCGATTGCTGACCGCTCGGCGAGGCGATTCGGCAAACGAGGTTCTCGAGTCGATTGTTGGGAATCCGTCACTTGATCCGCAGACTCGCGCCGATGCCCTGGCGGGCTTATCGATGGACCACGCTCACGCTACCCATTTGATGCAGGATTGGGCATCGTCTGATCAACCCATTGAATTGAGCGCCGAAGCGGTACGCGTTGGATCCAATCCCGCGACCGACCATGGCACCAGCCCGCCGGCAAGCGATCTGGATGCTTGGGACGCGCTGGTCGGCGATGGCGGCGATCCGGACGCGGGTGCAAGAGTGTTTCTTAGACGTCAATGTGCAGCGTGCCACATGCACTCCGGGCGCGGCGCCCGAACGGGACCTGACCTGACGACATTGGCGGGCAGAATGTCACGGCGTCGCGTTCTCGAATCCATCCTGCAACCGAGTAAAGAAGTCGGGCCGTTGTACGTACCGTGGATGGTGTTGACGACCGACGGGATTGTCCGAACGGGCATCAAGTTGCATGCGCCTGGCGTCGGCCAAGCCGCTCGCTATCAGGGTGCCGATGGAACGATGTTCGACATCCCTCTAAACGAAATCGAAATACAGAAAGCAACGGAGACTTCGATCATGCCAACGGGACTGGAACGATCCATGAGCGTCGACGAGATGCGAGATCTGCTGAAGTTTCTAGTGCAATGAATCGCGTGCGGCGAACTCGTTTCGCCTATGAAATCGAATGCACGATCATCATGACAACAACCATCACGCAAAAGATCGCGATGCCAGTCGCTGACATCTTTCGGGCAAATGCTAGGCGCCCACGAATCACGCCGAATGCGGCGAACACAAGGCATACGCCGGAAACATCCATCCCGGTCGCGACGACGTGGTCGATAGTTTGACGGGGTATCGAATTGCGATGGTCGACGCCGGTGCTGGCGTGCATGGCAAGGCCCAAGACTAACGCAAAGAGTGCGACGAATAGCAGCGACCCGATCGCCATCACGCGAGGAAACGTCAACTCTTCCTCCGTCGCGGCCACCCTCGGATTTGGCCCCGCGACTTTCGTCGGCAACGAATCGTTCAGCGATGTGGTGAAAGGGTTGTTGTCGCTCGATTCCGGTTGAATAGAAGTCACTTCATTTGCTCATTTGGTTTTGCGCATTGCCGCGTGACTTCACAGGCTACGGAACGCGAATTGCCGGACCTTACTCATCGATGCAAACTCCATTGCCGGACGCGATTGCCATAAATCCGAGAGCTGGACGGAGACTGAAATTCAGGCGAAATCTAACACAGCCTCTCGGCTGAACGGCGGCTCGTAGGATTGCGACGACCGCAATTGCTACGGTTCAACTCGCGTTGGCGAATCGGGAGCCGGTTGGCTTACCGTTGCAACCAGATAGAAACCGTCGCCGGATGTCAAACCACCAACGAGCACGGGTTCGCCGAATTGAAACGAGTAGGTGCCCTGGATCGTTCGCTCTTTCACAAGCGGACTGGAAGCCGCGACGTCGTCGTTCGCCAAGCTTGACGACGTATAGTCGATCGTCATTGCGACCGAATCCGATGATCGTTTTGCAGTCACCTTGAGAATCGTACCAATCTCAATCTGCTCCCAACGCTGGCTAACACCGTCGCCATCGGAAGCCAGCACAGGCAATCGAATCCGCTCGCTGGAACGAAACTGGGACACGCAATCACTAAGCGTTGAAAGCCGGATGGTTCGAGCGGGTTTCGCATCTCCCTCAGTCAGCAAAGCAACAATCTCGCTGGGCGAAGAACTGGCATCCTCATCAATCTCAGCACGATATTCGCACACCGTCACGACCAGCTTCGATGCAGGTTCATCCAAGTCGGTCTCTGCCTGCGCGAGTATCGGGAGCAGCGCCGTTACCCCAAAGAACAACCAACCGATGGAGTGAGTTTTAATTCGCATGAAAATAGCTCTCGGTAGCGTAACGTGTGGTGACCAACAGGGACAGGAAAGGTAATCATAGCACTTCCGAAACGCTCGGCATGGGTTGACCCTCCTTTTCCATGAAGGCCGGTCGTAATCGAGGGGCATGGTCATCAAGTCAACAAACACAAAACGGATGGATACTGTGCAACGCTGATGTGCGCCATGGTCATCCGTCATTTTTAGAATTTCGCTTCAACGTGAAATCCTGGTCAAGATTGATGTCGTAAAACTCTGGGATCGTCACATCCACTTCCACGTGGATCAGCACACGATCAACGCTCATTGTTTTGAGAGTAACGGTTGACTTGCGGATCTCGGATTCCGCGACGAGGGATCCCATGTGATCACCGAAGGTCCGGACCGTAAATTCGCCGGGCAGCATCAAGGTGTAGCGTCGATCATGAGGCTGGGCTTCGCCTTTGCGATCGGGAGGAATTGGGAAAAGAGCGAATTGATCTCCAACGGCGGCGTCTTTGGGCAATTGGATGACAACTTCAAAGCCGCCGTGCTGACCATAGACTTCATGCTCGGGCCGATAGTGATGCAGCACGATGCAAGAACCATTGCCACGGATGTCACCGGCATACTGCCAGCCGAAATCCCAACGCTGTGTCGCGATACCGTTCGACCGATCGTTCCACAAAAATCGGTCAACGGCTTGATTGGGATCTTGTGGCCGAAGCCACTTCCAAGCACCAAATGTCACTGCCGAAAACGCAGCGAAAAGGAGAAGCGTTCGAATGGTGAAACGTGAGCTCAATGCAATCAGACGCTCAGCGTAGTTGACGGCCCCCGCCCGATCCAAGGACGTGTTTCCCAGGTCCGCTTAGAACCAGTTAGGCAACAACGTGCCTTGAAAGAAGGGGTGGAAGACGGGACTCGAACCCGCGACTTCTGGTACCACAAACCAGCGCTCTAACCAACTGAGCTACATCCACCGTGATCTGGGCGTGCCGCCGGGGACGGCCTGCCTGATGTCCCAAAATCTATCTTGATCGCCGAATCTGGTCAAGCGTCGTCCGATTCAGGGCATCCAGAGTACAGACGGCCGATTTATCGGGCGGGTTCGGCTAAAAATGTTGGGCCGAAAATGCCGGTGGCCGACCGGAGAACGGTCGGCCACGGCGATCTAATCGAAACCGGTCGAGTTCCTGGCTTAGAGGGCTTCGCTGCCTTCGAGCATTTGAATCTCGGCTCCGTCCAAGAAGCTGACCAGCGACTTGGCGCGATACGGTTGTTGCAGTTTGCGGACCGCTTTGCTCTCGATTTGGCGAACCCGTTCTCGAGTGACTTGGAAAATCCGTCCGACTTCTTCCAGCGTGTAGGTGTAACCGTCCGCCAAGCCGTAACGAAGACGCAGAATTTCGCGTTCGCGATAATTCAATGTTTCCATCGCCCGTTCGATCTGGACCTTCAACGCTTCGCGGTTCGTTTCCATCAACGGATCGATGTCGCGGTGGTCTTCCAAGAATTCGCCGAACACGCTTTCTTCGTGATCGCCGATCGGTTGATCCAGCGACAAGGGTTGGCGGCTCATCTTCAAAATGATTCGTGTATCGTCCAGCGACATGCCGCTGCGGGCACACACTTCTTCGGGCGTGGGTTCGCGGCCGTTTTCTTGGACCAAGTCACGCGTGATCTGGCGGACTTTGTTCATCGTGTCGATCATGTGAACCGGCACGCGGATCGTGCGGCTTTGGTCGGCGATGGCTCGGGTGATCGCTTGACGAATCCACCACGTTGCGTAGGTGCTGAACTTGTAGCCGCGAGCGTGTTCGAACTTGTCGACCGCCCGCATCAGTCCCGTGTTGCCCTCTTGGATCAAGTCTAAGAACGACAGACCGCGGTTGCGATACTTCTTGGCGATCGAAACCACCAAACGCAAGTTGCCGGCGGACAGGACTCGCTTGGCGGCATCGTAGTCGTCACGGTACGCATCGCAGCGTTTGATTCGACGCGACAAGGTCGCAGGCGTCTCGAACGTCAAACGCATCAGGTACGTCAGTTCGCTCTTCAATTCAGCGACGGTCGCCATGCCTGGCAACGCGAGCGATTCTTTGTCCGCCAATGTGGTGCGGATTTCGGTCATGCGTTCGTTGGCACGGCGCAGTTTTTCAAAAATCGGTTGCAGCCGATTGGTACGCAGATTCATTTCCTCGATCAATCGCACCGCTTTGTTGCGGCGAATGACCAAGTTCTTCCAAGCGGCCCGGCGTTGACGCATCGGGACCTTGCGGTTGATGGCCGTCATGTAGTCGGCGCGGTTTTGCGACAACAGGTGCTGGAGCGTTCGCACGTTGGGAACGATCCGCAACATGATCGCCTTCTTTTCCGGCGCGTTGGTCACGCTGACTTCGATCGTGCGGTCCAGTCGCAGGGTTTTGTCACGGACCTGTTCGAGCAACTTCAGGGCGCCTTGCAGCATGAAGTCGGTGGCCATCATCGTTTGACGATAGCGGTCGCGTGTCTTTTCGATCTGGCGGGCGGCCGAGACTTCTTGGTCGCGGGTCAGAAGCGGAATCTGGCCCATCTGCATCAAGTACATCCGAACCGGGTCCTCGGTGGGGTCGGCGGTGTATTCGTCGCGGCGACGCGGACGGTCGTCTTCGACGGCGACTTCATCATCGATCGCATCGGTCAAGTCTTGACCCATGACGCGATTTCGACGGCTGACGGATTCGTCGGCATCGAACGCATCATCTTGCAGACTGCGGCTGATAAACTTCTTTCCCACGAGCGGCTCCTCGTAACCTAGTTCGTAACGATCGGTTTGGTCCGAGAGAGTCCAAGCAGGAGCAGTGCCATCGCTCCAACTGGGTAGGGCATAAATCATAGCAAGTCGTTATCTGCAAAGAGGTTGCGTGAAAAGTAACCGAAAACGCCGACCCCTCGTGCGTTGTGAATTGTCCACACGATGACGTTGCCAAAAAACAACGTGTGTCGTGACGGTGACTCACCACAACGCGGCCGGCCGGGCCGTACGCGTCGCGTCAGTGCCAAAGGTTAGGTTACGTTCAAGGCCTACACGGTTCGTCGCGCGGGATTTACACTGTTTCTGACTGCGGCGGCCCCCGATGGTTCCCCATCGCCACTTCATTTCGAAAAGAAAACGTTCTCAGCCGATCGCACCATGGACGCCGAAAACCTTCAAATTGCCCTCCGCGAATGCCTCACGGACTCGATGGGCCCACTGCAAGACACCGAAAATGTGCTTCGGTTGATGAGCCGGTTTGTGCGGTCAAGTAAGGACCCAGACAACCTGGTCCAGTGGTTCCAGCGCGAGCCACTCGTCGCAGAGGTGCTCGGGCTGTTCTTTTCCAGCAACCCGGCGTTGGCCGAGCGATTGATCGCCGATCCACAGACCTTCGATCTGATCAGCGCAAGCCACCACCATTCCCACGACCCGGCGCCGTTGCTTGCCGAATTGACGCGGTTGCTGTCCACCATCGACCAACCAAAGCGTGCCGCGCTAGTGATTCGTAAGTTCTATTCGCGGCACATCATGCGGATCGCGTTTGGCGAATTTGTCCGCGGCGATTCACCCGACATGGTTGGACGCCAAATCGCCCATCTCAGCGACGCGATTCTGGATGCTGGCCTTCGCTTTACGCTGAAACGGCTCGCCGATTTGCGAGGAATGCCGGAGCGGGCCGACGGTTCGATTCCCGAAATCACGGTGATTGGTCTGGGGAATCTCGGCGGCGAGGAGATCGGTTATGCCTCGCCGATGCGTGTCATCTTTTTGTATGACGCGATCGATCATAAAAACGTTTGGCACGGCAAGTTCTATTCCGCGGTGGTTGCCGATACGGTCAAGCTGTTATGCGGTGATGCGAAACGCAACGAGGGTGTCGACATCGATCTTCGGGAAGGCCCCCGTCACGAAGTCGGCGTTCACATCTGTGGCTTTCGCGAAGCCGCGCGGATCTATGAAACCAGCGGCCGGACTTGGCAGCGATTGACGTTCATCAAGGCACGCGTGGTCGCCGGTTCACGAGACCTTGGCAAGTCGTTTCTTGCCCGGATGGAGCCCTGGATCTATCGTCAATTCATCAGCCGCGTCGACCGCGCCGAGATTCGGTCCATGCGGCACAAAATCAGTCGCCGCGCCGAAACGTCTACTTCGACAGATACCGATGCCCGCGACGTCGTCCACGATGCGGGCGGACGCGCCGATTTGGAATTGACGATTCAGTTCTTGCAATTGTTCTACGGCGGGCACGACCGCAGCATTCGAAAACATAACACGCTGGATGCGATCAATAGCCTGCATCGCGCCGGACATCTGGATGACGATACGCGAGTTCGTTTGGCGGACAACTATGCCAAGCTGTGTCGATTACAGCATCAATTGAGCATCGCCTTTGCCCCACCCATCACCACCATCCCGGCGGACGCCGGCGATCGCCAGCGATTGGCTTGGCAACTGGGACTCCGCAATCGTGATGCCGGCCACGGCGACGATGTTCGATTCGACGAAGTGCTCAAGGCAACGCTTATCATGAATCGGCAATTGATGAACGAGTTGCTGGTCGAATCGTTGGGCGAAGAAGCCGCTTCGCCTGCCGAAACGGACCTGTTGCTCGATCCGGATCCCGATCCGGACATGGTCGAAGCAACACTGAAACGTTACAAGTTGAAGCACCCGAGATCAGCGATGGCCGACTTGGCATCGCTCAGCACGGAAACGGTACCGTTTTTATCACCGCTGCGATGTCGCCACATTTTTTCATCGATCGCGCCCAAGTTGCTGGCCGAAGTCGCGCAAACGCCCAACCCCGATGCGGCGCTGCATTCGATGGTCAAGGTGACGGACTCGTTGGGTGCGAAAGCGACGCTCTGGGAATTGCTTGACGCCAGCCCCCCGACGATGCAATTGATGGTCCGGTTGTGCGCGGGGGCACCGTACTTGACCGATATCTTGACAGACAATCCGGGCATGATCGACGAGTTGGTCGATTCATTGGTGATCAATCGGTTGCCGTCGGCCGATCGGCTGGATGCTCACTCGATCGAACTGTGCAAAGGCGCGGCCGAGATCGATGATATCTTGCGCACCTTCAAATCGGGCGCGCACCTGATGATCGGCGTACGCGATATGTTGGGCAAGGAAACGCTTGAGGCGACGCACCAAGCGATCGGCGATTGTGCCGAAGCATGCCTGCGACGGGTGATTCAGTACGAGCAAGAAATCGTCGCCGATCAATACGGCGACCCTGTTGATGCGGAAGGCAACGCGTCGGAGATGATCACATTGGCACTCGGGAAATTGGGCGGACGCGAACCCAATTACCAAAGCGACTTGGACGCGATCTTTCTGTATTCGGTGGGGGGCGAAACCCAGCGGCGGATCGGCGGCCGTCGATCAACCACCACGAACCGTCGCTTCTTTAACCAAGTCGCCCGACAAGTCGTCTCGCGGATCAACCATCCCCATCCGAGCGGCCAGTTGTACGAACTCGATTCGCGTCTGCGTCCGGTCGATGAAAGCGGTCCGATCGCGATCACCGTCGACGAATTCTTGGACCAGTTCCAAACCGACGCCGCGCCGTTGTGGATGCGTTTGGCATTGTGCAAAGCCCGCGCGATTTCGGGTTCGCGAGTGCTGCGACGCGAAGTCGATGCATCCGTCGCAGCGGCGATTGCGACAACGGTTTGGGAGCCGGCAATGGCAACCGAGATTCGCCAAATGCGGCTCGATTTACAAGAAACTGCCCAGCCCGAGAATTTGAAACGCGGAGCCGGCGGAACGATGGACGTGGAGTACGTTGCCCAAATGTTGACCCTTCGGCACGCAAAGCAGACGCCGGCGATCCTTCGACAAGGGACGACGGCCTCGCTGCGCGCGCTGGCCGAAGCTGGATACCTTTCGGGCGATGACGCGGAGGGCTTGATCGGAGGTTATCGAACGCTTCGTCGGATCGAGGCAAGTTTGCGGTTGATGTTGGCACCGGCGCGGCACGCGATGCCGAGCGAGCCAGAACTGCTTAGCAATTTGGCGTTTTTGATGGGGCAACCCGATTCCAACGAAGTTCTTCGGCGATGCGAGTCGGCCAGAACGGGCAACCGCAAGATATTCGATCGCGTGTTCGACGAGGCGAGCGCGTAGAAATCCCAGCGTCGGTCTCGTCACGTGTTAGTCTGGTGCCGTGTTTCGATACTTCCTAACCCAGAGTATTCCATGCGACCGTTGTTCCTGATTCTATGCTGCTTGTTTTTTCCAACGTTGCCGATTGCCGCTGCGACAGAACGCCCGAACATCGTATTGATCTTCATCGACGATATGGGGTGGGGCGATTTTTCGTGTTTCGGGAACACCGAAGCCACGACACCGAATATCGATCGAATGGCCGAAGAAGGCATTCGCTTTCACAACTTTTATGTCAACTCGCCAATCTGTTCGCCATCGCGCGTCGCGATTTCGACGGGCCAGTATCCATTCCGCCACCGAATCAGTTCGTTTTTGAACAACCGAGCGGACAACGAAAAGCGTGGCATGGCGCAGTGGTTAAATCCGTCGGCGCCGATGCTGGCCCGCTACTTGCAACAGTCCGGCTACGCGACGGCGCACTGTGGAAAATGGCATATGGGCGGCCAGCGTGATGTCGATGATGCGCCGCCGATCACCGACTATGGTTTCGACCGATCGCTGACGAACTTCGAAGGCATGGGCGCAAAACTATTGCCCCTTACCGAAGTGCCGACCAAAAACGGTGGCGTCAAAAAGGGTCGGATCTGGGATAAGGCCGAACGATTGGGCGAGCCCGTGCGTTGGATGTTGCGATCAGAGATCACGGGTGGCTTTGTCGATGAAGCGATCGAGTTCATCGACGAGGCAACACAGAAGGATCAGCCGTTCTATGTCAACGTTTGGCCGGACGACGTGCACGCACCCTACTTTCCGACGATCGAAAATTGGTCTGTGACGCCGCACGGTTTGTACCTTTCGGTGTTGGAAGAAATGGATATGCAGATGGGGAAATTGCTCGATCGCATTCGCGACGACGACAAGCTGCGAGACAACACGTTGATCATGATTTGTTCGGACAATGGCCCAGATGACAACGGGGGAACGGCGGGACCGTATTCAGGGACCAAGGCGACGCTATTTGAAGGCGGCATTCGATCGCCGTTGGTCGTGTGGGGTCCAGGCCTGATTCCGTCGCCGCGGCGTGGAAGTGTGAACCGTTCTTCGTTGATCGCCGCGATCGATTTGGTTCCATCGTTGTTGACGTTAGCCAACGTCGATATGCCCGAAGCGACAGTTTTCGACGGCGAAAACCTTGCCGACACTCTGATCGGAAAGTCGGACGATTCGCGGAAGACGCCTGTCTTTTTCCGTCGTCCGCCCGACCGCAAAGATTTTCGCAAGTACACCGACCTTCCCGACTTGGCCGTCCGCGTCGGTGATTGGAAACTGCTTTGCGACTACGATGGTGGCCGCGCCAGACTGCACGACGTGTCGGCGGATCCGGCAGAGGCCAACGATGTTTCGGCGGACAACGCAAACGTCACCAAGCGTTTGGTGAACGCGGTGCTGAAATGGAATGCGTCGATGCCAGCCGACGCGGGCGACCCTGGGTACAACGCGACTGCAAACCGACCGTGAGTCGAGGTCACACCAGGGCAGTCGACCATCGGACGAATCGTTTGAATTCCAATTTGGCAAGCTTGAAATCGATGATCATTCCAACTCGCAAACCGGTCACTTTCAAGTAGTTCAACATCTTGCCAAGCTCGTGATCGGTAATTTTGTCAATCGTCTTTGCATCCACCACGACCGCATCGAAACAAATCAAGTCGGGGATGTAGAGGCCGACGTCGACGGCCTTGTAAATGATCGGGAAAGGTGGTTGCTGACTAACCGGAATGTCCTGGAGCCCAAATTCGATGACAAGTGAATTCTCGTAAACCTTCTCGTGAAAACCGTGTCCAAGCGTATTGATCACCTCCATAGAAGCCCCAATGATCCGATGCGTCTCAGTCTTCAGTAATGCGTCGCCACCATTTTTTAGTCCTTCTCAATTGGGAAATCTCAACCACAGATGGACACAGATCAGATCAGACATTCCAGACTCAAATCTGTGTCCATCTGTGTTTGTCTGTGGTTTTACAAAATAGGAATTCAATATGATTCAGATCCGAGCCACGTCGACGCTTCAACTAAGATGCGTCCATTGCTGCCTAGGCCTCTCACGTAATTTGCAATATCGAACAACGGCACTTGCCTTTGCGGTTTGCGCGGCACTGTTTTCACACATGCTCGATACCACGACGCTAGAAGCAGCAACTAGCAAACTTCCGAACATCGTCCTCATCCTGGTCGACGATATGGGTTATGGCGATCCAGCTTGCTTCAACGAACAGTCGAAGATCGCGACGCCGAATATCGATTCGCTCGCTCGCGACGGAATGCGATTCACGGATGCGCACGCCTCCGGACCACTGTGCCACATGTCGCGGTACGGATTGTTGACCGGGCGTTACCCGTTTCGCACGGATGTTTCCAAGTGGCCAAAGCACGCGCTGATCCGACCCGATCAGGCGACGATTGCGACCGTGCTAAAACGACGCGAATTTCGCACGGCGATGGTCGGTAAGTGGCACCTCGGATTCAACGAGAACGGTTACGAGAATGCGTTACCGGGTGGACCCGTGGACTGTGGATTCGATTCGTTTTTTGGAATCCGAGCATCGACGGATATCCCGCCCTACTTCTACATTTCGGGCAACCGGGCCGTCGATCCACCGACGGACTCGATCGAAGCGAATTCAAGCGAGGGATGGTCACCGATTCAGGGTGAGTTTTGGCGAGAAGGCGGAATCGCGCCGGGGCTGGAACTCGATGAAGTCCTGCCGCGATTCACCGACGAAGCCGTCTCGGTGATTCAAGCCCACGATCGCGAACAGCCGTTGTTCCTCTATCTGGCCTATCCCGCGCCACACACGCCATGGTTGCCCGTCGAAGCCTTTCGCGGCAAGAGTGGCGCTGGTATGTACGGCGATTTCGTGATGATGGTCGATGCACAAATCGGTCGTGTGCTGAAGTCGTTGGATGATGAGCGGATGTCCGACGATACGCTGGTCATCTTCACATCGGACAACGGACCGGTCTGGTACGCCGAAGACGTAGATCGATTTTCGCACGATTCGGTCGGCGGATTGCGCGGCATGAAAGCGGACGCTTGGGAGGGCGGGCACCGAATGCCTTTCGTTGCAAGATGGCCCGGCAAAGTCAAAGCCGGTTCGAGTTGCGATCAAACGATTTCGTTCGTCGATATGCTGGCCACGTTTGCCGCCGTCGCGCAAACGGAACTTACAGAAAACGAAGGACCCGACAGTTTCAGCATTCTGCCGCTGCTTCACGGGAGCGACGAACCGGTTCGATCTTCGTTGGCGTTGTCGAGCGGCAGCAAATTGAAAACGATCCGTAGCGGGCCTTGGAAATTGATTTTGGGCCTTGGTTCGGGAGGTTTTTCGAAACCCAGCAAGATCGCCGCCAAGCGAGGCGATCCATTGGGCCAGCTCTATCATTTGGAAAACGACCCGGCCGAAACCACCAACCTTTACAACGACATGCCGGACAAGGTGGCCGAATTGACGTCGATGTGGGACGCTATCGAAAACAACGAATCCAGTCGAACGGTCTTGCAGGGAACCAACCATTGAACGCCAACCAACGGACTCGCTGTGTTGCCTGGATTGTGGGCGTGACTGTGGTCATGGTCACGATTCTGCGAGCGATGAGGCGAACGTGGTGGTGTGCCTGTGGACGTCCGGTCCCATGGGCCTGGGACATTTGGACGTCTCATGCGTCGCAGCACTTGATCGATCCCTATTTCTTTTCACACGTGCTGCACGGCTTGATTTTCTTTGCCGCGTTGAACTTGCTGACAAAGGTTCCGACCCATGTGAAGTGGATCCTTGCGACTGTGATCGAAGCCGGTTGGGAGATTTTGGAGAACTCGCCGATCATCATCAACCGATACCGCGAGGGCACGATCTCGTTGGATTACTTTGGTGACTCGATCGCCAACTCGATTTTCGACGTGATCGCGTGCTTGTTGGGCTACGCGTTTGCTTCACGGGTCCGCCCGTTGACGGCGATCGCGTTTTTTCTGGTCGTGGAATTGGTGCTGCTGGTGACGATCCGAGATTGCTTGACGTTGAACGTCATCATGTTGGTTTCGCCCGTCGAAGCGATCAAAGAATGGCAGAGTGCGGGTGTCTCGTGACTGGCTACTTCACTGCGTTCTTGTTCACGTGCGGGTGATCGCGAAGGTGATCTTGGCAATACGCGAAATGGCCGTCGCACTGGCTGCAGTATCGAAAGTCGGCGCTTGGGTCCGTGGTGCTGTCGATGCCACAGACGTGACAAACGTGTCGCGGCGTCTTGGACTGTTTGACCTGTTTCTTGTTCCACGCCATTTTGCGTTGCAGACTAACACCGCGGCCAAACAGCCCGCGTCCGAAGAACAGCAAGTAGTTTCCGACTGATGCTAGAACCAACATCTTGCCAGCCAGTGGCGCGGCAAGAAACGTCAGAACGTACCAAGCCGCTTGCAGCCACGCCAAGTACTTGATCTTCACCGGCAGTACAAAGAACAAGAGAAATTCAAAGTTCGGGTTGTAGGTCGCAAAGGCCAAAAAGACGGTTGCTTCGAGGAAGAAACCGGTCACGGATTGGTCGTGCGCGATACCGGCGGCGATCAACGTCAAGATGAGTCCGACATACATGAATGAACAGTATCGGACGTTGCCCCATTGTTGTTCGAGCGCCGTTCCCATCATGTAGAAGATATAGAAGTAGAAGATCGCGAAGATCGGACTGCTCGTCGGCGCGACCAGCAAGAACGTTCCCAATCGCCAGACTTCGCCTTCGATCACTTTGTCCCAAATCAAAGTGCCTCGTTCGATCATCGTCGGGTCAACAAGACTGAAGATCCAAAACACGAACTGGCAACCGACCAGCAAGGCGGTCAGGTTAGGAATCGTGATCGGGCGAACGATCCGGTCGATTCGATCGAGTAAGTTCATATTACAGTAGCGAAGTTAAGAGTTGTTTTTCAGGGTGGCGACGGTCGCGTTCATCACGGGTGCCACATCGTGATCGGTCAACAAAGCGTCACCGAATCGCTGGCAGTAAACGGCAACTGTAGAGAAAGACTGCCCGGCAACTGCTAATTCCAAGAGGTCTTCGGCCGAAATCGTTTGCCGTCCGGCGCGTTTCTTCAATTCGAATGACATCCCGCCGAGGCCCTCGTAACTGCGATAGACGACTTCGGTGCAAACCATGCGATCGGATCGCGTGAAGTCGAAATCAAAGTCATACGGTTTACCAACATGCGAATGGGCGCGCCGGATGGCTTGATCGATTTGCGGCGCAGGGAGTGTCGGACGAATCAACGCGATCGCATCGTTTCCCAGCGGCGAATCCATTGTGCGGACTCGAACACCGTCTTTAAGTGATTCGACGACCTGATCGTTACCGACGTACATCGCCGCGTGTGGCCAGAAACCGGGCAAGAAGTAGTTCGTGACGGCGGCTTCTTTTCGCGTCACAAAGACGTCGCCGGGTTGAATGATCGCCGCGATGGCGTCCGCGACGTGGGCGGGCAATCGGGCGACGTGGCCGGGCTTGGTCGAAATGCTGCTGACCAATCGCGAACCCCATTCTTGAATGGCGTACACCGAGCGAGCGAAGCTCTGGCCGACCAATCGCTCACGCGTGTCTTGGCGAAGTTGATGAACACGAGCGCGGAGGTAACGCTTGGCACCGATCGCAACTCGTTCGCGCAGGACATCGATCAGCGAGACCAACCGCGCCACATTCTCGTCGGCCAACGACAACCGCTGGAAGAGTTCCCGATTGTCGTCATAGAAATGGTTCGCACGTCGAACGCCGATCGCATTTTTGGGATCGGTCAACGACAGTTGGATTGTATCGAAGCTGTTCCGGTCGATGCCAAACAACGAATACGATTCGTTCAGTTTTCGGCGCACCAGGACGTCTTTACCGAACTGGTCGCGAAGGGTGCGAGCGGCATCGATCAGGATCAGCGCCGACGTGTACGCCAGTGCGAACTCGGCCGCATTGTCTTCGCGTGCTTTTCCGGCCGTCGTGCGGATTGTGTGCAGGATTTCTAGCAGCGCCGCCCGCGCCATGTGGTACGAGACCCAAAGATGCGTGACCTGGTCGTCCTCGATCGGCGAGAAGAAACCGCGGTCGCCGGTCGCAAACTCCGCCCGCATCGATTCGGCACGCACACGCATTTCACGCATGTGTTGTGCAAGATTCGTGACGGTCGAAACGTCGGTCGCGGAAAGGGTCGTCATGAGTCGATCTACTTGTTCAGCGTGCGAACGCACTGGCCGACGGTGGTGGCACCGATCTCTGCCAAGGCGGATGGTAGTTCGTCGATCAGCCGCGTCGATACGGTCGGGTCATAGTAGTTCGCCGTTCCAATCTGAACGGCACTGGCGCCGGTCACCAAGAACTGCATCACGTCATCGATCGTTGCAATACCGCCGATCCCAATGATCGGGATGTCGACGGCCGAAGCGACTTGGTGCACACACCGAAGCGCGATCGGCTTGATCGCGGGGCCGCTCAATCCGCCCATGCCGTTACCCAGCATCGGCTTGCGTTTTCGCCAGTCAACGGCGATGCCTAAAACCGTGTTGATCAGGCAGACCGCGTCGGCGCCGCCGTCGGCTGCACCGCGAGCAATCTCGTCGATGCGAGTCACATTCGGCGTCAGCTTGGCCAGGATCGGCACGTCCGTCGCCGCGCGCGCCGCCGCGACAACGCTTTGGCATGACTTGGCGTTGGTGCCAAAGTCGATGCCACCGCTGACATTGGGACAAGAAAGGTTCAGCTCGATTGCCGAGACTCCCTCGCGTTCACCGACACGACGCGCCAACTGAACAAAATCGTCTTCGGTTCGACCGGCAACGCTGACCACAACCGACGTGCCCAATGCAGCCAAGTAAGGAAGGTGATTCTCTAAGAACGCGTCAACGCCGTCGTTGTCCAACCCGATCGCGTTGAGCAATCCGGCGGTGGTTTCGACCGTTCGCCAAGGCGCGTTTCCGACGCGAGGTTCGGCGGTGATGGTCTTTGGAAGCACCGCGCCGAGCCGAGGAACGTCGACGATGCCTTCCATTTCACGGGCGTAACCAAACGTGCCCGAAGCAACCATGATCGGATTCTTAAGCTGCAAACGGCCAAGCGATACGGAGAGGTCCACAGAGCTTTTCGGGTTCAGAGGAGTTGATTGTTAATGGTCGCATCGTTGCAATGTTGATGTCGCTTCAACGGATCAATCGATCGTGGATTTGCTTCAGCAACCGATCGGCAACGTGTTCTTTGGTGCCTTGGATGGCTTCGATGACCGCACCGTCGCGATCAAGCAGTTCGACTTCGTTGTCGGCCGCATCGATCGCCGCGGGACCATTGGACACCATCAAGTCACAATGTTTGCGTTCCAATTTAACGATCGCGCGGAAGTGTCGGTCTTCCGTTTCCAAAGCGAAGCCGACGACCCATTGGTCATGTCGTTTATTTTGGCCGAGCGTGGCGACGACATCGGGCGTTTCGACCAACTCGATGGCAAGCGGCTTGCCTGTCTTGGAAATCTTTTGCGTTTGCATTTCTCGCGGCATGTAATCACATGGCGCTGCGGCACCGATCGCGCCGTCGCACGTCTTGAATGTTTCGACGGCGGCTTGCAGCATCTCGTCGGTCGAGATGACGGGTATGACCGTTGCCGCGTTGGGGTACTCGACCGACACCGGACCCGAGATGACGACGACTTCGTGGCCAAGGTTCAGCGCAGCGGCGGCCAACGCCGATCCCATCCGCCCACTCGACGCGTTGGTCAAATAGCGAACCGGGTCAAGATATTGACGCGTCGGACCAGAGGTGATCAAGATTCGGGCCACCGCTTTGCTCACGAACTAAGCGTTTCGTCGATCAACCGCTGCACGTCGGCGGTAGAGATCGACATCTTGGCTGCCGCGAGCGCGAACAACCGTTTTTCGCTTTCGTCCAAATGGCCATCGGCGGCCATCATGCGGATCATGTCTTTGAGCAGCTCTTCGCTCGCTTCGGCGCCCGTCGGCAGTTCCAAGGCGGCCTCGTCGCCCAGTCCGAACTCGACCGCTTTCTGCAGATCGTATTCGTCTAGCCCCAGCTCGGCACAGCGGTCAGCCACCAAGTGGACTTCGCGTTCGCCTAACTGGCCGTCCGCGAAAGCCATCACGACGAGATTGCGGAGTTGCTGGCGGCGATGTTTGATTTCTTCGGTACTCATGCCGAAATGGTAACCCTACCACGTCCGTTAAACCAGTATCCCAGTCCACCGGGGTAGCTTCGTCGGCAGCCGCTTCGACGGGCGGAATCCGGGCGTGCGATAGGCTGCCGTCGCCGCGAAAAAGTGGTTTTTCCGAAATCACATGGCCGCAGCGTCTATTCGACGATTCGTACCGCGTGTGACGCCATCACGTGGGGCATGTTCAGCCCCGGCAAGTATCCGACCGTGCCGACCACATTGACTCGGCTGTTCAGATGCGACCGCAAGTTCACACCCGGCACGGGGGTCACGTAGGCAACAGTGCGGCCGGTGCCATCGGTCAACGCAAACGGTGGGCTGTGCGGTCGAGCCGAATAGACCTGAACAAGTTGTCCGCCATAGGTAGGCGTGTCGGCAGTTGCTGCGGTTTGGGTTGCAGTTGCCGGCGCGTTGTCAAACGACGCGATTGGAAGTTCGGGGACCGTCAGGCTGGTCGGTGTTCCGATCGGCATCGTCGCATCGGCAAGCACGACATCGCCTTGGTTTCGGATCATCGAGTTCCCGTCGCGACGGGTCGCAACGAGAGCATATTGTTCGGCGCGATCGGCCAAAAGTCTTGCCTGCGATGCAATGTTCGCATCGGTGGCGGATCGAGCGATCGTCCGAGCCGCAGTCGCAACAGGTTCGGTTTCAAGCGCCGAGGCTTGCCCGGCCATCAAACGCGATAATGTTATCGTCAATTGATCAACGCTCGCGTTCGCGGTTTCGCTTTTGATCTGTGCGATGCGCTGGGCGGGAACGACGTTCAACGTCGATGCCGTTGTTAGTAACGGGGAAGACGCCGCAGCCGCCGGCATGCTGCCGGCGGGCATCCATCCTGAAACCGCAGGACTCGCCATGGGTTGGGGAACCAAGTTTTGAGCCGGCATCGGTGCCTGGCCAGAAACCTGCATGATCGTTGACGCTGGGGGCGCCGGTGCGGGAAGGCTCATTTCGACCGGAATGCTCGACTGCGATACAACACTCTGCTGCGTAGCGACACTCGGTTGAGCAATCGCGGTGGTCGGCGTCGACATCGGTTGCGGTGCTTCAGCGCTTGCGACCGCATTGGAAGTTCGCGCGGCGCCGCTGGTCCAATTGTCATCGTTCGGCACCGGTGGGATCGCGGTGGTTGTTGACGTTCCGATCGGCGTCAAAGTCGGCCGCCCCAAGAACGCGACTGAGGCGATCAGACCTTTCCGCCGAGTGGGTTCATTCGCCACCGGCGGTTGCTGTGAGGCGGTTTGCTGTGAGACGCCCAGACTTGGCGATGGCGCCAGCGATGGAGGCGATTCAAGTTCGACCGATGCGGTCCGTGGGCGAGAGTCTTCGGCTTCGCTCGGCTCGCTTGATTTCCATGAGTCTCTTAGGCCGCTGCCAATCGGCATCAGTTCCATATCATCGGCGTCGTTCTCCAGCACCGATTCACCGGATGCTTGAGCAACACCGGACGGATGCGTTCGGCGACTCGAAGCGGGTTTCGCCGCGATCGGCTGCGCGGCGGGGCGTGCCGTTCGCTTTGGCTCGATGCTTTGCGTGCGAGGCGACGTGGGCCCGGCTTCGGCAAACATGATTTCGTTTTGCGATTGAGCGACTGCCATCGTTTCGATCAGCTGTTCGCTGTTGATCACGACTTGATCGCGGTGGATCCAGCGAAACTCGCCCGACGGCGGAACGATGCGGTACCACAACTGAGGCCCATCGGGTCCTTCGCGTTCGCTCTTGCCGATGATCGTGACCGGTTCGCCCTTGGACAACTGAACTTGCCAGTTGTACGAACGGGCGCGACCCAGGTGGGTGCCGATCCATGCGACGGTGCGATCCTCAATGACCACGCCTGTGTTGCTGGATTTTTCGCGTTCAACGGTGTCTGCGGGGATCCAGCTGAACGCCGACTCGGGCGGCCGAATGCCCAACCAACCGTCTTTGCCTTCGTAATAGACCTCCAGCGCTTGGCCATGGCGAAGTTCGTCCGTGCGATAGTCGGTCGCCGAAGGACCGCATCGGGCGTGCGACTCCTCTTGAGCCACGTAGACGGTGTACGGCTGGAACGATACCGATCCCTGGGCCATCACCGGCGATCCGAAGAGGATGCCAAAGGCGAACAGCAGGATAGGCGATAGTTTCGATATTGTTCGACGTCGTGACGATTGCATCGCGAGCGAGTCCTGAAAGGCGAATTTGAGCTTCTTTCAGTTCCCGATAATCTATCGCGGTCCTCGAAGACAAGATCATTCCCACCGTGGAACTGCTTTTGAGAGCTTGGCGGGACATCTGCCTTGCTATCAATAGACGCCCGCGGCCAAACGAGACTTTTTAGAACGGCGGATTCCCGTCCTTGCGGAACCACCTTGTTATCAGGCGTTCTCGCCTCCATTTCGTCCGACGGCTTCCATCACCAACTTCGCTACTTCGTCAACCGACTTGCCCGTCGTGTCGACGTGGTGGTCGGCGGACGCTTGGTACAAATCCCGTCGCTGGGCCATCAGGCGATGGATTTCTTCTCGCTGGGACAATTCCGTCAGCGCCGGCCGGCGCTCTGTCGTCGACGCATCGGCGAGCACGCGATCACAAATCTCCTCTGGCGTCGCATCCAACCAGACACGAATTCCCGTCGATTCGATCAACTCGCGATTCTCGGCACGTAGAATGGCACCACCGCCCAACGACACGATCGACGGCTTGCCGGCCGCGACGACGCGAAGTGCCTCGGTTTCGAGGTCGCGGAAATGCGACTCGCCGCCAGACGAAAAAATCTCGCGAATCGATTTTCCGGCGTTCGTTTCGATGACGTCGTCCAAGTCGATGGTCGCGACGGCCCAGGCGGCCGACAATCGAGCAGCGACGGACGTTTTTCCCGTCCCGCGAAAACCGGTCAAATAAAGATGGCGCGTAATGAACATGCTGAAACGATGACAAAAATAGTTGCCGACGACAAGCGAGGTCGCCGCCGAAGGGTGATGATCGCGATGGCCGTCACGCTTTCGCTTCTGCCGTTTTTCGCCATCGAGTGGGCGGTGCGGACGTTCGCGACGGTTCCCGACGCGGTCGACGTCGATCCCGTTGCCGGGATGGAGCATCTGCGCCCGTTGTTCGAATTGGATGCAGAATCGCAACGCTACGTCATACCCGATTGGCGACTGAAATTCTTTTATCCTGATTCGTTTGCCCAAACCAAGCCGGCTGGCACACGTCGCATCTTCGTATTGGGTGGCTCGACCGTTGCGGGGCGACCGTACGCGACCGAGACGGCGTTTTCGACCTGGTTGCGGTTGCGACTGGAAGCTGCCGCCCCGGAAGCAAAATTCGAGGTCGTCAATTGCGGCGGAGTCTCGTACGCCAGCTATCGCGTCTCGAAACTCCTTGACGAGGTGTTACGCTTCGAACCTGACGCGATCGTTCTGTACACCGGCCACAACGAATTCTTGGAAGACCGATCGTATGCCGCCGTCCGCGAACTCGGATGGGGGCGCCGAGCCGCCACACGCGTCGCCGCGCATTGGGCGACGGTCGGATGGTTGCAACGGAAATTCGCTTCGCACGCCGATCCGACCAACGCCGTGACGCTGTCGGCTGAAGTCGATACGCGACTGGATCACGTCGGTGGTCTCGATGCGTATCGCGACGATCCGGGTTGGCGGCGCGAAGTCGAGAGTCAGTTTCATCAAACGCTTACCAAGATGATTGACACGACGAAAGCCGCCGGTGTGCCGATGATCGCTTGTGTTCCGGCGGGCGACTTGATCAACACGCCTCCGTTCAAGTCCGATACATCGAATGCGCATACCAATGCGATGGCGTGCTACATGATCGGCCGCAGCCGCTTCGAAGGCGGTCGATCGGACGAAGCGAAGCAATTGTTGGTGATGGCCCGCGAAAGCGACTTGTGTCCCCTGCGCGCGACGACTGCGATCGTGGACTCGGTGCGTGTGCTCTGCAAACAATCGGGCGTCCCGGTGGTTGATACCGAGCGGATACTCGACACTCGTGATTTTCGCGGCGCCCGAGTGCCTGATGGGATCGTTGATCCTCAATTCTTTGCCGATCACGTACACCCCACGATCGCCGGCCATCAACGGATCGCCGACGCGATCGCCAATCAATTCGCGAGCTTGGGTTGGATCCAAATCGATGACGGCGCAGCGGATCGTTACGAGGACGCGGCGCGACGTCATTTGGATTCGCTCGACGAAACCTACTATGCCCGAGGCGACCAACGGTTGGCGGGGCTGAAGCGATGGGCGGCGGGGCGTGGTGGAAGCCCGATTGCGGAGGATGAAAAACCGCTAGAATGAACTGCTGTATGTTTGCTCACTCATGTGATTGCGGAAAGCGGAGTCATCGATGCGTCAACTGATTGCCCTGGTACTGTTCGTCGGATTGATATCGCCTCCGGTGTTTCATTTTGCCGCCGCCGACGAGGCGTCTCAATCAACGACGCCGCTGAGTCCCCAAAACATCGAACGCAGTCTTGAGCGTGACAGCCCGATCGATGCCGAAGAGATCGCCGCGGCCAGCAGTTGGGCGACCAGCAGCGGCGTCGTCGATTGGCTCGGTCCACTCGCGCCGGTTGCGCTGTCACCGTTCTTTGGTGTGATGTGCCTCTCGGGGCTTGCGTTGTGGGGCCCCGAATGGGCGACCGACAACGCGGTTCTGGGTGTTGCCGGGCCGCTACGTCAC